>NZ_CP037422.1:2920019-3264185 GCF_007748175.1 Gimesia aquarii
GTTCGGTAGCACCGAAGTTGATGCCCCCCTGATGACCGTCCATGATGATCGTCGGCGGGACCGGTGCATCGGTGATATCGCGTAGTTCGATTTCGGGTCCGGCAGAGACGCGTTCGATGCGGATCGCGTCGGCGGTGATGCGGCCATTGGCCAGATTGGTCAGCATCACGGTCAACGTCCGGCTGTTGATTGTAAATACACCCAGGTTTTCCCAGACCGTGCCATCGGCGGTAAAGTCATCTGGCTCGAGTTGCTGGTTGAGATCGATGGTTCCCAGATCGACGGCGGCGGTGCCGATGTCGGTGCGGGCGCCATCGAAGATCGTATACGGGGCATCCGTGGCCGCCTGTCCGATGACTGTTGGGTTGGTGGAAACGGGCCAGGTGACCGAAATTCGGTAGTCACCCGGTGTCAAACCATAGAATTCCCAGAAGGCCTGGGCAGGTCCGTTACCGATCGGCGATTCCTCACGTACCGAATGCACGTCGTTTTCAAAGCCGATGCCATTCGTAATGGCGGCGGTGCCACCCGGATGGAAGGGCCAGTCGCCGCCGAGTGAGAAGCCGAGGTCGCCGTTATCGACGATGAAGGCGGGTGTGTCTTCGAAGGGCCGTACGTTTTCAAAGTTCAGGTATTGTACGGTGCCCACCCCGTCGGCGGTCAGGGAGAAACCGGTGTCGATCACTTCCTGGCCTTTGGCGTCGAAGTCGAGCACATCAATGCCCCCGCGACCGTCAGCCGAACGCAGTACCGGAGGTCCGTCGATCGGGAAGTTACCATCCTGGGAGAGCGGATCGATGAAGATAATATCATTGAACTCACTGCCCACGATGTTTTCCATGAAGCTGGGGTTCGTGTCGGGCTGTTGTGGTTGAATCTGTCTGAGTTCGATGGTGTTGCCACCGAAGACATCCTGTGGAGTGTTGATGATATCGACATCGAAGAGAATGCCCTGGCTGGCGAAGCGGAAGTCGATCGTGTCGTTACCGTGGATATCGGTGATCACATCCTGGCTACCGCCAGTCCCCGGTTCCATCAGGAAGACATCGTTGCCCCCGTTTTCACTGCCGACGCCGTTGCCGCCGCCGTCCAGGTTGTCGCTGCCGAAGCCGTCACCGAGGATGTTATTGTCGTTGTCGCCGGTAATGTTGTCGTTGCCATCACCGCCAAACACGTTTTCGATACTGTTGTCGTCATCACCGCCACCAGTGCCTGCGACTAAGCCACCACCAATGTTGGTCGCGGTGCCAGCAAACAGGTCGACGGTGACGCCGGTTGTAAAGTCGCGGTAGTCCAGGCTGTCGTTGCCGAGCGCCCCGTCGAGCGTCCCGGTCAGACCAGCGCCATCACTCAGATCGAAGCGATCCTGCTGGTTACCACCGATCAGGTTTTCGAAGTCCGTGAAATCCATGAACTGCTCAGGTGGTGTGGCGATTGTATCACCGGCTGTGGTCGGACGACCGCTCATCAGATTGGGACGATCGGCAATCAGGAAGCCTTCGTCGGTACCGGTAATCCCCCAGTAGTTATTCAGGTCGGGACCTTCCAGAATATCGCTGCCAAAGGTGCCGAACAGATCGTCAATGTTGTCAAAGCCGAGGCCAGCCACACCGGTGCCCAGGATGCTGCCATTGTTTTCGCGGCCCTGGAAGCCGTCAATCGTGCCCAGACCTGAGAGCGCCACATGCACGGCGTTGTTGTAATTAGAGTAGTCGAGCAGGTCGAGATCGCCGCCCCCGTCGATGAAACCGCGAAGCACGCTACTGAACAGGAAGATAAAGTCGTCTTCCCCGGCATCCCCGTTCAGGCGGGTGTCGACGCCGACCGGCGTGCTGTTTTGGAGAAAGAAGTTATCATCGCCGTCAAAACCGTTGAGGACGACATTATTCAGATCTTCCTGTGTAGTCATATTGACAAAAATAAGGTCAGAGCCGCCGGTCCCTGTCACATTCAAGTTATCGATCTCCGCAAACGTCACATCGGGGCCCACCGCACTGGACAGCCCGTCCACAGTGGTCGAAGTGACTTCAAACGTGTCCCCCGTGGCATCACCGGAATCGATAATCGTCAGTGTGTCGTTGCCGCCTTCGCCATCCACGGTAATATCGGCGAAGATGTTGTTGACCGTGTTACTGGCGTCGAACAGTTGAATCTCGTCATCACCCAGACCAGCCAGGATGTTAATGTCGGTCACGCCCGCTGGTGTGGAACGGACGCGGATCGTGTCGTTGGCTGGATCCGGGGCGCCAAACACGTCGTCGGCATCCAGTTCAATCTGGGTGACAGTCGTTGCGGAGTCTAACGCGATCAGGTCGATCAGTTCTTCACCCGTACCGGAGACCACCTGCAGTCCCTGGAAGCCGCTGAAGACCATATTCGCGAAACCACCGTTGGCCGTGATCTGGGAAACACCATCTCCCGCGGCACCGTCATCGTCGATATTCACGATTGTGGTCAAGGGAGTCGATGAAGCATCGACCCGCAAGCCGCCGCCGGCTCCGTTAATGCCCACACCTTCCACAGCACCAAAGGAGAGACCCAAATCGATGTCGAGCCCTGCCGGTGTTGCTGCGACGATGTTACCACTGCCCAGACTGTCAATGTTGTCTGAGAAGTAAGCCGCGTTGTGCACGGTCGTGAAGTTGACGTTGATGGCATCAGTACCATCACCACCATCGTAGTGAATCGTGATGTCGTCGGCATCGTAGGTGGTCGGATTGAACTGATCTTCCAGCAACGTATCAGCGGCATTGTTCAAATGCGAACCGTTTGAGCCGGGAATCACAGGGGCGGCCACATCGAACAGAGGCAGACCACCCGGTGATTCGTTAATATTGAGTGTTTCGTTGTCGGTCGAACCAATGACGGTAAACGACAGAATGTCGGCCGCGGCAATAGAAGCGAAATTGCTGGCGTTGACGTCGATCAACAGGTTGGTGCCTGCGGCATCCAGTTGCACGTCAATCGTATCATCGGCCGCATTCTGGAAACCGGCGGCAAACATGTCCAGGACCAGGTGGAAAGGAGTCCCACCGCTGTTGACATTTTCGATGCTGGTGAAATCCACAGTCTGTTCGAGGTCCGGAGCAATAAATCCGAAGGAACCCGAGCCGGGAGTCGCCCCCAGTGTGAGGAAGGGTGCAGCAGCCAGACCGCTGAAGTCCATGTTGAGCACATCACCGGGTCCCGGCAATGTGGGATCGCCACCGTTCACAGTGATCGGTGAGTCTGCGGTCGGTAGAATGTTGAAGATGTCAGCGTCAGCGCCACCGTTGATCGTCGTCTGTGTGGCGTCGACATTGCCTAAGAGGTCCACAGTGGAACCGACGGGATCCGGGTCACCACCACTGGGATCAACGTTAATTTCGATTGTGGTGTTCGCGATCACTTCGCCACCCAGTGACAGCAGAAAATCATCGCCGGCATTCAGAACCACATTGGCCCCCGTGGATTCGACGGTCACGCCCGCATTGATCGTGAGGTCATCCCCGGGTCCTGCCGAATCACCGGCAGTCAAAGTGACTGCTCCGGCAGCGGTTACATCGCTGGCAATTGTCAACGGGCTGGCGGTCAAAATCGTTGCCTCTCCTGTATCGGCATTAATTCCCACTAGAGCAACTCCAACAAACACCGTGCCGATCTCCAATGCACCCGTATTACTGACTTCGATATTTCCACCAGGGGAAGACGCTACCAAGACACTGACCACAGTATCAATGTCATTGCCATCTCCAATCCCGGTCGCCGCACGCAGGGCAACCTCGTTACCAGTAATCAAAGCCGCTTCCCCAGCGGTATTATCGATGATAGAGCCACTCACAGACTGAACATTAATTAGAGCACCAATACTTCGTAGATTGGCGATCCTAGCATCTTCCGACGAAGTGACACTCAAAAAACCACCACGTGCATCAACAACTCCGCCTTCAGACTGGGTAAATGCACCATCACCAGAAGCATTGAGATTCGCCCTTATATTGAGCAGTGCAGCGGTAGTGGTATCAACGACAGTGCTTGCCCCTAGACTAATGTCATTGAAAGCCAAGAGATCAATGGCACCGCCATTAGATAGAACACTGGCATTCACATTCAGGTGATTCCCAGCAGTGACATTAACATTCGATGCGGCACCTGTAGATTGGACGTTCTGGTTAACATCGATGGTATTATTACTCAACAAGCGAATGTTTCCACCACCCAAAATACCGGAAAGACCATCTACAGTATCAACCGCAATGGTGTTGAAATCGAATATCTCAATAATACCAGTCGTGGTGCTGGCAGCTAGCGTATTGACATCCACATTAATATCATCAGAAAATAGACCTCCAATGCCGGTCGCAGCTCGGAGTGCTACGCGGTCTGCCGTTATACCCGTGAATTCTGATGCGTCATTATCAGTAAGACTTCCATTAGAACTTGTGAGTCGCACCTCATTTCCAGCAGCAGTAATCTCCGTCAGATCAATATCACCATCGGCAGTTAACTCAATATCACCAGTGCCTGAACTGATAATGATACCATCCATCATGGTGATGCCACCTAATGTGGATTCAATATCAATCAGGCCATTTGTGGAGTTGATGTTTTCATCGATTTGCAAGTCGTCGTCAGTCGTTAGTGCAATTCCTGTTACTGCCTGTAAGCCCTGCAATCCACTAATCCCTCCAATGGTTAATAGCGCACCGCTGTTATTGTCGAGATTAATAGCACCTCCTGCATCGGCTTCGAGATTCGCAACATCAATATCCACCGCGTCCCCGGCACCCCCTACGTCAACGGTGGCAGTTAAGATCGCTGTGGCTGCACTCAAGGCGTCGGCAGCACTTGATCCGCCATCGGTAATCGAACCACCGGAGGCATTGAGGTCTGCGTTACCAGTTGTGATCACATCTTGATCGAGTACCACGTTACCGATGTCTATAGTCAGGTCGCCTGAACCGAGGTCTGTCGCGTTGGTCTGGAAGGTCGCCGTGTCATCGGTGCCTCCGTTCACGGTCAGATCTGCATCGAAGGTACTGTCCAGCCCTTCGATATTCACGGCATCCACACCACTACCACCGAATGCTTCGGTATTGATCGTTACGGAATCCGTGGCATTCAAAAAAGCGACAACTTCACCGAAGTTATCGGAGTCAATTTGCGAGACACCATCGCCAACAACTCCATCATCGGAGAGCGTGATTGTCTCTGCGCCACCGAGGAAACTGAAAGTACGATTGGTGGCGACAATCGTATCGAGTACCGGTTCCAGACCGGTATAAGTAATCGTCGCTACGCCTTCACCATCAAAGAACATACTACCTGAGGCATTGTCCACAAAGCGATGTTCGACACTTGTGGCTACTCCGCCCAGAATTTCCAGGGTATCGCCAGCGCCATCTTCGCCACCAGTGCCTCCATTGAAGAAGAGACCATTTGTGGGGTTGAGTAAGCCGCCGGCAGGATTGGTAATCCTGAGGATGTCGTCCCCTTCAAGACCATTGAAAGTGAACGAGGTAATATTTGTCAGCAGAATGGGGCCTGTGACGACGGGACTTGGTCCTCCCACACCTGTTGTCAGCGTCATCGTTGCTTCGGTTTCACTGGTGAATACGATCTCAAGCAGGTCATCAGCATTGCTACCATTGATGACGATGTCACCAGCACCAAAGGGTGCTAAATCCTGAAACGCCCCGATGTGAGGGGTCGTTGTCGCGGGATCACCGGCAAACTCGGTTGACATGAAGGCGGCAGGGGAACCTAAGCCAATAGCAAAAATCTCTTCCAAAGAGGTCGTCGCAGGATTGAACGCGGGATCATGATCACGCGCATAAAGCGGATCAACACCGAGCTTGTTTGATGGGTCCAACACATGATTGGAATTGTTATCGTTATCAAAGAAAAGGTTATTAGTAATCGAGGCATCCAGAGGTGCGATGACTCCAAAGCCTCCAATGGGAGGAGCAGGGGGTTCAGCTTGAATATGCAAATCAATGCTGGTACCACTGTCGCCAGAAGCAATCAGCGTTCCGGGAGCATCATCCAAATCCCAATGTGCGACGAGCCGTGGATCACCGGCAAGATTTGCGACGCCATTGTTGCGAATGTCGTCACGGTCGGTCTGATTCAGCACGCCATCAAACCAGCCAATATCGTCCATGAGACCGGCAAAGAAGCGAGTTCCATCACCGGGGTCGCGTCCCACATTCATCAAGCCGCCGATGGTTTCCGTGAAATTGTTGATATCAAATCCGGCCAGATTTTCATCGAAGCCTGCCAGATAAGTCACTTCGGTACCATCCAGATAAATCCGCATTTCGCCGGTGTTTGCATCCCACGTGTATTGGACGTTGGTCCAAACGCCCTGAACACCTGCCGCACCGCCATCCTGAATCGTGAAATCGGCACCATCTTGAGCTCGTCCAAAGAATTGTCCACCGCCGTTATCACGATACTGGAATTCCAATCCGCCATCACCGGGGCCTTCAAAGAACTGATTTCGTTTTCCTGTATCAGCCATGTTGACCCAGAAGTTTAAGGTTCCCTGTTCGCCCACATCGAAGGCTGCATCCTGGAAGGTGGCGAAGTCATCAAGTCCGTCAAACTCAAGGGCACCACCAAACTGACCGCCCGTTGGTTGAAAGACAGGACCAAGTGGGCTGATGCCATTCGCCGATAAAAACATTTGGATGCCATTTTCATTGTCGACTGCAATATTGCCGGCAGCCTGATCGAAGTCCCAATGCGCGATGAGACGTGCATCTCCAGTTAAAGCGGCCACTCCATTCGTGCGAATGTTGTCACGGTCTGTTTGATTGAGTGCCGCATTAAACCAGCCGACGTCATCCATCAAACCATCGAAGTGCCGGTCGCCGCTGGCATCGCGTCCGACGGTGATTAATTGACTGACGGTACTGACGACGTTGACCCATTGCGTGAGGTCTGAATCGAACGTTGCACTGAGGTAGGCAACTTCGACACCGTCTATGTAGATGTGCATCTGGGGATTCCCGGGAGCATTGAAATCCCACGTATATTGCAGATTCTGCCAGACGTTTTCTGTACCGCCTGCGCTCCCATCTTGAATAGCAAAGTTATTCACGTTTCCAGAACGGCCAGGGCTTCCAAAGAATTGCCCTCCGCTGTTATCACGAAACTGGAATTCAAAACCAGCGCCATTCAAACCTTCAAAGAATTGATTTCGCTGGCTTTGATCATGCATATTGACCCAGAAGTTAAGCGTTCCCGCTGTGCCCACATCAAACAGTGCGCTCTGGAAAATACCAAAGTCATCCACTCCATCAAATTCCAGGGCGCCACCAAACTGGCCACCGGTTGTATTCCATAACGGATCGTTGCTGGGTTGTGGACCGTCGAACGTGAACCCACTAAAGATATTGTCTGAGATATCGACTGAGCCTGGAGCAAGTGAGATCGAAGGATCAAAGAAAATTCCCCCCGGCTGGCCAAAGTTGCCATCTCCATTTGTGACCGCAGAATCCTGCCAGTCAAATGTGTTGTGAAGAATATCGAGGCCAGCGGCTGTGAGACCAGGATTGGTAATCGTCACGGTATAGTTCCGGTCTCCCTCTTCCTGGAATGAACCGGCTTCTAAACCATTTCCAAAATAATTGAACGAAATTTCGCCACTATAAGCGCCGGATGACCCACCTGATCCTTGTGGACCAATCGAAATGGGTCCCCAGCGGAAGTGGTCGGCACGGAATTCATTCCGCGTGATCAGGAAATTCTCGCCCGCGCCACCATTCCCATCTCGAATCGCAGCGCGACCGAACTTGCCATCGAATATTGAATCAGAAACTTCCAGATTGTCCGCACCTATAAAGACAATGGCACTACGATAATTATCTTCGAACAGAAGATCTGTCAATGTCGTATTGTCAGCTGTCGTGACTACAACATAGCCCTGATAGTCGGTGGCTGGAGTATGAACTTCCCAACCCAACTGTGCGCCACTGATGGTGACATTGTCCGCCGAGATATTAATAGCTTCGTCAAAGTTACCAGTCGGATCGTCCATTTTAAGGATTTCAACAACATCTCTTCCTGCTCCCAGGATTGAGACCGACTCATTCACATCAAGTGTGCCTGCCGTAATATAGCTGCCTGCGGCAACATTAATCATGCCGCCATTACCTGCGATATCGATCGCATCTTGAATTTCTGCACCACCCGTTGACCCGAGTACATTCACCGTAGCGACATCACCGGCAACATTGGATGAAACAAGATCGCCATCCAGTTCCACTGTTGTCCCATTAAAGGTAATTCCGGACGCGGTAATCGTGACACCATTACCAACGTTAATCAGATCTGAGTCGAACTCAACAGTATTGCCAGTGTCGAATGATATGGCTGAATTAACATTGATTGTATCATTATCAGCATCACCATTGATGGTTAGTGAAGCTGAGAAATTGGCGTCTAATGAATTGACATCGACAATGTCATTACCGGCCCCAGCGTTAATGGTAAATGTTGCTGTGGGATTGAGGAATGTGACAGACTCGCCGAATGTCGAATCGATGAATGTTTGTCCGGCAACACCAGCGTCGGACAATGTAATCACATCATCTGCACCTGAATAACTGAAAATACGGTCGGGGGTGGCAACCAGATCAATCACCGGCTCCAGGCCCGTATAGGTAATCGTCCCTATTACTTCACCATTAAACAGCACGCTACCAGAGGCATCGTCGACAAAACGATGTTCGACTGAAGTGGCTGTGCCTCCCAGAATCTCAAGTGTATCACCAGCGCCATCTTCACCACCGGTCCCACCATTAAAGAAGACGCCATTGATCGGATCAAACACACCACCTGCAGGATTGACAATTCGCAGTGTGTCATCACCTTCCAGACCATCAAACGTTAAGTCAGTAATGTTAGAAAAATTGATCACCGCACCGGCGACTCCATCGGTGATGACTTGATAGGTGCCGGAATTAGCGTTGGTAGCAGTGATAATGAGTAAATCATCACCGCTCGTTCCCGTTACTACGAGAGGACCAGGTATCGATAAATTTTCAAATTCATCAAACACCACATCTGCAAATCCACCCGTGGAACTGATTGTACCACCATCAAGACCGGCAGGAGTATTGGCTGCCGTTTCTCCTACCGGAGTGATATAGGTCAAAACATCACCGGTAGCGATTGTGGGATCACCACCATTGAGATCGATGAGAGTTGTAGAGTGGGGGAGTACGGTGACTGTGTCGTCGCCGGCATCAAAATCGATATCGAGGGTGCCGATGTTATCGGTCTCGATAATATCTTGAACAACCCCTCCGCGAGTGTGCTGGAGAAAACCTTCGCCTCCCAAGGCTGGTGTATTAATATCAAAATGATCAATTACATTACCTGTCGTAGCAACGATATTCAATATCGATGCACCACTCACAAAGCTGTTCAAGGCATTGGCTGTGAGTGATACGTCTGTCAGTGTTACATCTCCAGCAACATCGATCAGGCTGAGGCCTTCCTCTTCGTTTCCGCTGATGGTCACAGCGTCTGTAGAACCATCGATGACGACCGATCCGTCAACACCTTCCACATACACACCAGCGGTTTGATGTGTTGTACCCGGGTTGGTACTACGAGCAGTGAGGCCATTGATTATCAGATCGCCGCCAATAGCAACAGATTCTAAGAATGGGACAGCAGTAAAGCCATCTCCAAAGTCCCCATCATCGGCATTATTATCTTCCAAGATGGTACGGGTCAGGTCGACGTTACCAAGAATATCAAACAGATGAATCCCGGCATCTTCATTCGCCTGGTAAGTACCGTCTGTATCAGAAAAAGAATCGACAAAAGTCACTTCGATTCCTGCATGCAGATTGGCACTGGAAGTCACATTGGTCAGTGCAACATCGAATGCATCTTCGATTTCGATTCCATTTTCATGATTACCACCGAAGGATCCGCCATTGATGTCAACATTACCGAATATTTCAAATAGCTGTAATCCGTCGCCCCCATTATTTTCGACAGTCACATTGGAGAATGTTGCTGAGCCATCAACAAAGTCAATGTGAATACCATCCTCAGCATTATTGGAATAAGTTCCATTGGTGAATGTGACTACGCTTGCCGGACTTGTAAACGCTTCTACAAGCACACCAAATTCGTCGTGGCCTTCGATTGTCACAGATTGAACGATATCCGTTGAATCCTGGAACGTGATGTCGCCTGAGATTCCATCGATGAAAACCCCGTCTGTTTGAGACGCAGCCGTTCCTGCGCCATCGGTGTCTCGGATTGTCACACCTTCCGCGATAAAGTTTCCATCGATGGTTCCACCAGAGAAACCGGCCCCTGGCCCGAAGTCATCAGCATTATTGTCTTCTAACGTCGTACGATTGAGCCTCACATCACCGGTTATATTAAAGACTGTAAAACCATCATTCGTGTTTCCGGAATAGTTTCCGTTCGTATCAGTTATTGATCCTGAAAAAGCGATGACTACCCCAGCACCACCTAAACCAGTTAGGCCAAATGGATCAGTTCCATTATTGATAGATGTCACATTTGTCAGATTGGTATCCCCGGCAACACCGAATAAAGCAATGCCGTCAAAGGCATGCCCTTCCACCAGAACAGATTGAACGACGCCCGTTGAGTCCTGGAACGTCGCATTGCCACCGACTCCGCCTACGAAAAAGGCGGCTAACTGGTCCGCAGCGCTTCCCGCTCCATCAGAGTCACGTGCTACCACTCCTTCCACAAGCAGGTCACCACCGATCGAATTGAAATTGAGGTTGGCAAGTGCCGTAAAGCCTTCTCCTTGTGGATCTCCATCAGCGTTATTGTCTTCCAATAATGTACGAGTTAGTGTGACATTGTTAGTAATGTCTTCTACCAGTATTCCACCGTTGTTGTTGCTTTGATATGTACCATCAATGTCGGTGAAGTTATTGACGTTACTTGCCACCACTCCGATATCGTTGAAAGTCGAGGTTACGTTGGTTAAGAGGACATCCCCTGTCAGACCTAATAGTAATATTCCAACTCCAGTTGTACCGGTCACCGTGAGGTTTTCAATGGTCGCGGAGGTTGCCGCAGCGGAAACCGTAATCCCATCACCTGCTGGAGGTGTGATGGTGACATCGCCGTCAACTCCTGAAGTACCGCGAAGGGTAATGTCTTTCGTGATCGTCACGTTTTCGACATACGTTCCTGCATCTGCCGTCTGATCGGTAATATGAACCGTTCCACCGACAGCGACGGCATCGACGCCTTCCTGAATCGTGTCAAAGGCGTTGACTCCAATAATCGCATGTTGATTACCAACCGTATTGGGATCTGCGTCGACGATGACGGTTCCATCAGGGCCAGTAAAGTCATCATTGACAAAAACTTCAGATTCGGAGAGCAATACGAGCACGACATCGTTGCCGTCGCCCCCATTATAGAAAATATTCCAGGTTTCCCCGTTAAAGGCAACATCGCTACCGTTTGCCAATCCTGCAAATTCACCTACAACGGCATCTGAGCCGTCATTATTAATAAAGATAATCGTGTCACCAGAAGTTCCTGGACCTGCCAGTCCATCGATGAGATTTAAAGTCGCCCCAGCACCAATTGTGACCGTTCCAGTGACGTCGATCTGATCATGCTCAGTTCCAGGAGTGGTGCCATTGATTTCAATATCCAGATTTCCGGGAGGAAGGGTATTCGTGTTAATCGTAATGGGAGCATAAAAGAGATCTTCGTTACTGCCATTCGATACGCTGTCACCATTGATCATCAATACGCCAGTAATCGTATTGCCGACGATTTGCACAGCCCCAATTGTCATTTCATCCAGGCTTGTCAAACCGGCTGACGTCAAAGCGCTATCGGAGACAGAGATAAAGTTATCGATCTGACTGGTGATTCCCAGACCAGAGGCATCGACGATTAATGCACCGATGGCACCCAAAGTCGATTCTGAACCTTCACCATCGACATACAGATAGAGTGTTTGCCCGGAGGAGAGGCCAATGGCATCGCCACTGGGAGACTGATTCTGGAAATCACCCGTTCCACCATCAATGAGTGCTCCGATATTCGTAAGTGGTCCATTGGAGCCGGCTGCCGTTGTCCACAAGACAATATCGCCGAAATTGTTCTGAGCATATATACGGCGTTCGCCATTGAGTTCAATAATTCCTCCACCACCGGTCGTTCCCGAGTCGGAACCGATTCCCGGAGTCGAGAAGGGATAGGTAATTAAGGTTTCATTGATCCATGTCTGGCCGCCATCGTTACTGATGGCATGAAACTGTCCCGTTGCACTCGGAGATCCGGGATGGAAATATCCTTCCAATACACCTCCACCGAGATTCAATATGCTGGCATGGTCACCGGAAGTCAGACCTGTGGGGTTGGTAATTGCTCCCAAGACTAAATTTGTTCCGTTCCAGGTATAAGTTGCCCGACGCAATTCTCCTGTGGAGCCTCTCCAGAAGAGAATATTTTCACCCTGAACCGACTCAACATAACGCAGATCTTCGCCCGGACCGACGTCGAGTTGCGTAAAGCTGCCGAGATTGATGTTGTTTAATTCAAATGTCTCACCGAGAATATTCAAACCGTTTGAGAGAATGATGCCCGGACTGAAACCAGGAGCAAGCGTGGCCCCTTCCGTCACTGTCAGCGTTCCTTGAATATCGGGAGTTCCGCTGAGAGAAATCCCACGACCGACGGTGACATCTCCGTTATAAGTTCCCGCCTGAATTTCTATGGAACCGAAATCATCCACCACATCGATTGCATTTTGAATTCGGGAACCAATCGCTGGTTCAACTCCCAAGGCGTGCACGAGTAGACTGGATGTGTCTGGCTGGAAGCCAGGAGTCGCGCCATCAGTGTCTGCACCACTGGTTAAAATGGTCGAGAAGTCGATTTCACCATTCGTTGCCCCTAAGCCATCGACCACACCCACAATACCCGCAGCGATTACAGTATGATCAGTCGTGCCCCACCAGTTTCGTGCGGCATCAAGTGTTGCCTGCGTATCCTGACGGAAGAAAATCAGGGCTTCGTTATTCACGATGCTGTTATCGCGCACAACCACATTCGTGGGAAAATCGGAACCTTTGCCGATTCGAATCGCATAATTTATTTGACCAGCAGCTACCGATGCCAGATTATCATGAATCGAATTATTTGTGATCTGGATATTATCTACATTTTCACTCACATAGATGACACCATTTTGACTTGAGCTTCCACTGACATCGTTCCCACTGATGACGACGTTGGAACGCTCCGCATTAATCGCATCTTGCAATGAATCGATCACCACATTATTAATAATGTAGCTTGTGGTGGTATCTGCTCCAATATCATCAACAACTTTGATCCCGTCATTGAGATTCAGATGACCTAAATCGAGATAATTTCCCTCAATGGTAATTGCTTCGGAGTCGTAGACATAAATGGCTCCGTTCGTGCTACGAATGTTATTCAATTCGTTGAAGCTGATATTCCCATTCGATGATTCAGCAAAATTGGCACCATCGCCGGTGGTATCAAAAATATAATTGTACTGGATCGAAGAGTTACTGGTTTGGGCCAGTTGAACTCCCTCATCACCAGAAGAGTTATGAATGATATTGTATTGAACGATTGCCTGACTCACACCATTACTGCTGCGAATGAGATCACCGGTTCCGTTGGTAATGACAAGTCCATCGAGAGTAACATTGTCGGCATCAATTAAGAAGATGCGACTTAGTGCGCCGCCTCCATCAATAATGGCTTCAGTAGTTGCATCGGTGTGGTCTCGTAATGAACCACTTCCTGGGCGGGGATCGACGCCCGCTTGAGGTCCTTGAATGGTAACGGATTTAGAAACGGTAATAGTCGATGCTGGATTGTAGGTACCCGCTGCAATGTGGATTATCCCACCATCGGCAACACCGTCAATGGCTTCCTGAATCGTCGCAAAGGCATCAAAACCAAAGTCGGTGGCTGGCCCTCCTGGACCATCGGGATCTTGACCTGGTACTGGATTACTAAAGTTATCATCAACGTATACTATCGAAGGTAAGGTCGGACCAAATGCGTAGGCTGCACCACTTTCTACAAGCCCTGTTGCTCCTCCATAATCATGGATATTACCGAAAGCTCCCACAACAATTGTTTCCCCACTAATGTAAACATCAGCAGCAAAAGAATCGTTAGCTTGTGCAGCAGGATCAGAAATTTTCTGCTCGGTTGCAGATACCCATCCATTGGAACCATCATAGATATAGATGGCCCCGTCATCATTATCTGCCAGGGTTGCACCTACTACAATTAGATCTCCACTAATCGAAGCAGAGGCTCCGAAACGATCACCCGCTGTCGCATCAGAGGCCGTTAAACGTCGTACCTGAGTCGGTGTTGCCCAACCGGCCGAACCATCATAGACATAAGCTGCTCCACCACCGGATTCAAGCCAGGCACCAATGACTGCAAAGTCCCCATCAATATCAACTGAGAAACCAAATTGGCCATTATTGGCTGAGGTAAGTTTGACTGCTTCATCCCAGGTATCGTCGGAAATATCACCAACCAAAGTTTGATCATTCCGTTCGAAGATGTAAACAGCGCCACTATTACCGGCAAGAGTATCGTCTAGAGGTGTCCCAACAATGATTGTATCACCGCTAATTGAAGCAGATGTCCCAAAATTGGCAAATGGAACCGCATCGGAAGCCGTTATCGCCGAAACAAAAACAGTATTCCATCCATCATTCGTATCAAAAACGTAAACGGAACCGCTGGCATCCCCACCTATATCATCAAATCTTGCCGTCACAATGGCTGTACTTCCACTGATGGCAACATGGGTCCCGAAGCTATCGTTTTCATCACCTAAGTCACCAGTCAGACTTAATGGCCTGGAAAGACTTGTTGTATGGACCCAAATATCATCGGTGAGGTTTGCAGGAGTTGCACTGGGATCAGTTCGCGTATAGATATAGGCAGAACCGAATGAATCGCCTTCTTCTGCAAAGCTAGCACTGATGATCAATGTATCTCCATCAATGTCAACCGAATTACCAAAATGGTTATTATTGGGATCTACCGGATTTGGAGAAAGAATGGTTGAATGGAAATCCCAAGTGTCATCAGCCTCGCTTCCAGGTGTTCCAGCATCATTTCGGCTATAGAGATAAACGGCTCCCGCATTAGAACCATTGACATTATTATCAAATTGCGCTCCTATCAGCATCCAATCGCCATCAACGGCAACTGAATTACCAGCAAAATCACCGTCTTCAGGAGTTACTGCTGGATCAGGAAGTAACTTGCTTTGTAATGAAAATGTAGTCAACAGCGTACGATCTTCCAAAACTTCTGTCGTGGAGATTTGATTGTTGACTGCAGCTTGCCATCGTCTGCGGATTGCACGACGGTCACGTGAGCGGAAAGTGGGGCGTTTCTTGATACGTGAGGTGAGCGCATTGAGCCAGTTCGTAAGCAGCATCCTGTCAATCCTTCGCTAGAAAATCAAAGACTCTTGAGGTAGGAAATTTGTTGATAACGATAGCGGCCCGCAGATAAGGAAATGCAAAAAACAGCAAATACCTCATCATGTAAAAATATAAAAATGGATGAATATGACACAATAACTGAGGTTAAATCCCTCAGTGCATAATTCACCCACTGTTACTTTAGTCACTAAAATTACCTAACTGACAACCTTATTTCCACTAAAAACAGATGCACATTCTTCCTTTTTTAACAATTTTACCGAATCGGTTTTTTCGAACACTATGCATGTTTATTTTGTATACATCCCAATCTCGCATCAAAGAATTAAAATTCCCTTATGCATTTCAGAGGTATTGTTTATGCCTTGCTGTAGCAATTGGCATGCAGAATTCAGCATAGAATCATGGAATATTGAAATGTACATATGAAATAGACTATAAAGTTGAATTTCATGGTAGAACTGCAAGACAAGCATTAGGAATTTCATTAATGCAGACTGGAAGCGCGTCCTGTTTTCCGCCAGGAAGTGATCGCTTCGAGGGCGAATAACAACCCGATGATAAAGAGAAAGAAGCGTTTCTTACCTCTTTCGATTTTGGATTAGTCAGCTGGTACTGGTTCCTGCGATCCGATGCAGACAAGTTCTTCCTGCCGTTTACCGTCTGACTGTTTTCCGATTCTCAGAAAGAGCTGACCATCAGCAACTGCTGGACTGGCGTAGCAATCATCGCCAAGCTTATTAATGGCGACTTCTTGATAACCATCGGCGTTCGCTTCGAAAACAAACGTATCGCCTAAAAGATTGGAGACATAGATCAATCCATTGCAGAGAATCGGCGAAGCACTGAAGGAACCGCGCATTCGGTTTTTCCAAAGCACATCGCCCGTCTCGATGGACCAGCAGTAGGCAATTCCATCATCTGTAATACCATAAAGCTGACTGTCATCCACCAGCATCGATGGTTCATAGATCTTCGTTTTATCAGACCAGAGCAGTTTACCCTCAGCGGACAAACAGACGGTCTCACGCTTGGGGTAACCGCCACTGGCAAAAATTCGATCCTTCGTCGTGACAATCGTTCCACAAGTCGCTTCAGCCAGACAGGGAGTACTCCAATTAAGTTTTCCCGTTGAAGGATCGTAGCTGGCGACCTGGTCACAACCGCTGATCAGTAATTGATCGCGTCCGCCGACATTTGCAACTACAGGACTGGAATAAGTACTGATTGCAGGGCGAGCGATGCGCCAGGCAATCTTTCCTGATTTCCGATCCAAGGCAACAATGTAGCCACCACCGCGATTATCCGCGGCAATAATCACGAATGACTTATAAAGCAGTGGTGAAGGGGCATAGCCAAATTTGGAATTGAAGGCTCCCAATTCTTGCTGCCAAAGTTGCTTTCCCTCTAAATCGAGAGCCGTTGCAATAATCTTACCGGAATTGAAAAAGACGGCATATATACGGTCGCCATCACATAAAACGGTTCCATTCGCATTGGTTCCCTTTTTGTGTAATTCCCTCGGTGAAGGAAAACCACCTTCATGAACCACAGACTCCCAGCGAACCGTTCCATCGTCACGATTCAAGGCCATGACCATCTGCTGCTGACTTTGGTCATCAGCGGTTGCCAGTAAAACCAGGTCATCCACGACAACAGGAGAACTATGCCCCCGACCGGGAATGTCTGTTCTCCAGATAATATTCGTTGTCCCATTCCATTGAGTCGGCAATTCTTGATCCGGAGCGATGCCATTCTGCTGAGGTCCACGCCAGCCCGGCCATGCAGTGGAAAGATCAGGTACATCACTTTCATCCAGAGCAATGCCACTTGATTTTACTGATACTTCTTCCACAGGAGTCGTTTTCGTACAACCGGCAAGGAGCAACATCCCAACTAGAAACAGTCGATTACCATATCGCATCATGTAGAGCATCCTCCTTGAACAGCCCTGCCTGGAATGTTGAACCATCTGTAACACCAGTAATAATATTCGGCCTCACGCTTAGAACGAGTGCTAATTCTAAGGCGCTGCTTAATTTCTATTTTAATTGCTTCAGAAACACATTACGGAAACGAATTTCGCCACCATGTGTCTGTAATTGTATGGGGCCAGTCGCATAGATGGGAGTATCTTTTTCGTAATAGTTATCCATTTTCTTATTATCTACGACCAATTTATCGTTCAAATAGACGGTGACCTTTTCCCCTTTCATGATAATTCGCAGATGGTTCCATTCGCCAAATGGCTTGTCAGCATGGACGAGCGGGTATTTACCTTCACCTTTGTTATTGTATAACCCACCTGAACCCAAGTTGGCTTTACGATCCCATTTGCCTCCTTCTTTAGTCGTATCCCAAATTTGGACCTGTGGAACACCGCGAAGATAGATACCGCTATCCGCTTTCGCAACTGTTTTATAGTCAAGTAATAGCTCAAAATCACCATAATCCTCGGCTGTGGTCAGATAGACGCCATGCCCATCATTTACCAACTCTCCCTTTTCTACTGTCCAATGCTTTAAAACATCTTCCCAGTTCTTTTTCAGCAACTCTTCACGCTCCGCAGCAGGCAACTTCTCGACGGCAAGTGGACTTTTCCCTTTGACTTTGTGAAAGTTCATCCCAATCCAGCCGGACAAGTCTTTCCCGTTAAACAAAGCCACAAATCCTTCAGGCGGAACATTTTGTTTTTTGGGATCTTGTTTTTCACCTGCGGTTAAGGTGGATACACACAGTAACATCAATCCCAAACCAGAGCAGAGACTTTTTTTCAGAGAAAGTGGCGTATTCATAACTCATTCCTGTTGTTGTATGTCAAAAGAAACTCTTACTTGTAAGCGGAAACGGTAAACGTCTTAATCACTGTAATTTCAGCATACCCGAATTACAATGTGTTATTAAGAAAGTGGGGTAAAATTCTTGATTCCCAACTCGAAACAGAAAAATAGAGCAGGGTGATGAGTGGTGTGAACCAATGGTTGATTTCACATTCCCAATAGTTCCGTTTGAGCAAGAATATCATGGCACACTATATTTTCGTAGCCAATACCTTACGGAAGATCACTTTGTCCCTGCCTTCAGCGTAAAAATCGCGAATGCGGGCTTCCTCTCCAAAACCTTGTTTTCGATAGAATTCCCGCACGTATTCAAAATCGGGTGTCCCCGACGTTTCAACCAGCAAAATTCGAGCTGCACGAGCTGTCAAAGTTTGTTCCACATAGTGTATCAATTTTTCGCCACGACCTTGTTTCTGGTGACTCGGATGGACGGCTATTAATAAGAGATTCCATGTCCCTTCGGTCATGCGTTCTGGTTCACAGTAGGCAACTCCCACCAACCCGGTGTCGTCGTCGGTAATCCATAACGGCCGTTGATCCCCAGCACTGGTCAACGATTCGACCAACATCTGTCGCAAATCTTCTAACTCATGAGGTGAGAAAAGGCCTACCTCTTCAGCCAAATGAATCAGTGGATCTGTATCTTCAGGTGTGACAGTTCGGATCATTTTTTATATGGTTTCGAATTTCAGAAACTAATTAGTCGTTACCGTTTCCAGAGCAAACCATGATTTATTCAAATAGCTGCAACTGCAGGCTGCCGAGGCATCGGGAACCAGCACAAGACCACCAGCGGGAATCGCGTTGATCCAGCAACCCGGACGGACACCACCATAGTTTTCAATTTTTGTGTTTTTATTGAAATCGAAATAGCCGAGCGTGGCGGAGCGGAAGAACATCATGTTTTCACAGCTCGCCAGGATGCCGCAACCATAAGAGCGTTTGAAATTAAACGGTTTCGGTTTTCCCGAGAGTAAATCCCAGGCGCCTCCCTGCGCATATACGGTCTTGCCATTAATGAGCGGACGTGACTTGTAATTGGCTTTGGCCTCCCAGGTTTTTTCTCCGGTGTTGCTGTCAAAGACACTGAGTCTGCCCCCAATTTCTGAAGAGAGCCTGAAGCTTGTTGGTTGATAACTCATCAGCAACGCATTGTTTTCAGGGCTCACAGCGAGCGTCGTGCCGTAGATATCCTTACCATTTTTCCAAAGAACATAACCATCCGCGATACTCAGGCAGATTAATTGACCGGTAGGATGATTCTTTGGTTGGGGAAGGGGCTTTCGTTTGGATTCTTTCGTGCGATCAAACTCGGCCAGCTGACGATCGATCAAATAAATCTTATCATCGGCAATTGCAATCGCATTGTGACGAAACGAGTCTTTGGAATCGTGTTGCCATTTCAGACGACCTGTTTTCACATCATACGCAAATAGCCTGTTTGATTCGGTGAGCTGTTTTTTCATGTCGCCGGTTGTATGATGATATCGGTAGGCAACAATATGGCTGGGATCAGCTGCTGAACCGATGATTGCACCATCATGAAAGGCAATGTATCCCCAAGGCTGTTTCACTTCTTCTTCACTGGAAGCATCCTTGGGTGGAGGGACTTCATACGTTTTCACCAGTTGCCCTGTAGCAGCATCCACCTGAAAACATCTCTGCTCATGACGTACAAAAACAAAGTTGTCACCCAGGCAATAGTTACTGCCTGTTCCCGACGCTCCCATCAACTCATCACCATCATAAGCTTTGAGAACCCCTTCGATTTTGAATCGCCATAGTTCATGTCCGTTAAATGCATCAACGGCGATAATGCCGTCGTTTCCCTCATGAAACAGACGTCCGTTTGCGAACAGGGGAGCGGGTCCGCGACCATGCCGGGAAGGAACGACAAAGTCAAAGTCACGATACCAGAGCATGCCTAACTGGCCGTTGACCAGTTTATCGTTACTACAGAGTGAATTTCCCGCATCCGCATATTGGTGTGTCCATTCTCCGGCACCAGGAATTGCTCCACGTCGATCTATTTTTAATTCTCCCGGTTTGCCGTAACAAATGACACCACCATAAGGTCGTTGTAATCGTTTGGCTTCAGTAAGCGAAAGGGACTTCGTTCCCGCCTCAATGGACCGACTGGATACAATCAAATTGGCAACCTTGTTCGGACAGTTTGTTTGATCGAGCGGACGCTGCAATACAACGACTCGTTTTCCATACAATCCTGCTGCTGTCAAATTTTTACGAGCCAGTGCAACCAGCTGCGGATCTGATTCAATGGCAACAACACGCATTTTGGAACGGGTCGCAATTTCATAAGCCAGGGCTCCATCGCCACAACCGATGTCAAAACAATAGCCATGATCGATTTTTGATTTTCTGAGAATTTCTGCAGCCACGTCTGCTATTTTTGAATTTAAGGGAAAGGGAGTTTTGTGTGCGGTTTTCTCTTGCTGACCTGGAGGTATTGAATTGGGAGAGCCAAACGCATAAATCACTCCGCGATCTGTGCTGACGACCAGATTTCCATTGCTCACAGCTAAGCCATAAGCGGTACCTTCCACAGAGGTCGTCCAGAGATTCTTACCCGAATTCAAATCAATCACATCCACAAAACCAGCAGACCCAGAAACAATTTTGTCACCAGCAATAATGATACTTTCACAGGGATGAGCGGCTTTGGCAGACCAGAGTTTCTGAAGGCTTTTCGTTTGAACGAGCTTCCCCTTCCGATCAGGGTTTTCGCTATCAATCCATTGATAGCGGGTGATTGTACCTTTATTTGCCAGTACCAGACCCTCCTTGGTCGCAGCGATTTGACCGCCTCCCGATTTTCCAATCGCCTGACCGTCTGCTGATTTGAAGATCACGCCACTATTTAAGAAAAAATCGCCGATAACAATCGTATCGCCGCCACCTTCTTTTCTGTTTTTTTGTAGATGAAAGTATTCAAATTTCCCTGTGTGGCGATCCATTGACGCAGGGACTGCGCGTCCGGCAGGTACGAGTAGGTGATCTCCAGCAACCGCCAGATATCCCTGTGCGGAGATACCGCTATTGGCATTAGCACCACCGTGCGGCTGAGGCATGTAAATTTGACCTGAATCTTTATTCGACCAGATTTGCGCTCCCGTTTTCGCGTTTAAAGCATAAAGAAAGATACCATCACTGGGCCAGATACCAGATGCAAAATAAACAGTATTATCCGAAACAACAGGTGCCCCGCGCGCTGGCCATTTGGA
Organism: Gimesia aquarii; assembly: GCF_007748175.1. Classification (NCBI taxonomy): domain Bacteria; kingdom Pseudomonadati; phylum Planctomycetota; class Planctomycetia; order Planctomycetales; family Planctomycetaceae; genus Gimesia; species Gimesia aquarii. Next base: position 2,941,578 of record NZ_CP037422.1, read on the forward strand.
AATCACACGCTCGTTTCCCACAACCATTTTGTCACCTGGCCCACCTCGGCGTTTCCATAATAACGTTCCATCATCGACCTGAAGGGCATAAAGATGCCCGTCATCACTGGCTACAAACAGTTGATTCTGCCAGACTGCTGGGGCAAATCGAACGGGGCCTTCTGTGTAGAATTCCCAAATCTGTTGACCGGTTTTGAGATCCAGAGCACGTACTTTTCCAGTCACACTGTCACCATAGAAAACGCGTCCCTTGGCGATCACGCAATGATTAGCACGATCATAGGTCAAGCGCGTGCTGCGTGGCCAGGCAGGTTGAGGCGCATGCTCGGTCTGAAGTTTCCAGTGTTGTACAAGTTCCTTAGGCAATTCATCAACCGTGTATCCACTACGATTTGCATCTGCTCGATAAGTGGGCCAATCGGCAGCGAACAGGCTCAGATAAGAAGAACCAACTCCTATGATAATCACTACAACCAAAAACAGATTGAGTGAGATTCGATGATAAACGTATTGCATAATATGTTCTTTACTTTTGCTCACTTCTGGCGTAACCACCACAAATCAACCTCTCATCAATGAGTGGGTTTCAGACCATTTATGGAGTCAATTTTAATTAATTGCTGTCAGATAACGATGAATCGCATTAAGCCGTATTATCCCAGATTACCTGGATAAAGGAGAAAGCTTAATCCAACTTTGGTTTTCATACAATCTTCAGTTAGAAAACGATCGCTTCGTTTGGTTTGCCAGTAAACGAACTCGTTTCAATAAACTCATTCAAACTAATTTTTTATTGTCTTATGATAACTAAAGAGAAGAATTAGAAGGGTAATCTAATAAATCTCCAGGATTCATTTCTTTCTTAATAGAGTATTAATTGCGAATTAATAAAATGTACAATTAAGAACTTCTGTTGTGTCACGTTTTAATGAATTCCTCCTCGCTCCCGACTGCGAGCCTTGAAACATTCCGTGACACTACTGATCCCTAAGCTGTTTTAATTACTGTTCACTCAGTGTGCAAATAGTAATTGAAACCAAGCCCTCATCTCCAGCGATCACCTTTTAGTTAAGTCCTGAAATGACAGAACCTTAGGAACAACACAAACTCATACCTGCAGATTAGACATACCCTTCTTTTAAGTGTCTCTACAAATCAATCATGAGAATATTGTTATTTTTTGTAGCAACAGTGAAGCCACTCACGTTATTAAATGTGTGCCCGATCGTAGTATCTTAGCCATTTTTTTAATTGATGATAATCCGTATGGCCGCATGCAATGAAATCGATGCTAGGGCATACTTTATATAGTATTGGTATCTTCTAATATGATTTCAAATGATCGCTCAAGTCTAAATCTTACCAATAGTAGGGGCGAGAATGAGTGGCCAGTAAATGTGGTCTTAGAATACATTGAAGGGCCAACATCGAATCATGGATTCCGAGAGTCAAAATACAACAGGTCTGTCTGCTGAATTATCGACAGCAGACATATCACTTGAAACGCTGGCAAGCCAATTTCTGGATGAATATCGGCAGTGGTTGAATCCTTCCATTGAAGATTATGCGATTGCATATCCTGAATATGCCGAAGCAATTCGTGAAAGTTTTCCCGTGCTGATCACGATGGAGCAATGGAAAGGGAATCGAGAATACTCGCGTTTACTATACCCACTTCCTGATGAGTTCAATCTCAAACAACTGGGCGATTGTCGATTCATCCGTGAAATCAGTCGTAACAAAACATCAATTTCTTATGAAGCGATACAGGGTGGCTCAAACCGTCGTGTTGCAGTAAAGCTGTTACCCTGGAAGTCAAAAACAATCCCACGCTGGCGGGATCGATTCAAACTAGAGGCCCGCCTGGCATCGAGGCTCAAGCACCAGAATATCGTTTCCCTCTATCATTCAGGAGAAGATCAGGGATATTGTTATGCGATTCTACAACTGGTGAATGGAGTCAGGCTGGATCAAATTATTCAATACCTGTCAGACGAGAACAAAGAAATCCCACATGACGAGCAGACTGAGGCAGTAGCACTCACTTTAACACAAAACAAATGGAACACATTCGCAGGAATCGGACTGCAAATAGCAAAAGCCTTACAATATTCTCATGGCCGAGGAATATTACATTATAACATCAACCCAGAAAACATTTTATTGAATTGTGAAGGGCAGAGTTGGTTAGCCAATTTTACCTTACCACAATTTGCAGAAGGAGTACTCAAACAACAATCTGCAAAAGTGTTACTTTATCAGGCCCCTGAACGCTTTAAAGATCAGCATAACGAACAAAGTGACCTCTATTCTCTGGGAATGGTAATGTATGAACTGGCAACACTCACACCAGCATTCGAGACTCATAAGAGGAGTCAGCTGGCCAATCATATCATTCATAACGAAGTTTTGAGGCCTCGCAAACGAAACGCAAAGATTCCAGTTGACTTTGAAACAATCATTTTGAATTGCATCGCAAAATCGCAACAAACACGGTATCAGTCAGCAAAAGAACTCAGCTTAGATCTGGTGCGATTTATTAATGGAAAGTCTATCAAACGCCGCACGAGATCCCACGATAGTACCAATAAAAAATGGTCTGAGTTCTGCGACAAGAAATGGTTTGAATTCTGGAAAAAAAACTAATGACAACATTAGCTCTGATGAGTTTTGATCTGTTTAAACCTATTAAATAGGGTATTTCATCGCCGAAATGGCGGAGGCTGCTGATCACGCAGAGGACGGCGTCTACCACGTGGGGGACGTCTCAGATTTCCGGGACGACGTAGGGCGCCTTCTGGTTGTAGTTTCTTGAGAACAGCTTTGTATTTCTCAAATTTGTCCCACATCACGATACTATCTACTTCATTTCCCATTTCTTCATAAATATGAGAGAGCTCCTCTGTTGCATCGCGAAGCTCATAATAAATAAAAGGCGCCTGGGATTGTGTTTTCAATTCTGTTTCCAGAATATCAACCGCCCCCTCCAATAAACTGGTTGCTTCTGCTTCGTGTTCTTTTCTATAAAGAATTTTTCCTAACGCAATTTGAAACTTTGCTAACCAGTTTTTATATTCAGCGTATTGAGGAAATTGAACAATGAGTTCTTTTTGTAATCTGATGGCTGCTCTTAACGAAAGCTCAGCTGAATCATGACGTAGACGTACTTCCTCTAAAGTCGCATTCTGTTTTGATAATGCATTTAATACATGAGCCATCTTATTGTGTGCATGGATTAAAGAAATTTTGTATTCCGGAATCGTCGGGTATTCAGAAACCAGACGGCTCGCATGCTGAATTGCTTTTTTTAATTGTGAAAGAAGCGCCTCATTTACTAAGAACGTGGGAACATGTTGAATATCTATTCTTTCATAAGCTTTGACAATGGCCTGACGATAGTCTGCAACATGGGGGTATTCCTGAACCAGATTTTCAAGAATCTGATGCACACGTTCTTGTTTTTTGCTGTCTTCCGACGATTGAGGAAAAGATCGATTTGATATTTGCTGCTGCAGACACAAAGCCAGGAGGTATCGATATTCCGGTTTTGCAGAATTGGAGTGAATCAGCTGTTCAAGAATATCAATCGCTTCTTGCAACCGCACCTGCTTGTACCCTGACTCATTATCAATCAAATGGGGCAGGGGAGTTGCTGATTCTGCTCTGTTTCTCTCAATTTGTTCAGGACGAATTTTACGAGACATCAAATAGAAAGTACGTGCCAGTTCAAAACGAAGCGAAGCTTGATCCGGTTTTTGAGCCAGCGCGGTTTGCAATATTTGTTCTGCCTTGTGATGAGACTGTTTTGCCTCCTGACGTTGCCCCAGATAGCTATAAACTCGACCAATTTCATTTAAAAGAGTGGCAATCGTAAAGGGATCTGATTTTTCGAGATTCTGCTGATAAAGTGTGAGCGACTTTTGGTATGCATCTAACGCAGACTCATAGTCCCCCAGTCGACGATGAATATCACCCACTTTGTGTTGGGCATTTGCCGCTTTTAGCTCAAACTCATGTTGCTCTCCGGTCGATTCAGCCAACTGCTCATAGAACTGTACCATTCCCGCCAATAAATCAGCTGATTCGCGAGACAAAACCGGTTCCGCGTAATCGGCAGTGGTCTTATCATTATCCGATGAGCCAGCACGGCTGGGAACAAATCGGTCAAAGACTCGGTCAAGTGCCTCTGTCGCCAATTGAGAAGACGCTTCAGCACGTTTTCTTTGCTGTCGTTCCTGTTCAAATCCAAACGCAAAAGAGACTCCCAGCAACATTAACAAGATCAGAGCAAGACTCGATAACATGGCAACAGCGGGGTTTCTGCGACTCCAACGCCAAAGACGCTCAATGGCAGTCACGCGCCTGGCTCGAATCGGCCGGTTATCAAGAAAACGTTGCAGGTCTTCAGCTAAATCTCTCGCATTCTGATAGCGATGTTTGGGGTTATGTGCAATCGCTTTGAGCACAACCGTTTCCAGATCGCGTGAAATCTCAGGATTAATACGCCTGAGCGGGACAACCGAGCCATGGGTGATCCGTTCAATCATTTGATGGCGACTTGAACGTTCAATCGCAGGATGTTTTGTCAATAATTCATAAAGCGTGATTCCCAAACCATAAATGTCGCTCTGGGAGCAGGTCTCCCCCCGAAACATTTCAGGTGCCATATAGCCCAGCGTACCCACGATATCTGTTGATTGACTGATATCACTTTGTTCGGCTGCACGCGCCAAACCAAAATCAGTGATACATAGGAGTCCATCACGATCTAAAAGTAAATTTCCCGGTTTAATGTCACGATGCAAAATCCCACGATCATGCGCGTACTGCAAAGCATTTGCAGCCTGGATTCCCAAAGCGGCAATCTTTTGTGGAGTTTTTACATATTCTTCAAAACCGGTTTCCACATGATCTTGTGTTTCTGATTGGTCAAAATTTTCTGGATAAGCATTTCTATTTTTTGAAGCAGCAGCCTCAGTTCCAATCTGAGTTGTCGTGTCACCTGCTACTTTTGGTTTCCTGGATACTTTATCGGCAGCAGTAACAATCATTCTCTGAGCCAGTTCATCGAGCCCGATCCCTTCGATGAGTTGCATCACATAATAATGAAAGCCATCATTCTCACCCACACCATAAACGGGCACGATATTTGTATGATGAAGTGAAGCAGTCAGCTCCGCTTCACGACGAAACCGCTTCAACTGTTTTTCTTCGAGGAGTAGCTGCCGGGGCAACAGCTTCAGTGCGACTCGTCGATTGAGCGATTCCTGAACTGCTTCATAAACCACTCCCATACCACCTCGCCCAAGTTCTTGAACGATTCTAAAATCACCGAGTTTCTTCGGTCTGCTTGCGCCCAAAGAAACTTTCCCATTCGAATCACCGGCATGTTTTCCACCTTCGAGTGCAATGATGGCGGGAAAGTAATCTTCAATTTCGTTTGCAAGATCAGGATAGCGTTCAACATACTCTGAAATGGTAACACTAGTTCCATTTCGGAGTTGAGTGATAAACTCCTCAGCAATCTGCTCCAAGTCGGGGAACTCTGACGTAATCTGATTATTGATTGCTTGCTCTGAACGGGATGACATTGCCTGCTGTCCTGTAAATATTAAGTCTCAACCACTCTCATCACATCCGTCTGACTATTCAATAATACCCGGAATTTGGACGAGAACGGAGCGCAATCTGGTTAATGCTCGAAAATATCGCATACTGGCTGCTTTCGGTTCGATTTCCAGTACTTCAGCGGCTTCAAGATTCGACAATTCTTCAAAATGGCGAAGCACTAATATCTCACGATCCATTTCATTCAGACTTTCAAGCGCCTCATGTAACTGAGCCGCTAACTCTTCTTTGAGTGCTGCCTGACTGGGAGATGACAAATTCCCCAGCAACATGTCTGCTATTTGAAATGAAGTTGAAGCGGAAAAAATCCTGCGTTTTGCTTTTACTTCTCTTCTGACATCGCGTTTTTGTGCTCCCAGATGACGTCGGTGAACATCAATTAGAGTTTGTCCGACAATCGTGCGTAGCCAGATAAAAAAAGAAGTTGCCGGATCATTGAGATAATGTTGAATGCGCGTCGCGGCATCGAGATACGCTTCCTGCAAGACATCATCCGCATCAACTCGACCTAACAAACGTTGATCGATGCGAAAATTCACAATTCGCCAGAGACGATCACGATGCTGACTGTATTCATCGGCAAGAACCCCTTCCGGATCCTGATGTAACCGTTTGAGGAACTCTTCCGAGTTTTCCTGTTCATCTAACAACAAATAGATCTCCCAGCCGATGTAAGTACCGTCGATATATCATGCCTCACACTATTCTAGCTGATAGCCATTAGTGACGACAAGTCGAGACTCTTAGGTAAACCTACTTCGTTTTGTAACGGTTATACTAACATTGTGATCATATCACTCTGGGGAGAATACTATAAAGTAATACGCATGATTGAAGAATTATGCTGGGAGCGCTTTAGAATTTCGCCAGAAATTCAATGCGTGCACCGGAACCAACGCCGCGCGATTCCTGTTTGGAGACAAAGCTATCGAGTAACATTATCCAATGTTGCCCAATCGCTTTCTGATAGCGGATGGCTCCTGCGATAGCACCATCATTGATTCCCTTTGTATTTTTTCGACCGCCTATTTCAAAAATGAGTTGCTGACGGGTCTTATCATAAAACAGTTGGTAGCCGAGACTGGCTCCCGCAGCATCCGTCGCCTGATTACTTAACGGGGCACCATATTGCCCTAAACCGGCTGCAGCAAACAGTAGTCCAACTTGTCCAAGAGGTCCACCTGCCAATGTTCCCCGTGCGGGAGACGTAAACTCATCGATGGCCAGAAACGCATTGAAATAAACCAGATCAGACGAATGGTGCGGCGTCAATGATATCTGGCTGAACAGCAACTCCCCCTGTCCAGAAGCGGCAGTTTCACCTTCATGTGGAAATGACCCTAACACCTGGAATGAAGTATTATAAGTATTATGAAATCCGTGCAGACGCTGAATGGCACTTAAGCCGAAGGCAGTCATACTGCCAAATTGCTGATTGCTGGAATGAACGGTGGCCACATCGGCATTCACCGTGCTGACGGCAAGATCGGTCTCAGTAAAAATACCATACATGCGGGAATCCGGATCACGTACGTTATTATTTCGATTGATCTCCCCCTCAACATAGACACCCGTAATTCGCATATTCAAAATGCCTCCGCCGTTGACTGTATTTCGCGTCACGGTAACGGCATCAACCATATCCTCATTAATCAACAATCCCTGCTGAAACGACATCGGCTGTCGGCCCACTGAAAAACCGATGTCGTATCTGTGGACATCATAAGGGTCCAAGTTCGGAAAAATCTCTCCAAAATCACCTTCAAAAAAGAGTGTCTGGATATCTGCATTTAAACCATCGAGCCATCGACCATCGTGGAAGTCATAACCTGTGAACAGCCTGGAAGCTGTCAGCTCTTTATCGAGTGAACGCAGCCCTAATAAAATTCGCTCTGTTCCTGAGAGATTCAATTGCCCAAACAGATCAAGCCGATTGGCCCATTCCGTAGTATTGGTTCCCGTTCGGTTATTAAAATAGTTCAGGCCAGTGCGATAGGTACCGAAGACCCAGATCGAAGGCCGCCAGACCGCACCAGTGGGAATGACAATCCCTTGATTCAAAAATCCAATATCCAGGAACTTTTCGTTTGTCTCAACCAGTAAATTGGGACGATCGGGAATCGGTTGTAACCCGATCGCATACTCATCTAAGGGAGATTCCGAAGTGTAGTGTTCCGCACAAATCAGTCTCTCGCCAAAGTGCGCCAGTGGCTCAGCAGGCGCTGCCAAGATCTCTAAAAGCGTCTCACCTAGCTTCCAGTAGAGTGGATCGTGATCATGTACCAGACTCGGATCGTATTCAACACGTTCGGCGAATGGGTTAATATAGGTCTCGCCGTACTTTTCAAGTTCGAGATCTTCTATTTCTTGACTCTCGTCTACAGCGGGAGGAAGAAACACTCTCCCTGGCTCCTCAAGATCCTGCGCAACAACGATCCCTGCATACAATAGGATTGTATGTATGAGTAGTAGTCGTAGAGAGCGCTGATGGTTAATTATCATATCCAGAAATCTGTCTTAGCGAACACAGATTGTTTCTACCTTTTCGTATAAAACCATGTGTCCTTCAACAACGCCATCCGCAATATTTCGGGCGGACATGCCATAATCAAATCCGACATCGGAAATTTCATGCACTAAGTTGACCGGCACCATGCCCGCGATCATTTGGATACGAACGGTGTAGTTTCCTGGTCCTGTCAACTGACTGCGTGATAGATGGTATTTAGCCAGACGGCTGCTTCTGGGTGGTATGTTTTGCTTTTGTTTTCGTGCACCCGTAGGACGTCCCAGAACAGTAAAGGGACGTGTCTCTGGTCGAAAATAGGGGAGTGGATCAAGAGAATAGGGAACGTTGAGAACTTGCTCACGTTCCCCTCCACGAATATTGCGTGTGATAAATCTTGATTGCAGCGTAAAGAGCTGTCGATCGAGAGGCACTTTTCCATTATGCACATACAACGAATGTGAATCCCGAATATCACCATTCGGATCCAGGTCTCCCGATTGAAAGACAAGTCTGCCATTTTGATCCCAGACCATTGTCCTTAAAAAGACAACACGTTCTGCATCGAACCCGGTTGGTACCCCATGCCCCAGTGTAATATTGGAAACAGGGACACAAAACTTCAATCCATAACCGTTTGCTTTTTCTACCTGTATGTCTCCCAAATGATAACCTGCCTGCAAAATTTGCAGCCTCTGTGACGTTGCCTCAGCGAGTAATTCATATTGATCGTTTAAAATCTGTCGGGCCTTGATCCGCATCACCTGATCATCCCACGGAGGCGGAAAGTAAGTCCCCTTGGTTACATGCTTTTCAAAAACAGGCGTTCCCCAACCTCCGGCGTCATCGAAGACAAGCCACTCACGCATGGTGGCAAGCCCTTCGGCTGTTTTCGGATCTGAACCTTCCTCACGAACCGCTTTGGGATTATGTGGAAAGAGGCCCCGATGAATGATCGGATAGTCAGGACCAATCATCATATGATTTGTATGCTTACGGACTGGCGTCTTCACATTACCAACGATAGCAGCAGGAGAAAAACTGTAACCTTTGGGCTCACCTGGTACGGCTCCCATATGACAATCCTGACAGTTTTCTTTGAACTTCTTAGCGGAAGGCGAATGTTTAAATTCACTGAAGGCGTCTTCTAATCGAAACCCGTTGGGCGCAAAAACGTCATGACAACTGCCGCAGAAACCAGGCGTGATCAACTGGAAAAACCGATACGCTTTCGCGTGAACTTCACGACCTTTGATATGTGGATTTTCCGTTGTTTTCAAAACACCATACTTATCCGGATTTGCCAGGACCTCCGCGAGTCCTTCATCACCATTGGGACCATACACGACCTGATTGATGTCTCCACTGACCAGCGCCTGTCGCCCTGCGCCTTTCCCCCACGCCTGATTAATTCGATGACAGTTGACACAAGTCACTCCTTCACGCGATGAAGGGGGGCGATCAAGATTGCTCATATTTATGGGTTCGGATAACGCCATACCAACGGGTGTGTGGCAACGAATACAAAAATCCCCCAAGGTGCCGTTATTCAGTTTGATGAGTTTATTTGACATCGCATTGAAGACCGGACTGAGCTGTGCATACGCATGAGGTGAGACGGACCATTCGCGATAATGCTGTGGATGACATTTGCCACACTTGGCGGCAGAAGGGAAGGGGTCATCGACAAAGCAGTCAGCATGTGCTTTATCAACGACATAATCAAGCACATCCTGGGAATTTTTGCTCGTCTCTGTGTTTGTTGAATTCTCAGATCCAAAGAGGCTTACAAAGCCTTTGTCTTCTGCCTGGGCCTCCTGAAAAGCAAGATTGGGTAGCACGAACGCGCAGAGGCCCAATGCGATCGCAAAACTACGATAAGGCCTGGCTTGATTCTTACTGGGGAAGGGTTCCATCCCTCTCCTCCTGAAAAACACGGGACATATTGTCCGCGCATAATGAGACTGAAATTGTGATGTCAGCAGAATTGTTGCAGCAGGCTTAATAGGTATAATCGGAATAAATTAACATTCTGTTAACGAATTAACAGAGTTGATTGGCAAGTATCCAGGAAAAGATGAGCGACAAATTCACCGACTTAACTAGCATTCAACGCAGCCACCCTAATATCTCAACATTGGATCTACCAAGCAGTTGACACCTAAATGAATGCCATTTCATTCGCGCGCAAAGTAATGAAAGCATGCCCTTTCAAAATACCAAGAAGATCTCTACTTCGACTTACTTCTCAAGAGAAATGACACCATCCCAATCTGCTGGTGCCTTGTAATTGTTACAAGCAATCTGAAGCAGCAAGAAATCTTTGGCACGATCCTTCGGTGGCAAATGCCCTAGCAAGTCAAGTGCGCGTTCCCAATCTCCTTCAATAAACGCCTCGACTGCTGCTTCAAAATCTAGAATATTCCGATTTGAGATCGAGCTTTTCCCTTCAGAAGGCAGTAATTCATAAATGGGAAATGGTGTTTCAAATCCGGCGGGACGAAATATTCCGATACGTCGACAACGTCCTTCCGTTTCAGGAAGCAGGTTGCGCACATCGGAAGCCGTTTGCTCATCGATGAGAATGGGAACGCCAATCTGCTTTGTCATGCCTTCCAGTCGAGATGCCAGGTTCACCACAGGACCAAATACACCGACTTTCGCCTGCTCCCTGGTCCCAATTTTTCCAGCGATTGCCTGACCACGGGTGATTCCAATTCCAACTTCAAATCCACTGAGTTCATTTTCCTTAGAACTGTTCGATATTTTAAACATTCTTTGAATGCGCAGCGCTGCCAGACAGGCCGGAATCGCACCTTTAGACAACGGCAAAGGCCAGCCCCAAAACCCGAGTGCACTGTCTCCCTGAAAATCGGCAATCACACCATTCTGACCGCTAATACTCTGAGTCATGACTCCCAACGCATTTTTTAATCGCCCCAGAAAATGATGTAGATTCTTACCAGCCTGCTCTGTCATATGGGAGAATCCTCGCAGATCACAAAACAAAACTGCTGTGTCGGTTTCTGTTGGTTCCAGAGTGTGTTTGGCATCATCTTTGGAGACCATTTTGATGATGGCGGGTGAAAAGAACTGCTGAATCCCGGAAAACCGGTCTTCCAGCTCATGCACTCGACGAATCGCAGACAGCATTTGGGCCACCAACTCAACCAGATTCAAATCGTCCTGTAAGTCATCCGTTGATAAATATGCCTTTGAAGGTGATTCTTCACCATAACGACCACAAGTATAAAGACACCACTTCTTATTTCCATCTGTGTTTACCGGCGTACAAAAAGCCCATCGTCCATTTGCCAGCGGTGCTCCCGTTCGGTTCTTCTCCACTTCGATTGCTGTTTCATTTTTCTTCAAGACATCACGTACCAAGGACCTGACAATCGACACACGCCTGAACCCCGGAACCGGCTGCTCCCAATGGACAACACTCCATTTCTTTTCACCGTCGCTCTCGATGATTGCCACGACATCTGCATGGTTCATCACATCTTTGAGTATTTGAGCCGCTTGACTAGCCAGATTATCTTTGTCCTTGCAAAGCCATAATGTTGGCACTAATTTGGAAACGGCCTCGATTCTCAAATCTGTCGTACGTAAGCTGAATTCCGTCAGAATATCAGAATCAGTATCCAGGTCATCCAGGATTTGTAATATGCCTGAGTTCGGCGTTCGATCGACCGATTGAAATTCTGTCGCACCAATTTGAAATTTCTCGCCGACCGATACACTCAACTCACTGTAATACTGATTGTCGAACCAGATTTGATTCCTCACACTGGGAAAACAGCGAATATTGAGACGTCTCTGGTGCCGTTCGAATTCTGCATGCATCCGTGAAATGGTGGAATCCCAGGGAACTGCGAAGTCGTTCTCCGCACTTCGACCTAACAACAATGTCTTCGAGTCAGGAATATCCCATTCAATCTTTTCGCCTGGTCTTGAGCCTGTTGCAATGAGATGCATCATTGTTGAGTTCCGTTTTGTCATTGACTTTCAGATGTGATCCAATATGGGATTGACTTTGACTCTCTCTACCCGTCTGATAGAGATATGATCACAAAGCCCAGTATTCAAAACGCATTTTTGGATGAATGGCAACACCCCTTTCCTTAAATAGTCACGTTTTTTTCTAACAAAAAAGTCAATTTTTCGAGTAGTAAACGGTGAGCATCCACCGTTACTTATGTGTATGTTGTAAATTTTCCTTTCGATTTACATGTACTCGACAGGTCATACATTCCGGCAGTTCTTTGGCGAAAACAGACCACGATAATTGACAAAATTGCTATATCCCTTCTCCTAATTCAGACATAGAAAGTTTCTATAATGAACTGCACTTCATGCAGAATTCGTCGACTTAAACCAATCAATTGTCTGTTTTTGATGATGTTTGTTTGCCTGCTCCTGCAAATTGTTGTATCCACTTTCTCGGAAGAGATGTACGCAACCGAATCAGTGGCTGCAACAAATGTTGAGAGCAAACAAGAAAAGATCAAAAAGATCATGGGAGTCACCAATGCAGACTGCAAGAAGTGTCACCCCTCTGAAGTGGCAACCTGGATGAAAACAGTGCATGCGCAATCGCCCGATATGCGGCTCTACAAGTTTGAGGGCAATACAAAGAAGTATGCAACCGCCATGGGAATCACAAGTGCCAGCTTGCTGGCGGATTCCATGTGTGCCGACTGTCACGCCACAAAAGCAGTGCGAGACGGTAAAGTGAAAGTCATCTCGGGTGTCTCATGCGAATCATGCCATGGCGCCGCGGGGGGAAAAGACGGCTGGCTGAATCGTCATCAGTCTTATCATGCCAGCATGCCGATTCCGCGGGCTGAAGAAACTGCAGAACATCGGGAAGCACGTCTCAAACACTGTGATGAAGCGGGGATGATCCGTTCCTCCAATCTCTATGGTCTCTCGAAGGCCTGCATGAAATGCCATATTATTGGCAATGAGAAGTTAATTGCCGCGGGACACAAGTCAGCGAGTGCCTTTGATTTTGCATCCTGGTCGAGTGGAGAATTGAAACACAACTTTCTGGTTGATAAAACAAAGAACGCAGATGCCCCCACACTCTGGATGGAACGCACCGGCGGAACGGCCGAGAATCGCAAACGGGTCAAATTTGTCGTCGGCACTCTGACTCAATTAGAGGCAGCACTGCGTCAACGTGCAGATGCAACGAATCCAGCTGTCATCCCTCAAATTGCAGGCACTGCCGCGGCTGCGAATGCCAAGCTTTCACAAATCAATGCATTTGCTCCTACACCCGAAGTTCAAAAGGTGACCACTTTGATCACGCCCCTTCTGGGAACGCTGTTTGTGCCTCAGCCAAGTGACAAGACAACGTATAGCCAGGCAGCAGATCAAGTGGCAGAGCAAGCGAAACTGTTCGCTAAAAATCACAATGGTGCAAAACTGGCAGGCCTGGACACAATGATTAACCAATTACCACCACACTTTTCCCAACAATACAAAGAAAAATATCTCAAAAACTAAACCGTCTTTCATTTTTCAAGTCACAAACAAGCGCTTACGCTATGTCAGACCCATCCATTTCACGACCACGTCGCTGGGATAAACCCTTCTCACTCGAAGTCGGGAGTGAAGATGAGATGACTGATGATATTGTTGACTCGCTTCTGCAATCACCTCCCTTTTCTCAAATCGATCCCGAAGGGTTTAAGAAATCGCTACCACTTCGTGAAATCATGAAGAATGATTCTCGAATCATAGGGTTTGATGATGGCGATATCATTATAAGGCGAGGTGACTGGGGGAATTCCGCCTTTTTCGTGCTTTCAGGAACGGTTCGTGTCGATCTGGAACGGAAACAGACTTCGTTACCCGATGAAATACTGGGACGTCGCGTCAGCAAGGTAAAAACGTTTTTTGAATCGATCGCTCAACTTTGGAAAAATAACAAACATCCTGAAGTTCGCGAAATTGCTTCAACCGGTAACAAACCGACGTTCAACACACGTATCTCGCATGGAAAGACTCGAATTTATCTTCAAGAAGTTTCAGCGGTACTCGACAAATATCGGACTGCAAAACTTGAAGCAGGCCACTGGTTTGGAGAACTGGCTGCCTTGGGACGAACCAGCCGTGTCACCACAGTTTTCTCGGAAGGTGTGTCGCAACTTCTCGAAATCCGCTGGCAGGGAATTCGCGATATCCTGCGGTATGATCGAAACAGAAGCCTGAAGCAGTATATTGAAGACGTCTTTCGAGAGCGCGCGCTGGCTGCTTTTTTGCGAACCGACCCTCTGTTTCACGACTGTGAACCAGAGTTGCTGCAACGGATCGTGGATCAAGTCGAATTTCATACTTACGGCAACTACGACTCTCACAAGCCGTTTAAGGAATTAATAAAAGACGGCGATAACAATACTGATGCGGGAGAACCGGTCATCATTGAAGAAGGGGATTACCCGAACGGCATCGTGATGATTCGCAGTGGCCTGGCAAGAATCAGTAAACGCCATTACAACGGACGACGCACAGTCGGCTATTTGTCACCCGGCCAGATCTTTGGATTAGACGAAATTCAAGCAGAACTTGAGTCTCTCACTCCGGTAGCCTGTCGTACTCAACTCAGTGCCATCGGCCATTTAAATGCAGTACTCGTTCCCACTCCACTGGTTGAAGAGATTCTCCAAGCCAAACAATCTCCCGAAATCATACCATCAAATAAAAAGACAAACACCTGCCGCCCTACAGGCAGTCATACGGTCAAATTACATGATGACCTCCTCCTTAGTCAGCTCGTTGATCACCATTACGTACAAGGGACTTCCTTGATGGTGATCAATCTTGATCGTTGTACACGCTGTGATGATTGCGTACGAGCGTGTGCCACAGCGCATGACAATAACCCTCGTTTTGTTCGGCATGGGCCGATCCTCAATCAATACATGATTCCCAACGCCTGTCTGCACTGTGTTGATCCGATCTGTATGATTGAATGTCCTACCGCCGCGATTCAACGTGATCTCGATCATGGTGATATTGTCATCAATGAGCAAACCTGTATCGGCTGTGCTCAGTGTGCAAGTAATTGTCCTTTTGACGCCATTCGTATGGTCGATATTCGAGATTCAAAAGGCGAGATCATTGTCGATTCCAAATCTCACGTCCCACTCACACAGGCTACAAAGTGTGATCTTTGTATTGACCAGAAAAGTGGCCCTGCGTGTGAGCGTGCTTGTCCTCATGATGCTCTATTCCGTGTTGACATGCATGATGCATCCAAAGTGGAAGAGGTGTTTTCGCCATGAGGAATCTTCTCTTCCAGCAAAGATTCACTGTCGCTGCGTTTGCAATTCTTTCTTTACTCATGATTGCAGGCTATTATTTCTTTTCCATCACACTCTCAAAAACATCATTTGCCAGCGGAACAATTTTGTTGATCTGTATCTTTATTCTGGCAAGTTATCAGCTGCGTAAAACATTCTCGTTTCTATCAATGGGAAGTACCTCTGCCTGGCTTCAGTTTCATATCTTCATCGGACTCTTCTCCTGTTTACTGTTTGCCCTCCATGTAAAATTTCGGATTCCCAATGGCTTTTTTGAAACACTCCTGTTCCTTTCATACCTGACTGTGTTTCTCAGTGGTGTCATCGGATGGTTTTTGTCGCGTAGCATACCGTACCGACTCTCATCTCGTGGAGAAGAAGTCATTTTCGAACGCATTCCAATCCATCGACGTAACATACTCGATAAAGTTGAATCATTGGTATTTGACAATCAAGATTCCGCTGCCAGTAAAGCGATTCCTGATTTCTATCAGAAACATTTACAAGCATTTTTTGAAGGTCCCAGTAACCTGATGCGACACATATTGCATTCAGAACGCCATCGACATCACTTATCGCAAAAGATCACGGCGATGAAACCGTTTCTCAACGAGCAGGAACAAATCACAATGCAGCAAATCGTCGAGCTAATTCAGCAAAAAGATGATCTCGACTACCAATATGCATTGCAAGCGTTACTAAAGCTATGGCTCTTCGTGCATGTGCCATTAACATACTCACTGATTCTCTTTGCGTTGTTTCATACAATCGCCGTTTGTGCCTTTGCGAGTACGAGTGGATGACTGAACCGTTACAATCATTCGACTGGAAGAGCAGCAATTATGAACGCCCCAAGGATAGTTGGGTTTGTGGGCGTGTCTGTGAGTCAGGCACGCCTTGCCGATTAGGTCCCAGTAGTAAAGGTGAATGTCAATTTCAAAGCCGTTGCCAACCAGAGGAGAAGGGGGGGCGATATACTTGTACGCGTTCTGTAGTAAATGGCGGTAAGTGCAAAGAAGGCCCGTCTGCTGAGGGAACCTGCTGTCAGCCTAAGACAGACTGCCAGCCGCGACGCAGTCTGCTTGCAAAACGCCTTCTCCTGGGAATTTTCGCAGCGATGATTGCCGGGACATTGTGTCTCATTTCTTTCAACCGCTTCACGGCATCGACTCTACTGACTCCCGGAAAAGTCACCAAATCACATGCCAATCTGGAATCAAATTGTAGTGCCTGCCACACTGCGGCAGAAGGAGGGCTCACAACCTGGATTCAGACTGCGTTTGACGGAGAAGCAGCACTGAAAGATTCAGCGCTGTGCCTGAAATGCCACACAGAAATGGGTGAGAATGCCCTCTTTGTACATGGAGTCTCGACAGACCGATTAACTGAGATCACAGAACAGTTTCAAGCAAAGAGTGAGATTACATCAACACCGTTCGCCTTGAAGCTTGCTGCATTCACGGGACCCCCTGCGACAAACCATCAACTTGCCTGCTCCACCTGTCATCGCGAACATCATGGCAGAGAAGCAAGTCTCACACATTTAACAGACCTTCAATGCCAGTCATGTCATACCAGGCAATTTGAGAGTTTCGAACACGGACATCCCACTTTTGAAGACTATCCTTACGAACGCCGATCACGGATTTATTTTGATCATGCGGCACACCTTAATCGTTATTTTGTGAAAGACGAGTTCAAACGTACGATGCCAAATGGGCAAAAGCCAGACTCTTGTCGCTCTTGTCATACTCCAGATGCCACAGGTCGCATCATGCTGACGGGGAGCTTTGAAAAGACCTGTGCCAGTTGCCATGAGCCTCAAATTGAAGATATTGAATTTCCAGGTGTTCCATTTTTTGCACTCCCCGTCATCGCTCCCTCCATGATCCAGGGTCAGGGAGAGTGGCCGAACACTCAGGGGACGTTCCAGACCGCCAAGTTACCACAGTTCATGGAATTGCTGCTTGCAAATGATCCTCAATATCAAAATGCCATCGAACAACTGGGAGATCTCGATTACCGCAAACTAAATAATACGATGTCAGAACAACACGCTGCGGTAGCTGAAATTGCCTGGGCAATTAAAAAATTGCTGTATGACATTACTAATCAGGGTGAAGCGGCATTAAAGCAACGTCTGAAAAACAGAGCACCAGAATACTTAAATCTCAGACCTTCTATTATTCCCACGTTATCGCAGGCTCAGCAAATCTGGTTTCCAAATCTGTCTACGGAAATGAAAAACCATCTGGAGAAAAAACCAATCCTGAATGAGCCAAAGAAACAAAATCAAGAATCGCCACGCACATTGCCGATCAACAAAGCGAATGGCTGGTATCTTTCAGAAGCAGATTTCACCATTCGCTATCGCCCCATTGGACATGCTGATCCGCTCATTAAAGGCTGGTTAGATCAAGTCATTCAAACGAAAACAGAATCATTAGATGATTCGAACATGTGGCGGATTTTCTCAAACCCGACTGCTTCCGGGACGGAGGCGTCAAATGGTGCGCTGGCGTCAGGTCGCTGTCTTCTCTGCCACTCTGTCGATGAAAATCGGGAAAACGGAACTTCAACAATCAATTGGCTGCCTTTCCAGTCGCATCAATCCGAAGAGCAATTCACAAGATTTTCACATGCACCACATCTTATCACAGATCAAAAAAACAACTGTGTTCATTGCCATCAGTTTGAGAAGTCTGTAAAAGAGGAGCTCCAGACTTTGCAGAGTGATTATTTCACTCGCAATCAAACCAATTTATTCTGGCAGATCAATCGTAATAGCCGGCAAACCTGTACCAGCGGCTTCCAGCCGATCAGTCGGCAAACATGTGTTACTTGTCATAATAAATCAACGGCGACACAAAGTTGCTTACAGTGCCATCAATACCATACACATGATCTCACAGTCACATCAGACTAGGACTTAACACGACAAAATTATAATCCGGACAAGGATGTTGAAGGACAATGAGCAACTCTATTTTCTCACCGGGTTCCACGCCAGAGACTGTAAAATCTGCTGACGGCAAAGAGGTATCGCCCCCTGAAGGCTGGAATTTACTGCATCCCGGTGATGCCGCATTGACTCGCCGTGTGAAAGCAGCAGGCGACCACTGGATCGTTCAGGAAAAGAAGGGCAGAAAAATTTTCTCTCACGGAGTTTGGGCACCGGCAACCACCATTAATCAAATTCGCTAAGCATTAGAAGCAGAACGTTCAACAGAACAGTATGCCAAACGTAAAGCCGCAAGTGCCCGCCGACGAGAGAAAATTCAAACGGAATACGTCGATGATTTCTTTCGTGCCGTCTGCACATTTCTTGATTTTCATCCCGATTATAAAGACTTAGCACATCAAATGGCACATGCTATCACCCAACATGCGACCCCCGTCGGAAGTGGTACGGTTGCTCGAACCAAGAGAATCCCGGTTGAACAGCGAGCTGAAGCAGCCGTCATCGCCTGGATGCGACACCAGACCACTGCCTACGACATGATGACAATTCCAAGAGTCAAAGGGAAACGGCGCGAAGTAAGGCGCATGCTGGCGCAACGCTCTAACGAGTTATTAAACCAATATCGTCGAGGTGAATCTGTTTCAGCAGATTGTCCACTTCAACAAGCGATGGCCCAAACATTGGCACAAGAGGAATTGGCATGAAAAACGGGCGTTACCAACATTATAAGGGCAATGAATATATTGTGATTGGCGTAGCACGTCACAGTGAGACCGAAGAAGAACTGGTTGTCTATCGACAAGACTATGGCGAGCGAGGACTCTGGGTTCGACCAAAAGAAATGTTTCTGGAAATGCTTGATGTGGAGGGGGAGCAGATCCCTCGTTTTCGGTTTGTCGGACCTGAAGCAGATTCACATTGATGCTCTTCAGAGGCGGTTATTCACCCTCTGCCCAAACCCGAATAGCTCCATCTGGCTCAACTTCGACGTGAACCACATTCGGATGGCAGCAGACCGGACAATCTTCGACATACTCTTGAACGGCTCCCGCCGACATATCAATGGGAATGACGATATCTTCACCACAGGCATCACAAAGATAAGCTGCTTCTTCCTGCATGGTTTGTCGATCTAATTCTTAACTGAAAGCTGTTTTTTAACGCTACCAATTACATAAGTGCTGTTTTTTATCACATCTGGCGAACCATTCTATCCCTCAATGTCTCTCTCTGCTAGAATGAAAATAATGACATTTTAACAGACCGACCTAGAGATCGATCAGAGTCGATATATACGTCTCACCGGAGAATCGCCCAATGGCTAAGAATAAACAACAAAAAAAGAAGGAACGCGAACGACGCGTCGCCAAGAAGAAACTCGCCGCGAGTGCCAAAAAACGCACTCAGGAAAAGTCAACCAATGAGTCTCAAAAGGGGGTTCTAGACAGATCCAGCCTCATGAAAGCGGCAGTCCCAAAGCCTGACCGTGTTGTGACAAACAAGAAGAGCACGTTCACTCAACGTCGCACTGGCGGTTGAAGCAACGACACCATTTTTTCAGGACAGACTGGCAGCCTTAGCGACAGCATCAGCCACTTGAGGTGCGACACTCCGATCTAACGGATCGGGTAAGACGCGATCTGGAGTCGGATCAGTCGTCGCATCAGCCAGGGCATGCGCCGCCGCAATTTTCATTTCTTCCGAAATCGCAGGAGCGCAAGCATCCAAAGCACCTCGAAAAATTCCCGGAAACGCCAGGACATTATTGATCTGGTTGGGAAAATCACTGCGTCCGGTTCCCACCACGGCTGCACCACCTTGTTTCGCGTCTTCGGGCATAATCTCAGGAATAGGGTTAGCCATCGCCAACACAATCGAATCTTTTGCCATTTTTGAAACGTCATCGACTGTAAGTAAGTTCCCTTTGCTCACACCAATGAACACATCTGCTCCCACAAGCATTTCCTGTAATGTTCCCACTCGATCCTTGCGATTCGTATACCGCAACAATTCCTGTTTGTATTCTGCCAGATCAGAGCGGTCTTTATGAATTGCCCCCTTTGAATCACACACAACAACATCGTTGACTGACACACAGACTTCTGTACTATGCCCTACACATCGCAAGAGACGCGCGATTGCCGTACCCGCAGCACCAGCTCCATTAATGACGACTTTCAGTTTTGTGAGATCTCGATCTAATACTTTCGCAGCGTTGATCAATGCCGCAAGAAGTACAATCGCCGTTCCGTGCTGGTCATCATGAAAAACGGGAATGCCGATCTCCTGTAACCGCCGTTCGATCTCGAAGCATCGGGGAGCCGAGAAATCCTCGAGATTGATTCCACCAAAAACGGGAGCGATTTGTTTGACTGTCGTCACAATTTCGTCAACATGCTGCGTATCCAAACAGATTGGCCAGGCATCGATGTTGGCGAACTCTTTGAATAGCAGCGCTTTCCCCTCCATGACGGGTATCGCTGCATGTGGACCAATATTTCCCAGCCCGAGTACGGCAGAGCCGTCACTCACAACGGCAACACTATTGTGCTTGATCGTCAGCTCGCGCGCTTTGCTTTGATCTTTTGCAATGACCTCGCATGGTCGTGCGACCCCCGGTGTGTAAGCCAATGATAAATCATCGCGGTTGCTAATTGGTATCTTACCCATGACACCAATTTTTCCACGCAATTGTTCATGCACGATGAGGCTTCGCTCAAAAAAATCTGACATGTTTCGCAGTCTCTTTCTTTTTAAACGACTCCATACGCCAGCATGGCATCAGCCACCTTGATGAATCCTGCTATATTTGCTCCGCGGACATAGTCCACGAAATCATCGGTCTTGCCGTGTTGGAGACAATTCTCATGGATGTCACTCATGATTGACTGCAATCTGCTATCGACTTCTTCTCGGCTCCATGAAAGTCGTAATGCATTTTGACTTTGTTCGAGTCCGGATACCGCAACACCACCCGCATTTGCAGCTTTTGCGGGTGCATACAGAATCTTGGCATTCAGAAAAGCATGAGCGCCTTCTAATTCCGTGGGCATGTTTGCCCCTTCACAAACCGCTTTGACCCCATTGTCGAGCAACGTTTTTGCATCTTCTCCACTAATTTCATTCTGGGTCGCACACGGCAACGCAATGTCAACGGGAACACTCCATGGACGCTTCCCCTTATGAAAACTAGCTGCGTTAAATTTCTCAGTATATTCATGGATTCGGCCCCGCCTTACTTCTTTGAGATCTTTCACAAAGGCGATCTTTTCTGCATCAAT
The DNA here is from genome assembly GCF_007748175.1 of Gimesia aquarii. Lineage (NCBI taxonomy): Bacteria > Pseudomonadati > Planctomycetota > Planctomycetia > Planctomycetales > Planctomycetaceae > Gimesia > Gimesia aquarii. The sequence goes on from NZ_CP037422.1 coordinate 2,963,271, forward strand.
TCCCTCAGGATCGTGAATAAACCCTGACGAATCCGAAAGCGTGAGCACTTTTGCTCCCAGTTCCACTGCTTTTTCTGCCGCATAAATAGCCACATTTCCTGATCCTGAAATACCGACGGTCTTACCTCTGATACTCTCCCCCTGGCTCTTAAACATTTCCTCGCAAAAATAGATACAACCATAGCCGGTGGCTTCGGTCCGCACACGGCTACCTCCGAACTCCAGACTTTTTCCAGTAAGTGTTCCCACAAATCGATTTTCGAGGCGCTTATACTGACCGAACAGGTAACTGATCTCTCGCGCACCCACTCCAATATCACCCGCAGGAACGTCCGTGTCTTCACCAATGTGTCGGTGTAATTCGGTCATGAGTGATTGACAGAATCGCATCACTTCGTTGTCACTCTTTCCTTTGGGATTGAAATTCGAACCTCCCTTGGCCCCCCCCATTGGTAGCCCGGTGAGACTATTCTTGAAGGTCTGTTCAAAACCGAGGAATTTCAGCACGCTTTGAGTCACACTCGCATGAAAGCGCATCCCGCCCTTATAAGGACCGATTGAATTGTTGAACTGGACGCGCCACGCTCGGTTCGCCCGAATTCGATTTTGGTCATCTTCCCATGTCACTCGAAAGATCACGATACGATCTGGTTCGGTCATTCGCTCCAGAATCTGAGCTTCCTGGTATTTCTTGTTCTCTAATACAAAAGGAATGATGCTTTCGGCAACTTCACGAACCGCCTGATGAAATTCCGGTTCACCTGGATTACGTTTGATTAGCCCTGACATGAAGTCGTCAACATTTTGGCAATTTTGGAATTCCATTAAATAGATCCTTTAGAGTATTTCGTGCAGAATTGATTTCATATCATCATTCTGAGAGATGGGACGGCTCAGAGTAGCACAACTTACAAAAGAAATCAAAAACAGTTTCTTCTTGATAAAAAACGAAAATCAAATCGCCAAAATATTCGTCTCGTTTTGAAGAAAAAAGGAATGAGAGATGCTTTCAAAGAAACAAAAAACTGAGGTATTCGCTGCATCATGTCTCAGGAGCAGTCTGGTTTTGCACATGACAAAGAGAGATTGGCAGGCCAACCATAATATTCTGCATTGTCAGAAGAACAATTTCTTTGCAATAGATTTAGTAATTTGAGTTTGAGTTGGTAGGTCTTTTTCACTAGAGTTGTCGCAAGAGTTGCTGTCCAAGAGATTAGTAGGGGTGACAACCGAATTTTCAAAGTAGGTCCAGACCAGAAAAAAACAAATAAAACAGGGGATTTTCAATAAATTTGAAGGCGATCAACAGCGAATGAAAAAAACTGACATGTTTTTTGTAAGGAATCCGAGAGTATCCCGACATATTCATAGAATCCATTAAAAGCAATATTACATAAGGCCAGGTAGTACTTTTTTAGCAACGAGGAACCAGACCGATGACACAAGAACCAGAGCAACAGGCCTCATCAGGAATCGCAAAGAAACTGGTTGTCTTGCTAGTTGTCGCAGGTCTGATCGTTATCGCCTACACACAATTCGGCAGTGCGCTCACCCTGGAAAGCCTGGCACAGCAGGAATCTCAGCTTATCAGTTTCCAAAAAGAAAACCCCGTTCTGGTCTATGGTGTCGCCTTCTTGATCTATGTTTTGGTGACGGGGCTTTCCCTGCCAGGTGCGGCTGTTTTGACACTTGTGTTTGGCTGGTATTTTGGCCTGTTGAGAGGTTTTCTGCTGGTCAGTTTCGCATCCACAGCAGGCGCAACGCTGGCCTTTTTATTAAGTCGGTTCCTGTTTCGCAATGCCATCCAGAAACGATTTGGCGAGCGGCTTGCCAGCTTCAATCAGGCCCTTGAAAAAGAAGGACCTTTTTTTCTGTTTACATTACGACTGATACCCGCAGTTCCTTTTTTTGTGATCAATGCCGTCATGGGTTTAACTCCCATCCGCACCATTACGTTCTGGTGGGTCAGTCAACTGGGCATGTTGGCAGGAACCTTCGTGTATGTGTATGCCGGCTCCAGCGTTCCCAATTTACAAACTCTCGCTGAAAAAGGGATCAACGCCGTTTTTACCCCAAGTCAACTGACCCAAATCATAGTGGCCTTTGTGCTGCTCGGCATTTTTCCTCTCATCGTCCGATTCACTATGAAATTTTTCAATCGATCAAAGGTGCAACCTGAAACTGAAAATGGTGCCGTAACATAAAATCAATCCCGTAGAAGAAGTCATTCGATATGAGTACCACAACTTCTCAAAAGAGGAACATGATGAGCGAACACGAACTAGTCCAGCTTTTACCTAAAGACGAGCATAATCAACAACTCGAAGCGAACGTCCATCCGCCAGTCTGGACCAATCCTACACCAGCGGGTAGATACAACCTCGTTGTCATCGGAGCAGGAACAGCTGGTCTTGTCTCTGCCGCGGGTGCGGCAGGCTTGGGCGCACGTGTGGCATTAATCGAACGCGAGTTAATGGGGGGTGATTGTCTGAACGTAGGCTGCGTTCCCTCCAAAGGTGTGATTCGTGCTGCTCGCGTGGCTGCATCCGTTCGCGATGCCGAGCCGTTCGGTGTGAATGTTCCTGAAGGTACCAAGGTCGACTTTGGAAAAGCGATGGAACGCATGCGTCGTCTTCGCGCAAAAATTAGTCCCAATGATTCTGCGGACCGATTCAAGGACTTGGGTATCGATGTCTTCTTTGGCCAAGGGGCGTTCGTTGATGACAATACGGTCACCGTTACACGCGCCGATGGTTCTGTATCACAACTGCAATTTAAGAAAGCAGTCATCGCTGCCGGAGCACGCGCCTCGGCGCCCCCGATTCCCGGTCTCAACTCAGTAGAATATTTAACGAACGAATCACTCTTTTCACTGACAGAACTTCCCAAACGCTTCGGAATTATAGGCAGTGGTCCGATTGGGAGTGAAATGGCACAGTCGTTTGCCCGATTTGGAAGTGAAGTCTTTCTCTTCGAACGTTCCGAACATATCCTGCCGCGTGAAGATTCTGATGCGGCGTCTGTCGTCCAGAAGCAATTCGAGCATGATGGCATCAAGCTGATGTTTAATAGCCAGGATATGCAAATCAGCCGTTCTCAAGATAATAAAATTTGTGTCACGGTGACTCAAAATGGTGAGAAAAGCGACACGATTGTCGATCAACTGCTTGTCGCAGTGGGACGTGCACCGAATACTGATGGTCTGAATCTGGAAGCGGTGAATGTCAAGTTCGATCAGACCGGTGTTGAAGTGAATGACAATTTGCAGACCACGAATCCACGTATCTTCGCCGCGGGCGATGTCTGTTCGAAATATAAATTCACGCATGCCGCAGATTTTCAAGCTCGCATCGTCATTCAAAATGCACTATTCGCTATGGGACCGTTCGGTAAAAAGAAAGCCAGTGATTTGATCATTCCCTGGGCCACTTACACTTCACCCGAGATCGCACATGTCGGCATGTACGAACACGATGCAAAAGACGCAGGCGTTGAAATTGATACCTATCTTCAAGAATTCAGCGACGTCGATCGTGCGATCCTGGAAGGCCAGGACGAAGGCTTTGTCAAAGTCCACACCAAAAAAAGGACAGATCAAATCGTGGGGGCGACCATCGTTGCTGAAAATGCAGGCGATATGATCTCAGAGATTACTGTGGCGATGACGAATGGCCTCGGTCTGTCCAAGATTGGAGGCACGATTCACCCCTATCCCACACAGGCTGAAGCCATTCGCAAACTAGGCGATCAATATAGCCGAACCCGACTAACCCCTTTTATCAAATCCATGTTTAAGAAATGGCTGTCCTGGACTCGATAATTGACAACTGGACGAGTCAATCCATTGATTTCAAAAGTTTCAAGAACAGTACCATGCAATTAAACCTCAAACTGACAGCAGCATGTGGATTACTGGCCGCCCTCCTGGTAGGAACAGGCGAGTTCTTGATTCACTTCGACCCTCTGGCGCGATTCAGCGAAACCAGCTACGACTTCATGCTTGATACTTCTGAATCGCGGCTGACAGCAGGTCACTTCTTCGCCATGATCGGAATTCCCTTTTATTTCCTCGGCTCGTGGCACATTTATCAGATGCTCCGCCCGGCCAATAACAAACTTGCCTTTGCCGCCTTTCTGATTGCCGCCTATGGTTTCATTTTCGGTGCGGTCTGGATGGGTTCTCGCGCCAGTATCGGCTCTCTGGTTCATCACGGGGATCTGATTGAAGGCACAAAGCTGGTCGAGCTGTATCAACTCCGATATGAAACACTGCTGCAAGTCATCCGCATAACCACTTTGGTTTTGTCTGGAATCTACGTCTACCTCGTGTTGACTGGTAAAACGCGCTATCCAAGGTGGATGGCTGCCGTGAACCCGATCGTCCTGATTCTTTTGAGTTTTCTGATCTATGCAATCAACAAGAACATTGGTATATACATCATGCCGATTGCATTGAATGTCGCCTTTGCAATCTTCTTCACCTGTTCGCTGCTGTTTGGTGATACTCGTCAACAACTGACAAACGAATCACAGAGCTAACTTCAATCAAATGTGTTTCCAAAAGACACAAGACAAATCGGAGCTAACCCAATGAATGAACCTGCAAAAGAAGAGACGGCAAAAGTCGAAGCACCACCAAAGAAAAAATCGCGTAAAAAATATCTGCTCCTGCTGTTACTCATTCCCTTAGCTGCCGTTTTATTCATCGCAATCCGGTTCAAACTGGATGCAAATATTCCCTATGACGTTTCCACCGCTGGCATTACCATTCCCAAGTTCACAGAATCGGATATCGATTTCACGCACATTTATAAAAAGGATACCGCGATACAATCTACCGGAGGTGCGGTCATCAGTGTCGACAATCAGGGTGCAGAAGAGTTGTTCCTTGGCGGTGGAGAAGGGCAACAAGATAAGCTCTTTCGATTTGTCGATGGTACATTCAAAGACATCACAGCAGAGACGGGGTACGAGAAAGAGAGTCAAGAAGCAACCATGAGCGCAATCGCGCTCGACGTCGACGAGAACGGCTTCGATGACTTAATTGTCACAACATCGAGTGACATCTATCTCTATAAGAATGATGGGGGCAAGTTCACGCGACAGAAGCTCGATGCGAAAATGGCCGAAGACACCACTCCATTTTCCGTTGCGGTGGCCGACATCAATCGTGATGGCCATTTTGATATGTACGTCTCGGGTTATATTCGCAAGGAATTAATTGAAGGCCTGAATATCTTCAACCAGGAAGGCTATGGCGGTACCAGCGCCTTATTCATTAATAACGGCGATGACACATTCACCGACAAAACCAAAGAATCAGGTTTGTATTACAAGCATAATACATTTCAGGGAGTCTTCATTGATGTGGATCAGGACGGACTTGAAGACTTGATCGTGGCCCATGATACCGGCCAGGTACGCACCTGGAAGAATCTGGGTAACATGAAGTTTGAGAATATCCCCAACCCGAATTCCGAAGTCTATAGTTATCCAATGGGAATTGCAGTCAGCGACTACGACAATGACGGATTAGTCGACTTCTTTTTTTCGAACACCGGTACCACTGCCCCCGCATTTATGGCAAGCGGTGACCTGCGTGCGGATCAGGTTTACTATCCAGACTGGATCATGTTCCACAATGAAGGCGATTTCAAATTTACTGACTCCGCCGAAAAAGTGAAGCTTGCGGACTATGAATTTTCCTGGGGTGCTGTGTTTGAAGATTTTAATCTCGACGGTCGACCTGATCTGGTTGTCTCAGAAAACTTCGTTGACTTGCCGCCCCATAAAGTTCCTTTCCTGCGACTTCCGGGACGCTTCATGCTGCAAAATACCACGGGTGAGTTTGCGGCAGTTGGCAAGGAGGCAGGGGTAGTGAATAAGCGGTATAGTATCTCGCCTGTAACAGCCGACTTCAACCTGGACGGAGTTCCTGATCTCGTACATGTCAATCTCGCAGGAAATTCAAAAGCATTCATCAGTAATCAGGGATCAAAGAATTTGATTAAAGTCCAGCTTCCAAACAACGTGAGATCTGTGGGTGCAATGGTCAAGGCTACATTGTCCGATGGTCGCGTTTTACATCGCCCCTTCGTAAAGGGAGAAGGGCTCTGTGCAGACTCTACCCCGATCATCACAATCGGTACCGATGGAGCTGATGTCACCGATGTGGAAGTTAAATTTCTAACAGGTGAAACAGTGAAGGGTGATGTGGGAGAGGCAGGTAGTACGGTTGTCATCGCCGCGCCTGCTCCAGTGAAAGAGCCATCAGAAAAGTAACAGATCCAGGTCACAACTAATATGAGGTGCCGAAGATGATAAGGATCATGTTATTGGGCCTGGTCCTTTTCGGCATGTGGAGTAGTGGAACACTCTCATGGCGGCAATTCCATTCCGGTGAAGCGTGCCCCATTCTCGGTCTGGTTCCTGTTTGTTATCTGGTTTTCACTGGTTATTTGACGATGCTGTGTGCCATCATACTCCGTACCTGGAGACAATTGTTCTATTGGCTCTTTTGGGTAGGACTTTTCATGGTAGGAGCCTTGGCTCTAATCGGTTCTGTTTTCGAATTCATAAAAGGCCCTATCTGTCCTCGCACTTTTGGATGGATACCAATGTGTTACCTGTCATTAGTTTTCAGTCTCTTGATTGCGTTCCTCAATGTGCTTGTAACGCGCAGCAAAAAAGTCATTCTCTCTATCCAATCAAATCTTGACTCTCCCTCCTAAAAATGCATCGACCATAAGAATCACAGCACAGCCTGATTCTCTACTTGCGGTAGTGTGAAGAGCAGGGTACAATAAAATTTAAGAAAGTTTCGAAATCCAATATGACGGTATTTCAAGACTTTTTCTGATACCGCGTTTGATGAACTCCCACCATGTTTTCTCCTTCCGAAATCCAGTGAGTCAAAGGTATTACCATGAAACCCAGTCAAAGCATCTTTTGTCCCGGTCCCATGTCACGGCGGAGCTTTCTTGAAGCAGGCTATCTAGCATTGGGAGGCTTGGGCTTGTCGGATCTTTTGCTCAAGCGTGCGATGGCAAAGGCCACAAACACGCAGCCAGCCGGTAATGATGATACCGCTGTCATTTTCATCTGGTTACTGGGTGGGCCGAGTCATATGGAAACCTATGATATGAAGCCCGACGCCCCGAGTGATTATCGGGGGCAGTTGAATCCGATTGCAACGAGTGCGCCCGGAATCAATATTTGCGAACTGTTACCCAAACATGCGAAGGTGGCAGATCGGTTTTCTATCATTCGTTCCATTTCACACGAAGATTCGCAACACGCGCGCGGCTCCGTTCGTTTCTTAAGTGGTCGTAAAACACAAAGCGTCAGTCCTATATCGGAATTCCCCACAGTGGGTCCCATCGTTTCCCGTATGCGTGAGCATCGTCGCGTGGGTGTCCCGAATTATGTGGCCAGTTCAGCTCGCGCTTACGGTGGGGGCAGTGCCTATCTAGGTGAATCGGCAATGCCTTTTGTCGTCGGAGGCAACCCGGGTGCACCCGGATATACAGTGCCCAATCTGTCACTGGCGAACGGCTTAAAAGAGCGACTGGATGATCGCGTGCACTTGTTAAAATCATTCGATCACTTTCGCCGAGACGTCGATCTGAAAGGTTCGATGGAATCAATGGATGAAATCAACCAGCAGGCATTGAGCCTGTTGACGAGTGATAAAGCGCGCGAGGCCTTTGATCTGTCACGTGAAAGCGACGCGACTCGTGACCGCTATGGTCGCCACAAATGGGGGCAACGCGCTTTACTGGCCAGACGCCTTGTGGAAGCCGGCAGCAGCTTTGTGACCATGTACATGAACAATCCTGATGTTCCTGGCACACAAAAAAACCGGATTCACGGCAACTGGGATATCCACGCCATCAATGGTGACCTGTATTACGATCTGGGAGTGCGGTTGCCTCATTTTGACAGTGCGGTCTCGGCACTGATTGAAGACATCTATGATCGGGGACTCGACAAAAAAGTGATGTTGATTGTCTCGGGAGAGTTTGGACGTACTCCACGCATCACCGTCCAACCGGGTACCCGCAGCAAAGTCATGCAACCGGGACGGGACCACTGGCCCGGCGCGATGTCAGTGCTTGTCTCAGGTGGTGGTGCACCAATGGGGCAGGTGATTGGCTCCACGACGGCTAAAGGAGAATACGCCAAGGACAACAAACTTGATCCGAACGACCTCCTCTCGACGATCTATCGATTCCTGGGAATCGACCAACATCACGAATTCCTCGATCGCAGCGGCCGTCCCATGCCCATTCTTCCCCACGGAACCCCGATCCGGGAACTAAGCTAACCTTTCGAGAAACCACAAACTTGGGTACGCTCTATAGCAGAAAGACTCAACTGCACGCGTCATGCAAAAGATGTCGGCACGTTGACAACAAAGTTCATGCTTAAACACGGAAAGAGTTTCGATGAAAGCGCGCTACACTCTTAGTCTGCTGTTGTTGATAGTACCGCTCACTGTTCCTGCTCGAAGTTTTGGTGAGGAAGCAATTCAGCGCATCAAAGATATTGAATATGCAAAGGTGGGAAAGCATGCCTTGTTGCTGGATCTGTATTTACCTGAAGCGAAAACAAATCCGCCGCTCCTGGTCTGGATTCACGGCGGTGCCTGGCGGGCAGGGTCCAAATCCAACATGCCTTTAATACAGCTGGTTAAAAATGGGTTTGCGATTGCCAGCGCCGATTACCGACTCTCACCTGTGGCAAAGTTTCCTGCTCAAATTCATGACATCAAAGCAGCGATCCGTTTCCTGCGCGGCTCGGCATCAAAATATGGTTATAATGCCCGAAAGATCGGAATCCTCGGTTCGTCAGCCGGCGGACATCTTGTCGCGTTAATGGGTGTGACCAACGGTCACCCGCAACTCGAAGGTGATCTCGGTGACTTCGATCAGGAATCTTCGAGTGTCGAAGCGATTGTCGATTATTACGGCCCGACGAATTTCATGACCATTCTCAAGCAGTCCACACCGCACGGATTAAGTGTGCGTGTCCCGGCCTTGCAGCTACTGCTGGGCGATGATCCCACTAATCAACCGAAGTTGGCCCAACTGGCCAGTCCCGTGTTTCATGTCGATGCCAAAGATCCCCCGCTACTGATCATCCACGGCGATCAGGATCCGCAGGTGCCTATTAACCAGTCCCACGAATTGCATGGTGCCTACAAAAAGCACAAAAGGAATGTGACATTTGAAGTCATCCACGGCGGCGCCCATGGCGGTCCGGAATTTTACGATACCGCTCGGATCAAGCTGGTCGAAGACTTCCTGCGAAAACACCTTGCGGACAAAATAGCCCCTGTAAACAACGTCCAGCAGGGCAAATAAAGAAAAACAAGCCGTTTAGCTCAACCCAGTTTCGCTATTCTGCCAGGCTGGACCATCCCCATCGAATATGCCGATTAAGGTAGAGAACGCTACATTTTTCTCTGGCATTTCATTTGTAGCGGTAACGGGGAGTGGACTGTGCGGTTTCAAAATTTCTTCCAGCAGATTCTCTTGATTCTAGCTTTAACCATGATTCAAGCAGCCAGTCAAGCGTGGGCGCAGGAAGAAACAACTATCGAACCGCCGGAACGAATCGTCACTGAAGATTTCTCGACAGATGCAACCGACACGCGGCTGCTGAGTCCCTGGCTGAACAAAGATAATGGATTTACCGCAACTCCCGTCTATTTTGGTGAAGTCTTCACCAACGCGCATGGCGGAATCGGTACAAAACACGCGACACAATACGAAGGCCTGCTTGATCTAGCGCTCAGTTTTGATTTTCAGAAAATGGAACTCCCGATTCCCGGTCGCGCGACGATCCTGTTTCAAAATACTCATGGCCGGGGGCTGAATCCTTATGTCGGTGCCACACAGATCACCAGCAATATTGACTCGCTCGATAATATCACTCAGATCAGCGAGCTCTGGTGGGAACTCGATCTGTTTGATGAAGCAGTCATGTTCCGTATCGGCAGACAGGACTTAAGCACAGAATTTATTACCATGGAAACGGCCAGTGATTTTATCAACTCCGCATTTGGACTCTCTCCCTCAGCCGGTCTCCCTTCATTTCCAGCTCCCAGTTCGGCAGCGATGGCAATGATCAATCTTAATCCCTCTCTCAAATTCAGAACTGGGGTCTGGGATGCATTTCGTACTGATGAAAGGGGGACGTTCTCACAAAATGGTTCAATCCTGTTCATTTCAGAACTGGAATATCGTTATACCACGTCACGAAATCAACTCCCCGGCATCATCTCATTTGGCATAACCTACGAAACTCCGGGTGAGATCCCCGATGGCGTAATCCCCCGCGCGTTCGGTTATTATCTTCAGATCGAACAAATGCTATATCGCGAAGCCGACAGCACGGACGACAATCCACAGGGACTCTCCCTCTTCGCTCAACATTATCCTACCAACACCAATGGAAGTTCTTCCTTTCCCGAGATCCCCGAAGACGGTCTCGCCGGCATTGTCTACAGGGGACTGCTCCGCGGCCGTGATGAAGATGTAGCAGGTGCGGGCCTGGGCTGGGTCAAACTCACCGAAGGAGGCACCGACGAGGAGTTCATGGTGGAACTGTTTTACAAAGCAAAAATCAATTCGACGTTGAGCGTCCAACCCGACATCCAATACATCAACACTCCCTCCGGCATCTACCCCAACGCCCTCGTAGTCGGCCTCCGTGTTCAACTTGATCTATAAACCAACACAGCAACAAAAGTTGTGATCGGTTTTATAATCAATGCAAAACAAGGATCTTGATTCGTAGGCTACGGATGCATAGTGCATCCGTAGCCTCCTATTCATGACGCCACGTGCAGTAGCCCAATCTTAAAACCTTGATTATGATTAATGATGATGATGGAATGCTGCGTCTTTTGCGTTTCCACCTGAGAGTACATATGCAAGCAGGTCGAGGATTTGCTCTTTATCCAACGTATTGAGCAGGGCAGCCGGCATAATGGAGACGGGTGAGGAACGTTGAAATTCGATCGAACTCTTCGGAACCTTCTGCTCTTTCACTTGTGGCGGTCCCGTTACAAGCGTCAACGATGATTCATCTTCAGAAACGACGTTCCCGTTGAGACTCCGTCCATCTTCCAAGAGGAGCAGTACTGTTCTGTACTTTTCTTCAATTTTGCGAGAGGGCTCAAGAATTTCTGCCAGGATTGCTTTGGCGTTATTCTTATGCTTCTTCACAACTTCATCGAGGTTAGGACCAATGGAAAGATTCTTGCCAAGGATGACGCTGTCCTTGTTCAATTTGTGGCATTGTGCGCAAGCAAGTTTTGTGAAAAGTTCCTTCCCCCTCGAAAAATTCCGATGTTGTCCGACACGTTTCAAATCTGTTTCCAGGTCAGCCATTTTCCATGGGGTAATTTTAGTAACCTGTTCCGGATTTTTAGCAAGAAACTCTTTGAGGTTATTGGTGACATACATGGTGCCACGCATCATCATGTGGTGACCAGGAAACGAGCAGATGTAAGGGTACGCACCTTCTTTCGTCGGAGCGACGAACTCAATGACTTCTTCCTGACCATGGTCGACGAGCTTGCTGGCCCAGAGAATTTCTTTGCTCTCTGGAACAAAACCGACCGAAAACCCGCTGGCCCCCAAAGCAATCGCCTTCAAGCCAACTTCGTCAGCCTTACCCGGATTGACCAGCATGATGTTGTGCGGCATATAATCCGGATTGGCAAACGTGAGTTTTATCTTCTTACCAGGCTTCACGGTGAGTTTCGGCACGTCGTACCGCATGCGTTCACGGACAGTTCCGATGCGAATTGTCGTGAGTTCAGGTGTATCACTGAGGATGCCTGACTTTTGTGTCGCCGCTTCCTCCGATTCCGCAATCACACCGCCACGCATGGTGCTTTCGACGTTAAACCACAAATGCTTCACCGTGTTTGCGGCAACGCGCGCATGTGGCTCGGGAGACTTTAAAAGTAATCCCAGTAATTCCAGATTCCGATCGTTGTGTTGCTGATGCAACCAGAGCGCTTCGAGTAAGTGATGTGCATCTTCTTTTTTGTTCGGATCAAACTGCTTGATCCACTCTTTCGTGGCGGCGAGCACGGCGTCTGAATCGCGTTCACTCAATTCGACACGGGTGCGATGGCGAATGCCATCGATGGGTGATTTCAGATTGTCGAGTAACGCGGCTATCGGCTGTCCGTCAATGGCGACCGGTTTTTGCAGAGGACGCCCCTTGGCAGTCATTCTGTAAATGCGGCCATGCTTATGGTCGCGGTTAGGATCGCGCACATTGTGTTGCATGTGGCCGATGATCACATTGTGCCAGTCGCAGAAATACAGCGAGCCATCGGGAGCAAAAATCGCATCAGCGGGACGGAAATTCTTGTCCCCGCTCATCATCAGCCCTTTTGATTTGTCCTCCGTTTTGGAACCATCGGCATTGAGCCGCATGACCGTCAAGTCATCACCGGCAGGCTCGCCCCATACGGTCCCTTCCTTGGCATTTCGTACCAGGTCATAGTGCTTAATGCCCAGAAAGCCAATCACGTTACAGATCAGGAAGTCACCTTGCATTGACTCAGGGAAGTGGGCACTGCTGACCACTTCACTGGCTGTTACAGGCCGCACTTCTTTCTTCAACAGTTCGTGCATTTTGAACCCGGACTTTTCCGGACGGACCTGATACGCGCGGCCGCCGGTACCGTCGGTCGCGTAGTGATAGCCCCAGTAGTCAAACGAAATGCCATGCGGATTCGGTGAATTGACCGCATGCATCGAAATGGTGAACCGCCGCGGATCGAAACGATACATGGCCGATTCAGCGGCCTGCAAAGAAGGTCCCCAGGGATGCTCGTGATTATGCACCATGAAAACACCGCTCTGCCAGTAGATCGCACCATCGGGTCCATAGATCAAATTATTCGCTGCGTGATGGGTATCAGAAGAGTCGAGGCCTTGCAGCATCACGGTGCGAACATCGGCCACATCGTCGCCATCGGTATCTTTCAGGAACACAAGTTCCGGCGCGGAAGCAACCAGCACACCGCCATTCCAAAATTCAAATCCCAGCGGATTCTGAATTCGGGCAAACTCGGTCACGCGATCCGCTTTACCATCGTTATTGTCATCATGCACAATCAGCAATGCATCGTCCATCTCTTTCAGAGGTTCCCACTTGGGGTACGTCGGCCAAACCGCGGCCCACAGACGGCCCTTGGTATCGAACTGCATTTGTACCGGATTGATCAACTCAGGAAACTGTTTTTCATCGGCGAACAGGCTGACCTCGAACCCATCTGCGACAGCCATATGCTTGATGCCTTCTTCTCCACTGATGTAGTTCAGGTTTCCCTCTTTAATCGCACTGGAACTCTTACTGCCTCCACCCACATTCGAGATCACCTTAACCGGCTGCGGTACATTGCTATCATCGACTTCGAAGTCCTGACCTTTGGCGACTGCCCAGACACGGGCATCACGGTTCATGGTCATCACGTCCAACATCGACAGCTCGTGCTGCAACACCTCGGCATTGGTCTGATCGTTCGTAAATTTCAGAATAGACCGCCCGCCCCAGACATCATTGCCATCACGAGCGCGATAACGGTTATTCCACTTATAATTTTTATCCAATATAGCCAAACGCAGGGGCTCCATCGTATGCGACGCAGTCACCTGATGACCAGACAGTGCAGAGGAGATGACTTCAGCCAGCTGCTTGTTACCTTCCTCAGTCAAATGGACCCCGTTGATTGTCAGAGGCGTGCTCGATTCTTTATACATCTGGAGAGAAGGGTGGAACAGGTCAACATATGCCACACCCGCTTTTCGGGCTGCGGCTGCGGTGGCTTTAGTGTAGGCCGCAAGTTGTACATTATGCGCCTTGCCGTCAGGCACGTTTTTGTTTCCGGTGTCTTCATGGGCAATCGGACTGAACAACACAATCCGGGGGAACGATTTCCCGTTTGCCTTGGAACCACGGGTCTTTTTGACAAAATCGATGAGTTTTCTCTGATACTCGCCCGCCTTTTTCACACCTTCAAATGATTCGTTGTAGCCGAAGAATGCGAAGACGACGTCCGCTTTCACATGCCGTAAGTATTCGGTGATCGTAGCGGCACCTTTGCTGCGCGGGAACGAATCCACACGATCGCCGCTCGCGCTCATGTTTCGAAAACGTACCTGCTTACCTTGCAGCTCACTCTGCAACAGCGTTTCCAGCCATCCGTCATGCTGCATCCGATCAGGTAGTCCATTGCCGACAATCGCAACGACGTCACCTTTCTGAAAAGCAAAGGGAATCGGATCACGGTAGTTAGCCGGCACGTCAAAAAGTGTCGGGTCAGCGGCCTGACTGTATGACTTCGAACCGACGGACTTCGAAGTCGACTTATAAGGGACACCCGGTTTTCCGTTGAAGGTCAGATAATTCTTCTTTCCACGGTTCTTGACGTCGATCTCCATAGTAAAGGGAGCGGCCACTTTCGTCAGCCGGAACACCGGTTTGCGATTCGCATCCAACAGCGTCAGCGTGAAATCTTCCAGTCGGCCTTCAAATCCACTACGGTTCCAGATACCCACCTTTTCCACGTCGACAGCCCGACCGAGATCAACTTCCCACCAGGGATTCCTGGTTCCCGCATTGGCAGTATGAGTCTGTCCCCCTTTACCCCAATCAGAGCTTTTATTGCCATCCAGCGCCTTGGCGGCGACTCCTGGTCCCATTGTGCTCGACTGCGTCGCCTTGCCGTCCTTCGCGATATTTTTTCCACCGCTGATCACTTCGACTTCCGCCAGCGTTAGAATCCGTTTATTGCCCGGTAGTTCAATGCGAACAAATTGCGCCGGCTTACCAGTCACAAGTTTTGCCTTTGAATTTTGTTTCTTGTTTGCCTTCGAGGCGTTCTTCTTTCGAGAGGATTTCTTTTTGGAGTCCGTTCTTTTGGTATTGTGGTTGGCAGGAATCGGGCTCGTATAGCCGGCATACGCTTCCGGTTTTATACCATGTGCGTAAGTCCCGAAGCCAAATGTATTGGGCTCAAACGGCCCGACAAAAGCAACGTTCGCATCCGCTTTAATCGCGTCTTCCATTCCCAACGCCCAGAAACACGCGTTGACCAGCATTCGGCGGTAGCCCTCATTCAACAGATCTTCAGGCGTTCCATACAATGTTGTAAATACGCGTCCTTTCTTACCCGATTTGGACGTATATGTTCGCGTCCACTCCGAAGGCATCGGCGGCTTTGTCTTGTCGGCAGGAGAATCCGGCTTCATACCGTTGAGAGGCTGAGCCATGGTTAATACTTCACCATCGGTGGGCTTGCCGACATAACCGCCCGCCTGCACCCAGATGTCTTTCACACCACGCAAAATCGGATGTGTCTGCTTGCCGTCAATGATTGTGATGCGTGTACTCTGCTTATGGTTGGTTCCATAGTGACCCACCCAGGTCTGCCCCAGCACCTGATGTCCAAAACCCTTCTCGTAGTCCTTGTCTTTACTGTTATAAGAATATTCCGAAAAGGGAGCACTGGCAGGCATATTGAACGCGTGCGTCGCGGTCCGCATGCCAACCACCGGACCACCTCGATTGAGGTAATCATCGAAATGCTGCATCTGTTCTTTGGGTAGATTCTGAAACCGTAGAAACACAACCGCAAGGTCCGCCGTCTTGAGCGCTTCCATGCCAGGAATATTGGAGTTGCCTGCTACGATTTCGCCCGTTTTCGGATCAATATTAAACAGCACAGTGCACTTGAAACCGTGATGCTTCGCCAAAATTCGCGCGAGTGCGGGCAGCGATTCCTCAGAGCGGTATTCATGATCGCCTGCGAGGAAAACAATATGTTTTCCCTTACCCACTCCCTCAGTCCCTTCATAAACCAGTGGTGCTGCGCTGGCGAAGTTTGCAATAAGTAGTGATAAGCACAGAGAAGCGGTCCAACAGGCGGATTTCATTGAAGAGTCTGCAATGAGGCTGAGATATTGTTTCATTGTTCGAGCATAATCCGTAAAAAAGAGCGAGGTGTATCGGTGTGTAAGTTGTGTAGATACTACCAGTTTAGTTACGCACCAGGGCAGAAGCTAGGGTTTCGCTTCCGATCCGCCAAAAAAGAAGGGCATTCAGAAAAGCAGGCTAGAAGGAAAGCGATTAAGAACGGAAACGATTGTTCTCTCAGAAACCGAACCGATGGGATGACACCACGTTTCAGATCAATTCGGTAATCAAATCCCGGCGCTCCAGAATATACCGGGGCCTGCCGCTATGATCCGGGAACGTTGCGGCTGGGTCGATGCCCAGATGGCGATACAGCATCGCCAGCACATTTTCGGGACGATAGGGGGCGTCTGCCGGCGTGCCACCTTTATCATCAGAAGCGCCAATCACCTGACCGGTTTTGATTCCGCCACCCGCCAGGGCAACGCTCATCACACGCCCCCAATGGTCACGTCCGGCATTCTTATTGAATTTCGGTGTCCGGCCAAATTCGCCCATGGCAACCACCATCACTTTTTTGTCGAGACCACGTTCATGCAGGTCTTCCACGAGTGCCGCAAACGCACGGTCATAAGGCACGCCTTTTTCCCGCATGCGTTTGACCAGATCGCGATGATCGTCCCAACTGGGACCGGTCACGCGCACGGAAGCCACCGTCACGCCATGCTCCACCAAGCGGCGTGCGAGCAAAATATTCTGGCCAAAAGCGGTCATACCGTAGCGTTCGCGCGTGTTCTGATCTTCCTGTGACAGATCGAAAGCTTTGCGGGCTGCATCACCTGCCACCATCTCGAAGGCTTCCTTTGTGTATTGATCAATGGCATCGCCGACGCCTTTATTGTCAATAATTTCGCGAGTGGCATCGAAGCCCTTTAGCAATGACTGGCGATCCCGCATGCGCTCTGCAGTCAGACCACGTAACAGAGTCAGGTTGGGGACCTCAAAGTTTTTGGCATCCGCATCACGGGCGGTGATGAAGGGATTAAAACCCTTACCCAACCAGGCGGCACGACCATAACGCATATCGCGTGGCAAAGAGACATACGCGGGAATTCCCTCTGCATTACTGCCACGGACTCGGGAGGTAATACAGCCGATACTCGGCATCTCGTTTTCTCTGTTTTGACGATCGCGCAGGTAATATCCGGTTTGGGTCAAGTGGCTGCTCGTGCTATGGCTGCCGGAATCGTGATGAATCGAACGGATAATCGCCATTTTATCGAGTACCCGCGCCTGCGCTTCCATGAACTCGCTGAACTGCACACCAGGGACTGCTGTGTTGATGGGACTAAGCGGCCCCCGATAATCGGAAGGCGCATTCGGCTTGGGATCATAGGTTTCATGCTGAGTCGGCCCACCAGCCAGTTCCAGAAAAATGATCGCCGTATCCTGCTTGGAATGTCCCCGTTCCGCAGCGTGTGCTTTCAGACGAAGAATGTCGGGGAGAGAAAGGCCCATCAAGCCGGTCAAACCCGCTTTCACAACGGACCGTCGTGAGATACCATCGCAAAATTCGGTAGTGCGTCGAGACATTCCTGCTCCTTTCCCAGGTGAGAGTGGCGGGATTGATGCGGGGTCAGCAATCATTGCCTGAAGGTGGGACCATTACACATCGACATTCAACAATATATCTAAATCGGCACCACACATCAACACTTGTTAATGTATCTAGGCAAAATTCCCGAGATTTGGGACGGTTCCAGACCACGTAGGGGTCGACCCAAGTGTCGACCCACCGTTCGACATCCCCACCATTTCACACCCACATCGACACTACATAAAACCATCCGCACACCTCAATACAAACACATCAACCCTGCGGGCTGACACATGGGTCAGCCCCTACAATTATCACCAATGCGATACAAAAACGTAGGGGTCGACCCGTGTGTCGACCCGCCATTCGGCATCCCCACCATTTCACACCCACATCGACACCACATAAAACCATCCGCACACCTCAATACAAACACATCAACCCTGCGGGCTGACACATGGGTCAGCCCCTACAATTATCATCAATGCGATACAAAAACGTAGGGGTCGACCCAAGTGTCGACCCGCCGCGCGATATCACCACCGATTCACACTCACATCGGCACTACATAAAACCATCCGCATGCCTCAATACAAACACATCAAACCCGCGGGCTGACACATGGGTCAGCCCCGACATTAATCACCAATACGTTACAAAAAACGTAGGGGTCGACCCATGGGTCGACCCGCCGCGCGACATCCCTACCGATTCACACTCACGTTGGCATCACGCAAAATCATTCCTACACCCCAACACAAAACACATCAACCTCACGGGCTGACACGTGGGTCAGCCCCTACAAATCACGTATAATATTTGTCTTTACCCCAATTTTGGGGGGTTGGTTTTGATGTACTCTGCGATCTCGTAATACGCCTCTTCGTCGCGGATGATGTGCTCATAATAATTTCGTTGCCATAAACGTTTGGAAAACCGCGGCCAACCGTTTTGTTTTACTCCTCGTATATACTCATTCATCGACATCGTTTTAAACCATTGCACGGCTTTTGCGACTGTCGGCGAGTCGTCGTCACCAACATCAGTTTTGTCTCTGCGACTAATCTCAACAATACCATGCAAGTGGTTCGGCATCACAACAAACTCATGCAAGGTCATATCCGGAAATTTTTCTTCCACCTTACCCCACCATTTTTGAACCATCTCTCCTGCGCTATTAAGATTCATTACTCCATCTTGAATCTCACCAAACAAAGACAAGGAATTCTGCGTACAAATCGTCAGGAAATAAAAACCCGCCTGCGAATAGTCATACCTCGGCAACCGAATCATCTTCCGCCGCGCCAAATTCATAACAATCCCTCCGTAGGGGTCGACCCATGTGTCGACCCGCCGTTCGACATCCTCACCGATTCACACCCACATCGGCACCACGTGAAACCATCCGCACGCCACAACACAAACATGTCAACCCCGTGGGCTGACACGTGGGTCAGCCCTAAATTGATCATCAATGCGTTACAAAAAACGTAGGTGTCGACCCGCCGCGCGATATCCCCACCGATTCACACCCTCAACGGCACCACATAAAACCGTCCGTACGCCTCAACACAAACACCTCAACCCCGCCGTTATCCCCCCGATTTGAGCTGCGCAACATACGGGCTCAACGCCTTATCAAACTGAATCATTGCGTCGACCAGTTTTTCAATCGTCTGTGGCCATTCCGTTTCGTCATCTCGATAGCCACCTTCAATTTCGAGCTTGATCCGGCTAGCCCGATTATTATCCAGGCGTCTCCAGTCTACAGGCTCACCAACGACAGATTCAATCTGCTCCTTATGCGAAAATAATGCGTCAAATATCTGCTTGTTTTCATTCTGACTGCCGACACCACGATCGATATATAAATCAATAAAAGAAGTATGCTGAGTGATCTTATAATGATATCTTAGCCCTGCCATCCCGGCTCCCGTTCCAATCTCATACCGATCAGTTGGTGCTATATTTGCATGCAGGTCCGTTTTGGAATGCGCATACTCCAACAACCTCGTCCAGAAGCGTTTACGGATCGTATACCGCTCAGCCCGGTCTTTGCGTTCCTGGCGTTCTTTTTCCCGAATCTGCACAGTATATGTGGACGCCTCGGGCAGGGGAACAATCTGTTGCACATCTACCAGGATCTTCTCTCCATATCGGTACGGCTTCATCCGCATACAGCGGATATCTAGATCTCGATCATTCAGCCAGAGGACAGCTGTTGTCAGTTCCTTGGAAAATTCGGCTGACGCCAGAATGATCCGCACATCCTGGGCAAAGCGGTCTTCATCCGGTTCACTCCAGTCAAGATGTTCCAGCAATGCTTCATGGGCGTCACTCTCTTTACCGATTTTTTTGAGATAGCCAGAGAAAACTTCCACAGCGCGATCAAACGTCATTGCGGAAACCATCGCCGCATAGCGGATCGCCTGCAGCTCCATATGCCCGCCATCTTCGGTCCGCTTGAGTTCAATCACCACCAAGTTGGCAGCCTTGTCAACACCCAAAAGATCAATCCGTCGACTCCCTTCGGTCCATTCCCCAAATTCCTCAGCAATCACCAGTGTATCCGGCGAGATGACATCTACCTGTATTCGCAACAACCGTTGCAGATCATGCCGCTCCTTCACTCCCACCTTGGCATATGACGTCTCGGTAAGCTCTTGCAGTGAATCTGCAGTAATCTCATATATTGCCATATCTGTTCTCTTTTCAGCTATTGAGCCTGATACAATGCGGCTTTAATCTTCTAGTTCGAAGTGCTGCGTCAGGCGTTCGATTGTTCTTCTTCAGCTTGATTTGGTGCGCGTTTCACTTCGTGTAATGTTTTCCCTTCTTTATTTTTCCATTCGACCCAGCCGTTAGCGTTGCGGCCCAGAATAACTTGCGCTGCGCCACTAGGAGTTTCAAATTGAAAATCTTGTACAAATATAAATTGGCCTGACTCTGTTTCTTTCAAAATTTGGCTTTCTGTTAATCTTCCGCGCAAGTTAGAAACAGTAGAGCTGGCAGATCCTGATATTTGCTGTCGGCATAATGAGTCTTTACTGACAAGAAATCCATCTTCATTTAATGTACCTGTAGCCTGAGCTTCAGGACCCTGACAATAAAACCAGTCCGTATCTGCAACTGGGCGTGCTGGGTCGAATAACGGATAACCCAGAGCCGTCAGTAAAATCCCTAATGTTTCAAACGCATCGAGCAGGTCTGCCTGCATCGGCTCTGTCACAAAAGGTTCTCTTGGGTTCTGCTCATTATCAAGCAGAAAGCGGTCTACTTCTTTAGCGCGTTGGATACAGTACCATTCCAACCATCGAATGTGTGCAGGGGTAAAAGCTTGTGTTTTGGAAATCCCCAAAACCGCCGTTTTCCAGAATTCTTTTTCATTGCTATGACTGTCTAGTCGTTTTTTGACATCTTCTGTTTGACCAATGTAGACAATGGGTTTGACCTGATCTTCTACTTCGCCGAAGAGAAAATAGACTGCGATCTGTTCTAGTTCAGGTCGTTTCTTGGCACCACCTAATTCACTTTGTGGAATCAACACTGTCTGTACTGTGCGCGTCGTCAATTCGGCAATCCGAATCCCGCGAGGTTCTCCATTCGGTAAATAGATTTGAATTGTGCGTCCCAGTTGTTCAGACATGTTGTTTCTCACTTTTAACCAGCGTTTAAAACATCAGCGGTCATTGAATTGGACAGGTTATCGGCGTTGGCACTTGCGTTTGTATATCCCAGCCGGCACTGACCAGGGAAGGAGTAATGAAAATTGAGCAAATATCGCGTTCGCTGAGTGATTTTTTATTGATTGTCATAGCTGCTGTTTCTGAAGAGGGGATGTATGCCTTTTGGGAGCACTAACCCTAAACCCTAAGTATTTAACAGCATATCCTGATCAAGAGTTTGACGAAAGAGAAAAGGGATAAGAATGTCAACCATGGCAACATGAACACAGCACTAATTCTGATTTGTTGTTCGATCTGCCCGGGACCAAAGCATACGGTATAGTAATGAATTAGTAGTTCAATCACATCGGATCTAACCGTTTTCACATCGTGAATACTTTGGAGAACATTAACAAGATTCAGTGGTGCCTGATGTTCATTGGAGGGTGGCTGGTTGCAGTCGTGTATAATGTGAGGGCACAGCTTCTTTGGATGGATCTTTCCTAGTTGAAGGATCTACTGTTATTGGAGCGTGTGATTTAAGTTCTATGCCAGCGTAGTTTTCTAATTTAAAATGTGAACTGTGATTATGGTTTGTTGGATTTTGGTTGACTCAGCATGTCTCTTGATTGCATCACGATCTTGGAATTCACTTATGCGCCTTAATGTCTCGGATATGGTAAAACGACACGTTAAAAAGCTCTGTTTTTGTTGAAAATGATCCGAAACGGGGTCCTCCATACTGCACACCCTGAAGTGGTTTTGGTAAAGGTCTCTGAAATTCGTCTGTTTCCAGGGGTTTTTATAGTGCTGAGAAGTGCAGGGGGGCAGAACTTCACCGGCGAAATTTCACTGCCTCGCGCGCGCGACGCAGAAATTAAGAGTTTCGAAAACGGGAGTCCCCCGTCAAGACGAAGATCGACACTTTTTTGGAAGGGAGGAGGGCAGATGAGCCCTGTGATCACATGCGGATCACTGAAGAAATACGCCCGGGTGGATTCGAACCACTGACCTACGGATTCGAAGTCTGGGCTAATGATTTCTACCAAATATCTACCACATTCTAACCACACAGAACGAGTTGTTTTATACACTTTGTTGTACTTCGTACTCAAGGTGTCAAATGCGTTTGATAAGTATTCGGATGCGGGTTTAGGTACCATTTTTGGTACCTGTCGGATAATCCTTCCCCAAGCATAAGTCTCCAAAAGAAATCAAACACAGTAACAGGTTGAAAGTTCAGTCAAAAACGTGGGAATCAGCCTTTCAACAAAAACAAAACACAGTGTCCAAAAGAGCTCATGTGCAGCGCACCAAGCTTATCCTTGATATCAAATACTCCAAGGTACTTGTTACATCCTCAACGACTCTAATTTCTATTGGCTGGAACCACCTGCACCGAGGGAGAATCTTACTCGCTGAAAATCAATGCCTTTCACAATACAGCAAATAAGATTGGTCATACGAAATTCCTTAATCAGTTCACTCAAAATCTCAGTGACTAAACTCAGTCAACCTTTGTTAACCCTCATTTTATTATTTTATTAATGTCAGAGAAAAAATGAAATTTGTATAGAACTGTAAGAGTCCACGAGGTATTCTCCTCCTTAAGCCTGCCACACGTACATTTATTCATATAAATTTCGATTCATTGATTCATATGAAATGAATGTCAATTCCCTAGATCTCTTAACTCTTAAAAGCCATTTTTTATTCAGTTGTCATTAGCATCAATTGAACACAGTCATTGAAAGCAATTAATCACAATAGAAGGAGTTTACTGTGCTCATTAGTAACTGGTTAAGTACTCTTGTTTCGCGTATACGACGACGTCCCCGCTATAATTCTCGTGCACGTCGTGACATTCGCAAACGCTGGCAAGCCGTCCAGCAAAATCGTTTAACAACCGTTGACCGACTGGAAGACCGAACTCTCTTAACGACTCTATCAATCGCTGATGTAAATCTCGTCGAAGGGGATAGTGGAACCCAAACACTAACCTTTTATGCAAACTTATCGGCATCAGTCGGCGCAGATGTCACCTTTACCGCAACAACATCCGACATTACTGCCAGCGCCTCTGGCGGTGATTATACTGCTCTGACTTCCCAATCATTCACAATTACCGCCGGAACAACCAGCGAAGCCATTGCCATCGATATCACGGGAGATACTACTGTCGAATTGGATGAAACCTTCCAGCTGACATTATCAAATCTGAATGATGGAGGGCAGGGTGTTACCTTTGCAGGAGCAGGGGCCACTGAATCTGCAATCGGAACGATTACGAATGACGATAATTTTGTTTCCATCATCGATGATGGTGATGCTGGTTTTAGCAAAGTCGGTACCTGGTACAATGCAGGAGCAGGCAGTATTTATACCACTACGGGAACAGGATTAAAAACCGCTTCCTGGGAATTTGATAACTTGGCAGCAGGCACTTATCGTCTCTCTGGAACTTGGAGAGATGGTACTTCTTTTCGTGCCACGAATGCGCAATACACTATTTCCGGAATCACAGGAGGCGATGTCACCACCTATCTCAATCAACAGGAAGTAGCTGCCGATATCTCTGACGCTGGGAAGAACTGGGAAGACCTGGGATATTTTGAAGTTGACGCCAATGGGACAATTACCGTTACGCTCTCTGATATTAATGCTGACAGCAACGTCTACGCCGACTCCATGCGACTGGAAGCCATTCCCGCCGGTGTCACGGTTCCCAAAATTAGAGTCACACAATCAACCACTAATCTAACCAGTGGCAGCAGTACCCTTGAGTGGGGAGACGTATTGTATGGTCGTCCCGTTGTAAAGACGTTCACAATTAAAAATCTGGGGAATGGCAATCTGGATTTCAACAGCGGAGTAAGTATCGTTGGTTCTAATGATTTTACCATCACAACCCAACCAGCAAGTACTTTATTGGCTCCCGGGGAATCCACCACTTTCGAGATTCAGTTTTTATCAACGCAAACGGCGGGACTCTTCTCTGACACGATCAACATCACGACCAACGAGAGTCTTTTCACATTCAACGTCTCGGCCAACCTCGTGATGTCAGAAATCATCGATGATACTGACGCTGGTTTTAGCAAAGTCGGTACCTGGTACAATGCAGGAGCAGGCAGTATTTATACCACTACGGGAACAGGATTAAAAACCGCTTCCTGGGAATTTGATAACTTGGCAGCAGGCACTTATCGTCTCTCTGGAACTTGGAGAGATGGTACTTCTTTTCGTGCCACGAATGCGCAATACACTATTTCCGGAATCACAGGAGGCGATGTCACCACCTATCTCAATCAACAGGAAGTAGCTGCCGATATCTCTGACGCTGGGAAGAACTGGGAAGACCTGGGATATTTTGAAGTTGACGCCAATGGGACAATTACCGTTACGCTCTCTGATATTAATGCTGACAGCAGTATCTACGCCGACTCCATGCGGCTCGAAGCCATTCCCACCGGTGTCACGGTTCCCGAAATTAGAGTCACACAATCGACTACCAATCTAACCAGTGGCAGCAGTACCCTTGAATGGGGCGATGTCTTGTATGGCCGTCCCATCACAAAGACATTTACAATTGAGAACCTGGGGAACGGCAATCTGGATTTCAGTGGCGGAGTGAGTCTTGCTGGTTCGAATGGCTTTACCATCACCTCTCAACCTGGAAGTACGTTATTGGCTCCCGGAGCATCCAGCACATTTGAGGTTCAGTTTCAATTGACGCAACCGGCAGGAATATTTACCGACACCATAAGTATCAATACGAACGATAACGACGAAAGCCTTTTCACTTTTGATGTCTCTGCCAACCTCGTGATGTCAGAAATCGTTAACCAAGTTGACGCTGGTTTTAGTCTCGTTGGTACCTGGTACAATTCTGCAGGAAATAAGTATGCCCCTGGTGGGACCGGTTTAAGTACCGCTTCCTGGGAATTTGATAACTTGAGACCGGGGACCTATCGTCTCTCTGGAACTTGGGCAGCCTCTAGTAGTCGTGCTACGAATGCGCAATACACTATTTCCGGAATCACAGGAGGTGATGTTACCACCTATCTCAATCAACAGTCAGTAGCCCCTGATGTCTCGGACGCGGGTAAAAACTGGGAAGACCTGGGATATTTCGAGGTCGATGCCAATGGAATCATTACCGTCACACTTTCCGACATAAACGCTGATGGCTATGTTTTCGCGGACGCCATGCGGCTGGAAGCCATTAATTTAGATCCCACACTCGATGATATAGCCGACCCTGCCATCATTAACAGTGATGCTGGTCAGCAGACGGTGAATCTTACTGGGATCACCGCGGGCACCGGTGAAACACAAGTATTAACGATTACAGCAACCAGTAATAATCCAGATTTAATTCCTGATCCAATTGTGAATTATACATCCGCAAATTCCACAGGAACATTGACGTATGCCCCGGCTGCAAACCAAAGCGGATCGGCTCTGATAACTGTTACTGTGACAGATGAAGGTGGAGCAACGGTTTCCAAAACATTCACCGTCGCTGTCAATGCTGTAAATGATGCGCCAGTTGCAATAAATGAAAATATTGCGGCAACTGAAGATGGAAACACTGTTACCACAAGTGTACTTGCCTCCGATGCAGATATCGATGACGATGCCAACACATTAACTTATAATATCATTACCCCTGCGGCTGAAGGCACGGCCACTCCCAACAATGATGGCACCTTTACCTTCGATCCGGGAACTGCATTCCAGGATCTCGCTGCCGGGGAAACACGTCAAGTCTTTTTTACTTTTACCGCAACAGACTCCCATAACGCCGTCAGCAATACGGGAACTGTCACCGTCACCGTTACTGGTGTCAATGATATTCCCACAGTGAGTGCGGTCATTAATTCAACCGTGACGGAAGACGTAGCGGGCTTCAATCTGAACCTGCTTACCAATGCCACAGACGATGACACCACTGACACGCTTAACATCAGCGATCTACTTCTGACCGGTGGCGATGCGACAGGAATTACCAACAACGGCAATGTCTTGGAGATCGATCCGAATGCCTATAATGGATTGGCACAGGGTGAGTCGGCTGTCATCACTTATACCTACAATGTGACTGATGGTAACGGAGGGACTGTGGCCCAGTCCGCTACGATCACCATTACTGGCGTCAACGATTTGCCCACATTGGATCCTATCTCGAATCCACTGCCCATTGACGAAGACGCCGGACAGCAGACGATCAACCTCACTGGCATCACTGCCGGGGGAGGCGAAACCCAGACGCTGACGGTGACTGCCAGCAGTGACAACCCGGCTTTGATTGCCGATCCCGTCGTGACCTACACCTCAGCGAATCCCACGGGAACTTTGACTTACACCCCCGTGGCCGATCAGAGTGGATCGGCCACGATCACCGTCACCGTGGAAGACAGCCAGATGGGAATCATCACTCAGACCTTTACTGTGGTCGTCAATCCCATCAACGATCTACCTACACTGGATCCCATCACTGATCCACTGCCCATTGACGAAGACGCCGGACAGCAGACGATCAACCTCACCGGTATCACTGCCGGGGGAGGCGAAACCCAGACGCTGACGGTGACTGCCAGCAGTGACAACCCGGCTTTGATCGCCGATCCTGTTGTGATCTACACCTCAGCAAATCCGACCGGCAGTCTGACGTATACACCTATCGCCGATCAGAGTGGATCGGCCACGATCACCGTCACCGTGGACGACAACCAGGGGGGTATCATCACGCAGACCTTTACCGTGCTCGTCAATCCGGTCAACGACCCACCGATCGCAGTAGACGATACCTTTACGGTCGATGAAGACAGTCTCCTTGCCGGTAATGTACTGAATACCAATCCTACCACTGCGGACAGTGACATTGAAGGACAGACTTTAACGATTACAGAGATCAATGGTCTTGCTGCGAATGTGGGAACACAGATCACACTCGCGTCCGGTGCACTTTTAACAGTCGGTGCGACAGGCAGTATCAGCTACGATCCCAACGGACAGTTTGAATCGCTGGCAAACGGCCAAACCAACACGGAAACATTTACCTATCAAATTAGCGATGGCAACGGGGGCATTGATACCGCCACCGTCACGATCACCATTACTGGTGTCAACGATTTGCCCACATTGGATCCTATCTCAAATCCACTGCCCATTGACGAAGACGCCGGACAGCAGACGATCAACCTCACTGGCATCACTGCCGGAAGTGAAAGCCAAGTTCTGACCGTGACCGCCAGCAGTGACAACCCGGCTTTGATTGCCAATCCCGTCGTGACCTACACCTCAGCGAATCCCACGGGCACTTTGACTTACACCCCCGTGGCCGATCAGAGTGGATCGGCCACGATCACCGTCACCGTGGAAGACAGCCAGATGGGGATCATCACTCAGACCTTTACTGTGGTCGTCAATCCCATCAACGATCTACCTACACTGGATCCCATCACTGACCCACTACCCATTGACGAAGATGCCGGACAGCAGACAATCAATCTCACTGGCATCACTGCCGGGGGAGGCGAAACTCAAGTTCTGACGGTGACTGCCAGCAGTGACAACCCGGCTTTGATTGCCGATCCCGTTGTGACCTACACCTCAGCAAATCCGACCGGCAGTCTGACGTATACACCTATCGCCGATCAGAGTGGATCGGCCACGATCACCGTCACCGTGGACGACAACCAGGGGGGTATCACCACTCAGACCTTTACCGTGCTCGTCAATCCGGTCAACGATCCACCGATCGCAGTAGACGATACCTTTACGGTCGATGAAGACAGCCTCCTTGCCGGTAATGTACTGGATACCAATCCCACCACTGCGGACAGTGACATTGAAGGACAGACTTTGACAATCTCAGAAGTCAATGGGGTTGCTGCGAATGTGGGAACGCAGATCACACTCGCGTCCGGTGCACTTTTGACAGTCGGTGCGACAGGCAGTATCAGCTACGATCCCAACGGACAGTTTGAATCGCTGGCAAACGGCCAAACCAACACGGAAACATTTACCTATCAAATTAGTGATGGCAACGGGGGCATTGATACCGCCACCGCTACGATCACCATTACTGGTGTCAACGATTTGCCCACATTGGATCCTATCTCGAATCCACTGCCCATTGACGAAGACGCCGGACAGCAAACGATCAACCTCACCGGTATCACTGCCGGGGGAGGCGAAACTCAAGTTCTGACCGTGACCGCCAGCAGTGACAACCCGGCTTTGATTGCCGATCCCGTCGTGACCTACACCTCAGCAAATCCGACCGGCAGTCTGACGTATACACCTATCGCCGATCAGAGTGGCTCGGCCACGATCACCGTCACCGTGGAAGACAGCCAGATGGGAATCATCACTCAGACCTTTACTGTGGTCGTCAATCCTGTTAACGATCCACCTACCCTGGATCCCATCTCAAATCCACTGCCCAGTGACGAAGATGCCGGACAGCAGACAATCAATCTCACTGGTATCACTGCCGGGGGAGGCGAAACTCAAGTTCTGACGGTGACCGCCAGCAGTGACAATCCGGCTTTGATTGCCGATCCCGTCGTAACCTACACCTCTGGCAATCCTACGGGAACTTTGGCTTACACCCCCGTGGCTGACCAGAGCGGATCGGCCACGATCACCGTCACTGTGGAAGACAGCCAGATGGGAATCATCACGCAGACCTTTACTGTGCTCGTGAATCCTGTTAACGATCCACCTACACTGGATCCCATCTCAAATCCACTGCCCATTGACGAAGATGCCGGACAGCAAACGATCAACCTCACCGGTATCACTGCCGGGGGAGGCGAAACTCAAGTTCTGACCGTGACCGCCAGCAGTGACAACCCGGCTTTGATTGCCGATCCTGTTGTGACCTACACCTCAGCGAATTCGACTGGCACTTTGACGTATACGCCCATCGCCGATCAGAGTGGCCCGGCGACCATTACGGTTACCGTTGATGACGGCCAAATGGGAATCATCACGCAGACCTTTACTGTCATTGTTAATCAGGTCAACGATGCTCCAGTAGCTGTCGATGATGCCTTTACAGTCGATGAAGACAGTCTATTGAGTACGGGCAATGTGTTGCATGCCAATCCGACGACTCCCGACAGTGACATTGAAGGACAGACTTTGACAATCTCAGAAGTCAATGGGGTTGCTGCGAATGTGGGAACGCAGATCACACTGGCGTCCGGTGCACTTTTAACGGTCGGTGCGACAGGCAATATCAGCTACGACCCGAACGGACGGTTTGAGTCTCTGGCAGTCGGAGAAACCGCGACTGACAGTTTCACATACACCATTGATGATGGAAACACAGGGACAGATACTGCCACGGTCCTCATTACCATTAACGGTGTCAATGATGCACCTGTTGCCCAAAACGATAACATTTCCACGAATGAAGACACGCTCGTCGCAGGTAACCTGTTTACTGACAACAGCAGTGGGGCTGACAGTGATCTGGATACGAGTGATACTTTCACGATTACCGAAGTCAATGGGGTCGCAGCCAGTGTTGATAACCAGATCACACTGACTTCGGGAGCCCTGCTGACAGTTAACGCCAACGGCACATTCAGCTATGATCCGAATGGAGAGTTTGAGTCCCTGACAGCCGGTCAAACCGCCACTGAGACTTTTACCTACACCATTGACGATGGTAACGGAGGCATCGACACCGCCACCGTGACCATCACGATCAACGGCGTCAACGATCTACCCACGTTGGATCCCATCTCAAATCCACTGCCCATTGACGAAGATGCCGGACAGCAGACGATCAACCTCACTGGTATCACTGCCGGGGGAGGCGAAAGCCAAGTTCTGACCGTGACCGCCAGCAGTGACAACCCGGCTTTGATTGCTGATCCCGTTGTAACCTACACCTCTGCAAATCCGACCGGCAGTCTGACGTATACACCTATCGCCGATCAGAGTGGATCGGCCACGATCACTGTTACCGTAGACGACAACCAGGGGGGTATCACCACGCAGACCTTTACTGTGCTCGTGAATCCTGTTAACGATCCACCTACACTGGATCCCATCACTGATCCACTACCCATTGACGAAGACGCCGGACAACAGACGATCAACCTCACCGGTATCTCTGCCGGGGGAGGCGAAAGCCAGACATTGACGGTAACCGCCAGCAGCGATAATCCGGCCTTGATTGCCGATCCCGTTGTAATCTACACCTCTGCGAATCCGACTGGCAGTCTGACGTATACGCCCATCGCCGATCAGAGTGGCTCGGCGACCATTACGGTTACCGTTGATGACGGCCAGATGGGAATCATCACGCAGACCTTTACTGTCATTGTTAATCAGGTCAACGATGCTCCAGTGGCTGTCGATGATACCTTTACGGTCGATGAAGACAGTCTATTGAGTACGGGCAATGTGTTGCATGCCAATCCGACGACTCCCGACAGTGACATTGAAGGAAACACTTTGACGGTCTCAGAAGTCAATGGTCTTGCTGCGAATGTAGGAATGCAGATCACACTGGCGTCCGGTGCACTTTTGACAGTCGGTGCGACAGGCAGTATCAGCTACGATCCCAATGGACGGTTTGAGTCTCTGGCAGCCGGTCAAACCAACACGGAAACATTTACCTATCAAATTAGTGATGGCAACGGGGGCATTGATACTGCCACGGTCCTCATTACCATTAACGGTGTCAATGATGCACCTGTTGCCCAAAACGATAACATTTCCACGAATGAAGACACGCTCGTCGCAGGTAACCTGTTTACTGACAACGGCAGTGGGGCTGACAGTGATCTGGATACGAGTGATACTTTCACGATTACCGAAGTCAATGGGGTCGCAGCCAGCGTTGATAACCAGATCACACTGACTTCGGGGGCCCTGCTGACAGTTAACGCCAACGGCACATTCAGCTATGATCCGAACGGACAGTTTGAGTCTCTGACAGCCGGTCAAACCGTCACTGAGACTTTTACCTACACCATTGACGATGGTAACGGAGGCATCGACACCGCCACCGTGACCATCACGATCAACGGCGTCAACGATCTACCTACGTTGGATCCCATCTCAAATCCACTGCCCATTGACGAAGATGCCGGACAGCAAACGATCAACCTCACCGGTATCACTGCCGGGGGAGGCGAAACTCAAGTTCTGACCGTGATCGCCAGCAGTGACAACCCGGCTTTGATTGCTGATCCCGTTGTAACCTACACCTCTGGCAATCCCACGGGAACTTTGGCTTACACCCCCGTGGCTGACCAGAGCGGATCGGCCACGATCACTGTTACCGTAGACGACAACCAGGGGGGTATCACCACGCAGACCTTTACTGTGCTCGTGAATCCTGTTAACGATCCACCTACACTGGATCCCATCTCAAATCCACTACCCATTGACGAAGACGCCGGACAGCAGACGATCAACCTTACTGGTATCTCTGCCGGGGGAGGCGAAACACAGACACTGACGGTCACTGCTAGCAGCGATAATCCGGCCTTGATTGCCGATCCCGTCGTGACTTACACCTCTGGCGATCCTACTGGCACTTTGACGTACACACCTGTCGCCGATCAGAGCGGATCGGCCACGATCACCGTTACCGTAGACGATAACCAGGGGGGTATCACCACACACACATTTGATGTGCTCGTCAACCCTGTTAACGATCCACCCGTTGTGTCAGACACCAACATCGCAGCCACAGAAGATGGACTGGCCGTCACCACCGGTGTTCTTGCCTCCGATATCGACACCGATAATGATGCCAGCACATTAATTTACAATATCATTACCCCCGCGGCAGAAGGCATGGCCACTCCCAACAATGACGGCACCTTTACCTTCGATCCCGGAACCGCATTCCAGGATCTCGCCGCCGGGGAAACACGTCAGGTCACTTTCACCTATACCGCGACGGACTCACACGCAGCGGTCAGCAATCTCGGAACGGTCACTGTTACCGTTACCGGAGTCAACGATTTGCCCACATTGGATCCTATTTCAAATCCACTGCCCATTGATGAAGATGCCGGACAACAGACGATCAATCTTACCGGTATCTCTGCCGGGGGAGGAGAAACACAGACATTGACGGTGACCGCCAGCAGTGATAATACCGCCCTGATCGCGAATCCCGTCGTGACCTACACCTCTGGCGATCCCACGGGAACTTTGACGTACACACCCGTCGCCGATCAGAGTGGCTCGGCCACCATTACCGTTACCGTAGACGACAACCAGGGAGGTATCACCACACACACATTTGATGTGCTCGTCAATCCCGTTAACGATCCACCCGTTGTCATAGACACCAACATCGCAGCCACAGAAGATGGACTGGCCGTCACCACCGGTGTTCTTGCCTCCGATATCGACACTGATAATGATGCCAGCACATTAATTTACAATATCATTACCCCCGCGGCAGAAGGCACGGCCACCCCTAACATTGACGGCACCTTTACCTTTGATCCCGGAACCGCATTCCAGGATCTCGCCGCCGGGGAAACACGTCAAGTCACTTTCACCTATACCGCGACGGACTCACACACAGCGGTCAGCAATCTCGGAACGGTCACTGTTACCGTTACCGGAGTCAACGATTTGCCCACATTGGATCCTATTTCGAATCCACTGCCCATTGATGAAGATGCCGGACAACAGACGATCAATCTTACCGGTATCTCTGCCGGGGGAGGCGAAACCCAGACATTGACGGTGACTGCCAGCAGTGACAACCCGGCTTTGATTGCCGATCCCGTCGTGACTTACACCTCTGGCGATCCCACGGGAACTTTGACGTACACACCCGTCGCCGATCAGAGCGGCTCGGCCACCATTACCGTTACCGTAGACGACAACCAGGGGGGTATCACCACACACACATTTGATGTGCTCGTCAACCCTGTTAACGATCTGCCCACACTGGATGCCATTTCCGATCCACTGCCCATTGACGAAGATGCCGGACAGCAGACGATCAACCTCACCGGTATCTCTGCCGGGGGAGGCGAAAGCCAGACATTGACGGTGACTGCCAGCAGTGACAACCCGGCTTTGATTGCCGATCCCGTCGTGACCTACACCTCTGGCGATCCTACTGGCACTTTGACGTACACACCCGTCGCGAACCAGAGCGGCTCGGCCACCATTACCGTTACCGTAGACGATAACCAGGGGGGTATCATCACACACACATTTGATGTGCTCGTCAATCCGGTCAATGATCCACCGATCGCAGTAGACGACACCTTTACGGTCGATGAAGACAGTCTCGTTGCCGGCAATGTACTGTACGCCAATCCGACGACTCCTGACAGTGACATTGAAGGGGATAGTCTGACTATTTCAGCTGTTGCTGGAGGAACTGTCGGCACTCAATTCGCACTCACTTCTGGAGCACTGCTGACGCTCAATGCGAATGGTACCTTCAGCTATGATCCCAATGGTCAGTTTGAATCACTCGCTGCCGGTCAAACCGCTACTGACAGTTTTTCATACACCATCGAAGATGGAAACACAGGGACTGCTACTGCCACAGCCTTCATTACGATTACCGGCGTCAATGAATATGAGGCTGAAAACGCAAGGTTACACATTAGTAATGCTACAGCTTTAGAAAACACAGGTACCCTCGAATTTTTGATTACACTTGATCATCCTGTTCAAGACGAAGTCACTTTTTTAGTGACCACTCAAGCTGGGAGTGCCGATGGTTCTGATTATACAGAGTTGAGCAACGAATTGATCACGCTGAATCCTGGCCAGGTTTCAACTACTTTATCAATCCAAATTACTAATGATCAATCGCTTGAAGGAGATGAGAGTTTTAATGTTGTTCTCTCTGATCCTAAAGTAGATGGTGTAACTAATTTGTCCCGCGTTGACTTGGGAACAGCAACTGCAACTGGCACAATTACTAATAGTGATTTTGCCACAGTGTCGATCAATAATGTTACGGTAGACGAAAGTGCGGGAACAGCAACATTCACCGTTACTTTAGATACGAATGTTGGAGGCAATGTATCTGTTTATTATGAAACAGTAGATGGTTCAGCGAAAGCGATAGCAAACGACTATACTTCTACGAGTGGGACTTTGCTATT
This sequence comes from Gimesia aquarii, assembly GCF_007748175.1. Classification (NCBI taxonomy): domain Bacteria; kingdom Pseudomonadati; phylum Planctomycetota; class Planctomycetia; order Planctomycetales; family Planctomycetaceae; genus Gimesia; species Gimesia aquarii. Next base: position 2,997,614 of record NZ_CP037422.1, read on the forward strand.
CACTGACTCAATCAGTCAACACACAATTACAGTTGATATTACTAATGATAATATAATTGAATCGAATGAGGTATTCCTGGTTCGCTTAAGTAATTTGCAATCGTTTGGTTATCCAGTGGTTTTGGGAGAATCTGAAGGCGCAGGCATTATCAACAATGACGATGTGGAAGCAAACCCAGCAACACCGGGGCTCACTTCATTAACTCTCGATAACGCAACAGGTATTTTGTCTGGAATCTTTGATCTTTCTACCGGGTTATATTCGCCTGTCGTTGAAATTGATTATGACCTGGATGGCGTTGCCAATGTTTCTGTCGAAGTTGACGAAACAGATGGTTCATTTAGTGTGACCATTACAACTGCCTTACTTGATCCATCCAAATTGATTCAAGTTCGCGCGAAGGGGTTTGATCTGAACTCCACGTCAACAGTGACAAACTCATGGATTTACATAGATGCCTCTGGACTACCTGAGCCACCAGCGCTCACTCCCAGCTTCGAAACACTATTTATTGATGATGCATCGAGTAGTTTATTAGGAGTTGTTAACAATAGCCTTGGACTGACTTCGCTTAAAGTAGAAATTGACTATGACCTGGATGGTGTTGCAGACCTTTCGACTACTGTGGATAGTAATGATCAATTTTTCATCTCCATTGATGCAACCAGAATCCATTCAAGTGGGCTTATCATTGCACGGGCCACGGGCGTTGATACTACGACATCCGAGGTTGTCGAAATGGAATGGAGTTCCATCGATGCATCCAGTCTGACAGTTACAAGTGATCTCAGTATCTCCAGCCTAACACTTTCAAATGATACCGACACAGTCGGTGATCGGGTGACAACGGACCCTGGCATTAGTGGTCAAGCATCATATACTGCTGGAATTGATGGAGTGACTATCGAATTTGATGTGAATGGCGATGGAGCGATTGACGCTATCGCGACGCCAGATGCACTGGGTAATTTCAATTTTGAGCCTGCGGCTTACATTGCTCCATTCAGCTTTACCGGAACTCTTCAAAACACAATTCGGGCAAGGGCGCGACATGATGGTGATAATCTAAGGTCTGAATGGGCTTCGCTCAGTTTTACCTGGATATGGAACGGCGTTTCATTATCCGATCTTAGCCTCACTGATGATAACCACCAGGGAATCTATCCCGTGCTGAACTACTCTGTAGCACTTAGTAACGGGTTGCAAGGGTCTCATATCGAAGTCGACCTGAATAAAGATGGGATTTCTGACGCCAATTCCGTATTTCTTGCTGAAGATATTGAGGCAGACAATATAGTACGTGTGCGATATGTGGCTATGGATCCCGTTGAATCATCCCATGTCTACTCTGCCTGGTACGATGTGTTATACACTCCTGATCCTGAGATCACAGAGCTTGCATTGCTCAATGACACCGGTTGGCAGGCCGATGACCTTTCCACGTATGACCCAACGATTACAGGTAAAATCAACTACTTTGGTGATCTGATTGATGATCAGGTTGATGTCAATATCGATTGGAACAGCGATGGCCAGACCGACATCACAATCTCGCCAAACGCATTAGGTGAGTTTACATTTGATGCGACTGATTTTATTGATTATGGACCCGCCGAAATCAGTTTCCAGGGAGTCTCACAACAAACGGGAACGGCGGGCGAATGGGAGACATTTAACTTCAAATATGTCTCACCTCCACAAAATCCGAATGTCGTTCATCCGCACTTAATGCAGGATACAGATACTCCCGGCGATAACATTACATCTGATCCTAGAATTCAATGGTTTGTAGCCTATCCGGGTGATGTTCAAGCTGATGGCATTGTGACTCATATTGACTTGAACAATGATGGAATTGTCGATGAAATCGTGAACCCAGAATATGGCCATATTTTCCGATTCGATTTTTCAAGTATATTCAGCTATGGTGAGAAAACGATCAAATTCAAAGGTGTCTCAGAAGCCACGGGAGAAGAAGGAGCCTGGGTCTCATTTTCATTCACCTATGTGGCCCCCACTCCACCTTCAACCGATCCTGAAATCACAGGCCTTTATCTGGTACACGATACCGGAATTCCTGGAGATAAGAGCACCTGGGATCCTCGAATTACGGGGACCAGTGTTAATGCCAGTCACATCAATGTCGACTGGGATAACGACGGAGCGGTTGATACCATTATTACCACTGATGGATCTGGGGCGTTTACTTTTGATCCCACTCCTTACATCTCTCCTTCGGCATTTCACGCAATCATCAATTTCCAAGCTTACAATATACGAAGTGGTCAAGCAGATCCGTGGGAATCTTTCACTTTCACGTATGGGCAGCCTCCAGTGGATACTGCCTATCCTGAAGTCACTTCTGTCGGGTTGGTTAACGATACTGATACGCCCGCAGACCTGATAACGAAAGATGCGACAATTACAGGAAGCGTGAGCTATTCAGGGAACTTTGTTGATGATTATGTGTACGTCAATATCTATCAAGTGTTCCCAGGTGATTCCAGTGTTCTAAATATTTTAACGGGTGGAAACCTTCCCAGCATTTCACACATTGCAACGGTCGCCGTCGATGCGAATGGTGATTTTACATTTGATCCATCTGATTCCATTGACTTCGGAGAAACAACACTCTTATTCCAGGCCTGGTCACAATTGTACTACAGCGAAGATCATCTTGGTTGTACCCAGATGACGTTTACTTACGAACCAGAATTGCCACAGGTTGTTGATTTACAGTTGGTTAATGACACTGGAACTCCGGGAGATTTGATAACATTAGATGCGACTGTCACAGGAAGGGTTTTATATGATGGCGACATGTCTGAAATTGAAATCAAAATCTATAGAGATATTTATGTCTACAAGCAGATTCCAGTAAATACAGATGGTAGTTTCACATATAACACGGAACGAGGTTTAGTTTATGCCAATTATAATGAACCTACAATTGTAGCAGTTCCCGTTGTAAAAGACTCAAATCAAGAAGGAGTCTCACAATCTTTAAGCGTTTATTTAGAACAACCTGATTTTGCGGCAGTCACAAACCTTTATTTGCAAAATGATACAGGAATCATCGGAGATAATATAAGTCGTGACCTTACTCTTAACGGGAGCATTATTACAACTGCTGAAGCTAATGATTCCGTTCTTGAATATGATGTTGGGTCTGATGGAATCATAGATGGTACCATTATAATGACTGATTATAATGGAGAGTTTTCATTTACTCCTGTAGTACCGACTTATAATCTTGAACATTATTGGCAAGGAGCAGCCAGAGTATCCAATAATGCGCCAGGAACAGGATATGAGCCTTTCACAGTCTCTGTAAGAACCAGACCCAGAGAAGGGGTGCCTTATACTTCGTTTTTCAGTCCCTGGTCGACAATCACGATCCAACGTGATCCAGGCTCTTCGGCTGGGATCAATGATCGTTATAAAAAGTATGGTGCTGAAGACTTCATTCCGATCACGTTTGAAGCCATTCCGCATAATATTTATTTTAATACTTTAATGGTTGATTCTCCTACCCCGACATCACCTTTGTTTGACTATACTTATAACGGCTTAACTGCTGTGAAAGGTGTAGATCCCTTCGCGGCTACATCGACGATTGAAATTGTCAACCCGTTGCCGGGAATGACGTTTGACCCTAATACTTACGAATTTAGTTGGACTCCCGATGCCTTTCAAGACGGAGTTCATACTGTCCAATTCAAGATTTCCGGTTTGGGCTATGTCTTACATGGAGATAATATAAGAGATGTCTCCTTTGAAGATCATATTTTTGAATACAAAATTTATGTTGGTGAGCTAAACCACATTCCGGAGTTTGTTGGGGGAGCGGATGTTGGCGTTTATACACACAATCAGGCAAACTATTCCTATGAAGAAACGAACTGGGCCACAAATATTATCCCGGGTCTGGATTTTGAAGATGAACAAAATCAAGAGCTATGGTTCGAAGTCACTTCAAACTCCAATGAATCTTTATTCATTGAGCCTCCTCAAATTTCACAAGATGGAACTCTCACTTTTGTGCCCATTGAAGGTGCATTTGGTACGGCTGAAATTACAGTTGTGCTAAACGATGACGGAGGAACTCCCGTCGAACATTTCTGTTTAGACTATACCGGGGATGACGCTCGATCAGCCCCTTATACATTTACAATCAATCTATTTCCTCCCACTATCAACAGTAATCCCGAATTCCAGAATACGCCGGAAACCTATGTGTATCTCGGAAATACGTTCACTTTTGATCCCATCGTGGTTGATATCGACGGAGACGAGCTTTGGTTTGAACTCCCCCCTGACGAAGTAAACTTGACCCTGATCGATAATAATACAGGTGCGCTAAGCTGGACACCCACAGCTGACATGGTCAATCAGGATTTTACTTACACATTACATGTCTACGATCGAGAAGATAAAAGTGGTGGTTCTGACACGCTGACGTTTACTGTGGAAGTATTAGGAGATCCGAATAACAATGCGCCGGTGATCTGGTCTACTCCCGACACCACTCATACCGTTGCCACAAATCACAGCCCGGCAACAGGAGAAGTGACACCAACCAGCATTAATCTGGAACTGGCGCCCGGAGAATCAGTGACACAAGAAGTTTCGGTGATCGTCACTGATGCCAATTTAAACTTCCCTCTACCAGTTGCTCCTGACGATACGCTTACTGTTATCAATGAAGCTAATGAGCTCAAATTGTTAGATGCTTTGCTTGTAGGGGGTGGAGCAGGAATTAACGTAATCGGTACTAATTTATTAGGCCAGCATGCACTCGAAACTCAATTCATCACATTACCTAACCAGTCAGTTGATCCTGATTCTTTACTTGAAATTGTTCTGGAACCTACTACTCCATTCACCTACGTTCCAACAATTTATTTAGACACACTCTCAACAAATAAAGGAATGAGTGTTGATTCCAGCACAGGTATTATTTCGTGGACACCAACAGTAGATGACGTAGGACGTTATGTAGTACAAGCATTCGTATACGATGAGTTAGATCAGTTTCGTCATTGGTTTGCAGTAGGAATCACTGTAGGGGATGTACTTGACGATGAGTTTCCCGCCATAGATTTAGGGCCAAACTTTATAAATGATCAAAGTTATTCTTCCACTGGAGTATACGTCAATAAAAACAATGCTTTTGGTTTAGACAAATATGGAATTGTCTTGTCAACAGGCAATGCTGAACAACAAGGTGAGAATGAAAACACCGCTGAAGATTCAACAACTGGTATCGGCGGATACACTGCACACAGGAGCTTAAACTATAATTATGACGATGAGATAAGACAAATTGCTGGATATCCTTCTGTTTATGATATGACGGAATTTACGATCGACTTTGAATTATTACCTGGCTACGACACATTAAACTTCGATGTCGTATTTGGATCAGAAGAATTCCCTGAATATGTAAACGACATTTTTAACGATAGTTTCGGAATTTTTGTCGATGGCGAAAACATTGCGTTTACTGAATCATCACCGATTAATATTAATCACTCGGAAATGAAGTTTACCGATACTACTCTTTCAGGCACGATTGACAGTTTACTTAACTTAACCTCAGCAACAGTTGAAATTGACTACAATAATGACGATTCAGTAGATTTATCAACGATTGTCAACATTTCAAATGGTTCATTCAGCCTGGATCTTGAAAATTCCTTCATCGACTCCAGCAAAGACATTAACATTCGTTTGATTGGTGTCGACCAAAATGCAGAGGCAGTGAACTATGGTTGGAATACAATCAATCTTGTGCCTGCTTCCATCGACACATCGACAATCATCGGCTTCACTGAGCTTAATTCTACGGCAGCCTTGTCAGGAACAGAGCTGGATGGAGTTTTAGCACCAAACGGAAATCCGATTCTCTCTTTTGCAACAACTATCGAGAACGAGAAAGCCGCATCTTCACTCTGGACTGATGTTGATACAACACTAACTCAGTTAGAATCAACGAATCTGACTGGATTTGATTTATTTTCATTGGATTCGGCTACAGGTGTTTTCTCAGGAAATATCGCTGACACCTATAATCAATTTTTCTCTTATATTGAAATTGATTATGACTTTGATGGTAATGCTGATGAAACAATAGTCATCGACAGTCAAAATGGTGCCTTTGAGGCGACTCTCGACAGTTCACAAATTAATGTGAATGGACTTGTGAAAATGAGAGTCGGATATTCCAATTTTGATTCTAATACAGGAAAGTATATTCATTCGCTTACGTTTGCGATCGCTGATGTTGGCGACAATATTTTGGACACAACTGTTTACATTTCAAATCTGGGGGCATCAGGTGTTGGCGATGTTGATCTTGATTTAATTGCTTCACAGCCCGATGCGAATTTTGTTAATCAAACGGGAACATTAGATAGAGAACGAGGAGAGGTTGCCACATTTACGACAGTGATTTCAGCCGATGCAACTGGAGATGCTGATTCATTTAACCTGGAATTTGTTGATCTAAATACCGGGACACTCATAGGGACGATTCCAGTCACTATCAATAATGGATACATATACCAACTACAGGCAACTGATCCCGATGGTGATGAATTATATTACGAACTGAACGATGAACCTGACGGTGTAATAATTCACCCGGTTACGAATGTAATATCCTGGGATTCTCCTGTAGTAGGAACTCATGACTTCTCGGTCACTGTTAGCGATGGCAAAGGAGGCAGTACAACTCAGGACATCCATTTGATTGTCACAGACAGTGAAGGCCCTAATGTAGCTCCGGAGATCGTTTCGACTCCTAGTGCGACAGCACAAGTCAATCAAGAATATATTTACCAAATTGAAGCGAACGACGCAGACGGAGATGACTTCCGATATTACTTGCAGGGCACTGTCCCAGATGGAATGAGTATTGATTTACGTTCCGGTGAAATCAGTTGGACTCCTTATTATGGTCAAGAGTCAGAACTGGTAGGAGACTACACAATCTCAGTCTTAGTCACTGATCGACGGGGTGGTACAGACGAACAAACATTCCAGCTAGAAGTATTACGCGATGACATTTTCGTAAATAATGCCCCCCAAATCACATCACCTCCTGTTACTGAAGCATTAGCTGGTTCAGAATATCGTTATCAGGTGAAAGCGACTGACCCGGATGGTAACCGCTTGAAATACGATGTGCTCGTACCTCCCGGAGCACCATCGGGAATCACAATCGATAAAGATACTGGAATGTTATACTGGGATGTTCCGACAGACTTCATTAGCTTTGAAGGGTCTAATTCTATTCCGATTGTAGTTCTGGTCACCGATTCCCATGGTGGAATTGCTACACAACCGTTTGATATCAAAGTTACCACAAACAATCACGCACCTACTTTCACTCTAGAACCGATTCAGGTAGGGATACCAGGTGAAGAATGGACTAACCAGATCACCGTTTTTGATGAAGATGGCAATGATGTTGAGTTTTCCTTTCTAAATGAACCGTCCGGGATGACGATTGACGAACAAAATGTCATTCGTTGGACACCTTCCGCTGCAGGAACTTATACTTTTCACATTCTGGCAGACGATCAGCACGGCGGACAAGCATTGGCTCCGGTAACGATAAGTGTCAATAGCTTTCCCGAATTTAATTCAACTCCTGAAATCACCACTCTTGTGAACTCCGCTTATTCGTATGCAATTGATGTAACAGACGCTGATGTCGGACAATCTGTTATGTTAACTCTGGAAAGTGTTTATCTTTTGGATAATCAAGGGAATCCAACTGGACAGAACCTGGCTTTGATTACCGATGGAACGCAGCCAGAGATTACAAATAATGTTCTTAACTGGACGCCAACCGAAACGGGATTCTATGAAATTCAAATTTCCGCAGCAGACGATTCGATAGGAATCACCACACAAACTTATACTCTTGAAGTTTCAGCAGCCGCTGATCCTGTTTTCAATAGTTTTCCAACAGGACCTGCCATCGTTGGGAATGAATGGACTTACACGGCTTCTGTAGAAGACCCGATCGGGATTAAATTCAATTTAATTAACCCACCTGCAGGATTAGAGCTGCTCGATGACAATCGTCTTGTGTGGACTCCAGGCGCATCTGACTTGAGTCCGGAGGGAGTAGAAATCCAAATTCGCGCATTTGGATTGAATGGCAACGAAACGACAATGCGGTTCGCGCTGCCTGTTGTCGATAATGTTCCTCCAATTTTTACATCCGTTCCACAGTTACTGGCGAGTGTTGGTAACCAATATGATTATACCGTTTCGGCCATTGATACAGACTTAGGGAATGACGTTACGTTCAAATTCTTTATTGATAATTCCGAAATAACTGACGCTAACATCTGGGATGGTAGCGCAATCACATGGACTCCAGTAGCGACAGGGGATTATGTATTCAAAATAGAAGCAACAGATGGCTACGCCACTTCAACTCAAGAATTCACTATTCCTGTCATCGATGCCGCTGCAAATCAGCCACCTGTTATCACTTCAATTCCACCTCAATCAATTACGAACGGTTCACTGTGGGAATATACTCCGACAGTGGTTGATCCTGAATCAAATCTCTACACATTCACGATACCCGTTAACCCAGACCCAGGTGGAATGACCGTCTCTCTAGATGGAACAAAAATTCTTTGGACACCAACGGCTACAGGTGAATATCCCGTTACGATTCAAGTTACTGATAATTCAGATCCGTTGAGCTTCACGACTCAAACATTCAATATATTCGTCACAGAGACCAACAACGCACCAACAATTACCAGTCGGCCACCGCTGTCAGTTGTCGAGAATCAACAGTATTCCTATACGGTTGAAGCAACCGACGCAGACCCAAGTGATACGGTTACTATTACAGTCAATGACTACTATGAAGTCGATGCACAGGGTAATGTACTATCAGGGCCTTATACAGATGCGATTATTGATACCGATGGAAAAACGGTCCTCTGGACACCCACACAGGCCGGTTACTACCGATTTGAAGTTGTTGCCTCTGATGGTCAAGCTGGAGAGATTCTACAATTCGATATCACAGTTCAACCCGAAGATTCCAATTCTCCTCCGCAGATTACATCAAAAGCGACCACTTCACCAGTCATCGGTCAGCCATGGGAATATACCGTTACTGCCACTGATCCCGATTTAGATACGGTCACATTCTCACTTGATGAAGCACCAGCTGGAATGGAAATCAATTCGACCACGGGAGAAATCACATGGACTCCGAACAATAACTATCAACAAGGAGATGAGGTTCGTGTCGAAATTCGCGCAGAGGATGGCAATGGTGGCTGGAACATTCAATCCTATAAACTAACTATTTATGAGAACACAGGAGGTACGACCAGCAACGGCCCAGCGATTAATTCGCGGCCTGTTCAAGAAGCTGTGTTGGGAGAACTGTATGAATACCAGCTGACGGTTGCCGATGGTGTGACAGTAACGTTCCATGACCGTGCGATTTCTGATACCGATTCCCGCATTCCGGCCTGGTTATCAATTGATGAAAACGGTCTTGTTTCGGGAACTCCCACAGAAGCTGGTACATATGGCCTATTCTTGTATGCCCGCGATGCCAATAATCTTGAAGGATCTCAATACTTCCAAATTATTGTTGATCCAATAAATCACACACCCGATATTACCTCCGTTCCATTTAGCCCTCTCTTTTCAGGGGTTACATGGACTCACGAGTTCACCTACTCCGATCCAGATGGTGATTTTGTTGTTCTCGGCTTACCAACACAGGATGATCAAGGAAATCCGATCAATCAAGACTTTACTCTCGATGGTGATACGGTCACTTATATAGGTAACACCTTAGGCGAAGTGGAATTGACCGTCACAGTTCGCGATTACTCCCGCCGCGAATCATACCTGCAAAACGCCGAAGAGAACTGGAAGAGCGAGCGGACGGTTACGTTTACTTTTGATGTCAGTGCTGGGAATACAGGTGTAAATGACACATTAGTCATTGCATCAACTCCTGGATCGGATATTCAGTTTGCTCCAGACTTATCAACTGCCTATTGGAAATACGATTTCCATCTTTCTCCTGAGTCAGTCGATGTAAATAAAATATATGGAATCACTCCCTATGTCAGCAATGGGGAGAGTTTCTTTGATCCAATGGCCGCTATTCAGACAACAGGAACTGTAGGCGTTAATACAACGGGTGTAAATATATACGCAGTGAATGATCGGACAACTGACCCTATAGAAAATCCCATAACAGGTCGCGCTGAATTCAATCTAACTGCAAGTGATATCGCACAAGGATTTTTCGATGTCTCAATTATTGTTTATGAATACGATGGAGTTAGCACCACACAGAGCACCAGAGCAGTCATTCAGCAATTCCGTATCAATATTGTTGAACCGACTGAGCCTCCCACCTTTACTACCACACCCGACGTCACGACAACTCCGTTAGTCCCAGCTACTCCATGGTCATATGATTTCAATATCGCAGACCTGCCTGCTGGAGCGATAAGCTATGAAGTCGTCGGTTTGGAAGGAGCGACCATTGACGATGTCAATACCGTCCTCAACTGGACGCCACCTGCCGGAACGTATCCAGATGGGTCTGGAAATCAAACGTATGAAGCAATGCTTCTTGCGAAAGATTCTACCGGAACAATCATAGCTTCACAGCGATTCAACGTACCGGTTTATGACACAACTCCGCCAACACCGACATCACTGAGATTCACTCAACTTCCCGATCGTTATGCGGAGAGTAATTTCCTCTACACCTCACAAGTTGAAGTCAATTATTCCAGTTCAAGCTTGGTCTACTCACTCGAAGGGGCTCCCAGTGGCATGGTGATTGACGCGGCAACAGGGTTGATTACCTGGCGTCCCGATTATGTTGAAGACGCCCCTGTCAGTCTGCAAAATGCTGAATATAAAATCATCGTGCAAGATACCAACAGCGGCGAATCTATTGAAACCACGCTGTTCATTTCGGTGATCGCGCCCCCAGAACCCAATGAAGCGCCGATCTTTATCGATCAGACTGTTGCTCCTGCGATTAAAGATGTCGAATACACGCTCGTTCCAACAGCCTTCGATCCCAATGGTGAACGCCTCACGTATGAACTCGATCCTCAGCAAGCAACCGACTACGGTCTAGCGATTGATGAAAATACAGGCAAAGTTACCTGGACCTTTACCTCAGCAAACTTTACACCAGACATTAGCAGCTTCACTTTTGATGTGATTGCCACTGATGGCGTTCTTCGTACTACCAAAGAGTTCGAAGTTCCTTTATTACACAATGCGAATCCCGAGTTCACACCGAACGAAGTCACCGACTCCGCCAGCATTGGTGTTGAATATACCTACACGATTCAAGGCAGCGATCCTAACCCGGAAGACTTAAGCAGCCTGACTTACAAAGTCATCGAAGCACCACACGGTTTTGATATTTCACAAAACTTCAATTCCACGACGCAGCAGATTACTTGGACACCTCGTTTAGATCTGGCGAATGGCATCGACGATACCGGCTTGCAACGCTTTACCTTCAAAGTGACCGATAACGATGGTGCCACCGACACGATGACGCTCACGCTCCGCGTGGAAGATCCTGTAGGTACGAATGCCCCTACGATTGTTTCTGCTCCGCGTTCCCAAATTCTAACCGCGTTCCCTTATTGGCATCAATTACAAGGTTACGATGCTGATGGCAACGCCTTTGAATTCGAACTGATGCCAGGAGGCCCTATAGGAGTCGAATTACAATCAAACGGCCAACTGAGCTGGACACCTACGTTGGCCCAAGTCAGTCCGACTCCCTATGACATCACCGTCAGAATCAAGGATGTCAACAATCCGGGCTCGTTCACTGAAGAAACCTTCCAGATCGAGGTCGTTGATACCTGGCAGAATGAAGCACCGGAAATCGTTGTAACCGAGCTTCCGGAAGCGACCGCTGGTATTAAGTTTACTCAGACTCTCTCTGTCACTGATGCCGACAATGACTCCGTGATCTGGACTCTCATTTCCGGTCCCGAAGGCATGACCATCAATGCTCTGACCGGCGAAATCGAATGGGTTCCTATATATGATCCTGATGGCTTGGATCAGTTAGGTACGCATACTTTCGCTGTCTCCGCTCAAGATCCATTCCTGGGCGTACATCAACAGGAATTCACGGTTAAGGTCAACAAGAAAAACACACAACCACAAGCATCCAATACGCCCCCCACGCTGGCGGCCAATGATGCCGTCTTTACCTATCAATTCACCGGTGATGATCCTGAAAGCCGTGGCGTCTTCTTCTCTCTCGAGTCAGCACCCACGGGAATGACCATCGATGCCAGGTCCGGAATTCTCACCTGGGATATTCCACAAGAAGCCGTCGATGTTGGCTCGTACAACTATGTCGTCAAAGTTCACGATCAACGTGGGGCTTTTGACTTGAGTCCACATCAAGTGCTTGTGTACGACCCCGCTACGAATAAACCACCGGTTATCACGTCGACTCCTGATCCCATTGCTTTGACGGGTAAAATTTATACTTACGACGTCGCGGTAGACCCGGCTTCTGAAGACAATACCTCTTTCTATGACATCAAAGTCGAAAACAGCAATCCGGAGATCACAAATGGAGCCGCATTAGGATTACAGATTGATTCTGATGGTATAGTCACATCCAGTCTGAACGGTGGTAATTTTGTCGCCAGTCAGATCGGAACCTATAACATTACGATTTACGTCAGCGACAAAACCTTTACAGTCACACAACACTATCAACTTGAGATCCGTGATAACGCAGCCCCTGTGATCACACCAATTGCCGACCAGAGTGTCACCGCGCGAAATACGTTTACCCAGCAGGTGACTGCGACTGATGCTGACAGTGATACTCTGATCTATTCCATTGCGGCTACGGAAGGCGGAGTTGACGTCAGCGGCTTGTTCTCAATTGACCAAAATGGATTCATCACCTTTGATACTGCCAGTGATATGGCTGGTAAAGTTTATTCGATCACTGTAACCGTGAACGAACAAATCAATGGCGTCAATGAATTGACGACTATGGAGACATTCGATCTGACCGTGAATGCCGACACCACTAAGCCTGATGTCAGTATTGGTGCTTTGCCCGAGAAAATCATTATCGGCAGCGATCTCAAGATCAACTTCTATGCCGCCGATGATGTCGGCATTGAATCGTTCAAACTGTCTTATAAAGATACAGATAATACTGGTCTTCGTGTTGATTTCACCACCTTTGAAGAATTCAACTTCTTTAGGGATAACGGCTATATAGAGATCAATGTCGGTTCTGTCGTGGGCACATTCGAGTTCACGCTGACTGCATACGACGCCGCGGGCAACGAGTTCGAAACGGAGCTTCGTAAAGTAAATGTGGTTACGGATATCTGGGTACCAGAAATCAGGATCGAAACACCTACCGGCACCGGCGAAGTCACCGTACCCACAGATATTACTGGTACGATCAAAGATGACGATTTAAAGTCTTACAAGGTCGAACTCATCTCCACCGAAACCGGCAACGTCCTGACTCTCAAAGCCGATGATACTGTGAATGACAGCAATATCGTTAGCGGTGTGCTCGCACATATCGATACCACGCTGCTGGCAAACGGCTTCTACGACATCATCGTGACCGCCACCGACCAGAACGACAATACCGCGACCAGCGTCCGTCGCATCGAAGTCAGTGGCAACTTCAAACTCGGTAACTTCACAACCGGCACCACTGATCTCACAGTCAACGCGGGTAACACACCAATTACCGTTTCACGAACCTACGATACGCTGAACGCCAACCACGCAGGCGACTTTGGTTTCGGCTGGTCATTGGACTTCGGTATTCCCACGATTGAGGTCATTTACCCGGACAGCAGCTTCTCATTAATCGGAGAAGGGGACTTTGTACCGTTCCGTACTGGAACGCGCATCATCGTCACACTACCCGATGGCACAACTGAAGGCTTTACCTTCCAGACTAACCCCATTGATTACTCTGGAATCGGGCTAATTGTGGGCGAACCGCCTCATGAACCTGTCTTTGTTGCAGATACAGGTGTGATAGGGGGATTGAAATTAGCAGATGATGTCACTCTTGCTAAGCTCGGCGATGAATTTCTGCTGAACGGCAGAGTCTTCAATCCGACTCGTAGCTTTACCAAAATGAACTTTGTGTATCAGACTCCCGACAGAGTTCAATATGGTCTCGATCCGACCGACTCCACAAAGGCCTGGATCGAAGACTTGCACGGTAACCGTACGACCTACACCGACTACGGCATCACCACCACTTACGGCCGCAATGTTATCTTTGAGCGTAACGACCCGAATCACAACTTCATCACCGCGATCATCGACCCCGCCGGCAACCGCCTGCAGTATGAATACGATGCGAATGGCAATCTGGTCAACGTTTACGATCGCAACTTTGATCACAATCTTTACGACGGCACCGATACGGCCAGCGTACATGACGAGTATGACGATGCCGACGCCAAAGACAACTTCACGCTACAGTATACGTATCATGCGGACTTCGACCATCACCTGACAACGATTACCAACGCCGCCGGCAGAGTGATTCGGGAAGTGACCTATGACAACGATGTACCGCGTGTCCTGTCATCGAAAGATGAATTGGGAAATGTGACCGAATACGACTTCAACAGTACGACCCGCAGGCAAACCATTACAGACGCCTTGGGCAACAAGAGTGTGCTGGAACTCGACGAGCAAGGTAACATTACCCGCGAAGATGACGCACTCGGTAATATAATCTTGCGGGAATACAACAGTGACAACCAACTGGAGACAGAGATCTACGTAGTAGGTGCCATCGATGGTAAGGACGGCAACGACGAAACCGATGATCTGGTCAAATCCTGGACCTACAACTCCTTCGGTCAGGTCGTCACCGAAACCGATGAACTGGGAAATACAACCCACTATCGGTATAACAATTTTGGTCAACTGACTTTGACTATTGCCCCCAGCGGTCTGCGGGTTCAGAATTTCTATGATGAAGCGGACGGAAATCTAACGAAGTCAGTCGATGAGTTGGATAATGAGACGACGTATACGTATTATGAGAATGGGTTGCCAGAATCCGCTAAGTCGTTTGATAGAACAATTTTTTTCAATTATAACCAAATGGGGGATCTCACAAATATCATAGATCCACAAGAAAATTCTAGAGCACTATCATATGATGCTTTAGGTCAGAATACACTTGTGACACGTGAATGGGCCGATTTAGTGCCTGGTAATTATTCTGTTAGTGAGTATGAAACCTTATTTGGCTATGATGAAGAAGGGCGCCATATACTCTCTGTTAACGAGCAAGGATTGGTTACTCAGGATATATATAACGGTGATGGTGATCTAATAGTGACCCGCTCACAGTCGTTCAACGGATCAGGCAATCTTGTCTGGCTGGTTGATTTGGTTGTTTACGATGATTCGACCGGCTTTGAGTTCATTACTGTCGACCAGATATTAGACACAAGTGAGACAGACATCTTTAATCAGGGTTCTACATCGACTACTGTAACGTATTCAGTACCGACAGGGATAGTTACCTATTACGACGATTATGGACGTCTAAGTAAAACCGAAACTCATTCGAACCTTGAAATTACAGTTTCGCTAACAGATGGGACTTTCTCTACCAGTTTGGCAGACAACTTTGAGCTTGGAACGCCTGATGAAATCTATAGTTCTTTAACTTATGATAGTTATGGTAGGGTCGAATCCAGGACAAATGAAGACGGATTTAAAACAGAATATACTTATAATAGTCAAAATCTGGTCGTTCAAACCAAATCTGAAACACTGAATGAAGTCGGAACTAAGGTTTGGCTTGTCAGTCGCGCTATCTATGATGCACACGATAGAATATTATATCAGACAGATCAGTATCTCGAATCGGGTGATGCAACTTCGGACGGTACCTTTACTGAATACGATTCACTCGGACGAGTCGTTAAAACTACCCGACTACGCGATATGGAAGTAGAGTTGAATTCACTCACCAGAGAAACCTCGCTGGTCAGTGTCGGTATCACTGCCTCCTCACAACAGTCAATTTTTAATGAGTTAGGCCAGCTAGTCCGTTCTATCTCAATAACTTATAATGAAGCCGGGGATACAGTTCAGTCTTCCCGTGAAACCAGCTATGAATACGATGGCTTTGGAAGACAGACAGCAGTCAATACTCCAACCCAAATGACTACAGAGGACGAACTGGTCCGCGAGCGCAGAGAAACTATTTATAACGATCAGGGACAGATTAGTGAGACCCGTACGAATATCTGGGTCAATGACAAAGATCGCAGTCTAGACCGTTCGCATGAAATTGTGACATCGTTTGTCTACGATCAGTATGGTAATCAGGTCGAAGTCACAGTCACTGAAGGGGGCAGTTCGCTAACTACTTCGGCCACTTACGATGCCTTCGGAAATCGCATTTCGGAAACAGATGCGACGGGCGCCACCCGAAACTTCGAATATGATGCTCAGGGACGACAGATCGCAGTACTGGAACCAGCCGTCGATCTGGATGGAACACTGGTTCGTCATCGGATGGAAACCATTTATGACGCTCTAGGGCAGGTGATTGCCACTCATGCGAACATTCAGGTCATTGTGAATGAGGATGGAAATGTACTCGATGTCAATGACCTAGAGAAACAAACGAAGACCTACGAGTATGATGCGTATGGCAGACGAACAAAAACGATCTTACATGACGGCGCTGCTACGATTTTGATGATCACCGCCTACGATACAAAAGGCCGCGTTACATCCGAAACCGATGCGATGGAGCAGATAAAATCGTATGAATACGACGACCAAGGACGCTTGATCAAAGTCACGCTGCCCAAAGTCAAAGATCCATTAAACAACGATACGCTCACTCACCCCGTCTACCAGTACGCCTATGATGAGTTTGGCAACCAGATTTCGATCATTGATCCACTCGGACGGGAAACAAAATTTACATATGATGAAAACGGAAACCAGCTTACGAGAATACTTCCTGACGACCCGGCGATTCCTGGTGAACTGGTTGAAACCTTTACTTATGACTATTTGAATCGCATGGAAACTCATGTTTCCTTTGAAGGAGTCAAAACAGTCTATGTTTACGATGACAGTCTGAACGGTAACGGCCAGGTGATTAAGAAGCAGTTCTTCCTGCCAACCAATGTCACTACCATTCCGGATGAAACGTTTGCTTATGAGTACGACGAACAGGGACGAGAAATTCGCGTGACTCAGATGCTCACAGATTCACCACAAAATGCTCGTGTCACAACGAATACATATAACGGCAAAGGGGAACTGATTCAGATCAATTCACCAGAAGGGATCGTCAACTATGAATACGACGTCTATGGCCGCAAGACCCGCACCTATACCGGCGATCCTACAGACCCGGTAACCGATACGCTTTATACCTATGACGAGTTGGGACGCCTGGCAACCGTGAGTGTCGTGGAACGTAATGATGTGGCATTACCAACTCCGGAAACCACGCGCTACGAATATGATCTGGTCGGCAATCTGGATGAAACGATTTTGCCCAATGGCGTGATTACCGATTATGTTTACGATACGCTCAACCGGTTGGAAACGCTCACGCACTATGAAGGAGATGCCACGCCCGATGACTTAAGCGACAATCAGAAAATTGTTGAATTCAATTACAGTGTGCGTGAAGATGGTCGGCGGACTGGTGTGACTGAGAAATGGTATCTGGATGAGTTTGATACCAACAGTGATGGTTTCGTGGATGAGACAGAGGCGAAAGAAGTGACCACCACCTGGGAATACGATGAAGCAAACCGTCTGATTGATGAAACCTTCACCCATTATGATGACCTATTGTCACAATCATCCGAATTCACTTATGATCTGACGGGGAATCGGTTGACACAGGAAGTCGTCAAAGATTTTGATAATGATGGTAATCTGGACAGAAAGACGACGAGCTATAGTTATGATCTCAACGATCGTCTGCTGTCAGAATCGACAGAATTGGATGACAATGACGATCTGACAAATGACCAAACCACCATTTCTACCACAGACTATACCTATGACGGAACGCAGCAGAACAGTAAAACCGAGATTGTCACTGGGGCCGCTCAGATTACACTAACTGAGTTTAAATATGACCTGCAGGGCCGACTGGAAATAGTAACGGTCAAAAATAAAGATAGTGTAGATGATCTGACACCGACGTCCATTAAAGAAACCACCTACGAATATGATGCCACCGGGATTCGTGTTTCCGCTTTACATAAGATCAATACGGATGAGGATCCAGCGGGAACGTATGATGAAGTAACCTTAACCCGTTACCTCAATAATCCCAATAATTTCACCGGTTATTCCCAGGTGATTGAAGAGACGGAGGCAAACCCTGATACCGATGAAGTCCTCAAAAAGACCATCTATACCATCGGTCATGACCAGATCAGTCAAACCACGATTGAATATGTGGCTGGTGTTCCACAAACTCCACAAACGCTTTACTTCCTGGCCGATGGTCATGCCAGCACGCGAGTTCTGGTGGATGTGGTCGGGGCAATTGCCAATATTAACGGTAAGGAACAGGTCTTCTTCTATGACGCGTATGGTAACTTACTCGATCAGGAGAATTTCGAGGCTGATCAAATCGGGACCGGCTACCTCTATAGTGGTGAGCAATTTGATTCGAAGATTGACCAGCAATACTTACGAGCCCGATATTACGATGCAACGACAGGACGATTTAATCGATTGGATGATTTTGCGGGAAATAGTCAGGACCCACAGTCATTTCATAAGTATCTTTATACGCATGCCGATCCTATCAATCTGTATGATCCAACTGGATTATTTGCAGGCGTATCGGGAGTTTTATCATCAATCTCAATTGGTCAAACCATTGCCTATATTACTGGTGGAAGTGCCGTAGGAGGAGCTATTTATGGTGCATTTGATGCTTGGTCAGGAGGACAGAATGTTTGGGCGGGTGCCTTAAATGGGTTTGTTTCTGGGGCAGCATTTGGATTTGTCACAAGTCTATTAGTTGTCTCTGCGCCTGCAGCTGCATCAGGGAGTATGTTAGCTGGTACTGCTTATGCATTTGGTTTGAGTGCTTATCTTGGTATTACTGGAATGATGGCTGGATTTGGGGTACAAGATTCCTTTGAAAATGATAGAGATTTTCAAGGATTCCAAAGATTAGGATTTGGTATATTTAGTCGAAGTCTATTTATCTCAGGGTTAGCTGGAAGTGGGCCATTTACTCAAAGTCGTGTAGAATTACTTCCTCCGGTGCCAAAGGGATCACACAAAGTATATGCTGATAATGCAGCAAAAGTTTTCAGCGCCGAAATGACTAATGCAGGAATGTCGCCGTCAAATCGGCCAGGAAAACTAGCACTCTTTTTCAGTAAGCGTGGTGAAGAAGCAGTTGGCTTATCTGCCAGGAGAAATCCTATACACTATGTGCACAAAGTAGTTGCCCAAATTGCAGATCGTGGACCTCAAAGTAGAATTAGTAAAAAATGTGCCGAAATTGATGCAATTAGTCGTTTCTTACGGCAGTATGAGATCTTGACACAAACAACAATCAAAACTGTTGCTCAGGCAAAACAAGTTCTTCAGGGGGGGGAGATTCATGTAAGAAATATAGGAAGTGACACCTCGACTGCTGCATGTAAAACCTGTAATTTTGTCTTGAAAGAGTTGGGCATCCGACAAGTCTTTTAATCATACCAATGTTTTTAGGAACCCGTTGTGTGAATGAATATATCATGAAATTTTCGAGTGTAACATCGAAAAAAGAGAGAATTTTTTATACGGAAAAACTAACAAATTCTAATCTTCCCTCTCATTTATTATGCCACAAGTTACACTCTGATTTTCTCACTTTTGATATTCGTGTTTGTAGAGATTGCTTTTGGCAAATACTCTATGGCTTATCTCCAGAGGAACAGAGTGAGAAAACAATGCTTGTAGCTATTTCGAGTATTGCTGCGGTATTTGAAAAAAGATCAAATGTAGATAAACATGTGTTTGATTATCCAGTAGCACAATTTTCCGAGTCAGTGGAATTTTCGGATGACTTCATGGAAATCTATCTCAAAGAATATCCCGAAGATTTGGCTAAATTCATGAGTGAATTAGCATTACAAATATCAACCCATTGTATATGGTGTACTCGAGCGTGTGTTTTTTTAGTTGTTTGTTGGTTTTCTGATAATTTTGTGTTGCCTGATTGGTACGAAGATTGGAAAGACCGCTTAGACAATGCAGCGCCCGATGATGCTAAACGTCTCGTGAAATGGCGACCCTTTGTTGATTTATATAAAAGTTACAGAGGTTAAGCGAATACCAGAAAAATCAGAAAAGGGGTCAGGTCTCTTTTCTTCCTGGCTGTATTCTGTTATACTCCTTGAATGCCTCGTACCAAACGAATTTGTCCTGCCGGTGAAGTGTTTAATGTACTCAACTACTCAACCGGTCTGTGGCGCGGATGACTTTGTTCGAGAAGCCGGACGATTATGCCGCATTCATACGTGTGGTAGAGGAAACGTTGGAAAAGATTCCGCTTCTGATCTTTGCCATGTTCGTGATGCCCAATCATTGGCACTTTGTGGTGCGTCCTAAGACAGATACCCAATTGACGGAATTCTTTCAACGGCTCACCATCACCCATACCATGCGCTGGCACGCGCACTAGTCAACCGGGGTAAGTGGTCACTTATACCAAGGACGATTCAAGTCGTTCCCGATTCAATCAGACGACCGTTCATTTGCTGACTGTGATGCGCTATGTCGAACGCAATCCGCTGCGAGCGAATCTCGTCAGACGTGCTGAGGAATGGGAGTACGGCTCCGCCTGGGCACGACGGCAAAAGGGAACGCCTCCCGCGTGGCTGGCAAAACCCAAAAATCCACCGCTACCACGCCAATGGCGATCACTGGTTAACAAACCACAAACGGAGACCGAACTGACTGCCGTTAGAAAGTGCATCACCCGCGGCACACCCTTTGGCGATAACAAATGGACCTGCAATACAGCCATTCGACTGTCCCTCGAAAGCACAACTCGCCCCCGCGGAAGACCGAGAAAAGAGACCTGACCGGCTCTGTAGACAACCTACCTCCGATTGCTATATCTGTAACAAACGAGTCATGGTACACCATGTCGCATGACACAAACAAGTAGCTCTCTGACGATTCAAAAGTATGTCATAATGTAAGATCTTTCAAACTCGAGTATCGAAGCGATTAATCTGATTAAAGCGCGCGACATTCCTGTGATGTCAGAAGTCAGCAAACAAAACGTTGATCAATGGATAACATCTAAGCAAATTCGCCAAATTGCTGCGAAATTCGATAACAAGCAGGACGAGCCATTTAGCACCGGATGGATAGCCGATCAGAAAAGAGACATATTTTCAATAATGTCTTTTGATTGATCGGGACTTCATACTCCAACTAAGAATTCATACATCAATAAAACAATAGGGCAAAGGTCTTTAAATCTGGTGTGGTAGTAGGTAATAAAGTGCTCGTTTGAAATGCACTCACCTAAAAAGCTCCTGTACCACACGATTCAACCCCTTTTATCCTGTTATTTGATATTTTTATAAATATCGGAAAAAGCTTACTTTCTGTATAGATCTTCCATATCTTGCAAGGTATTCTCCTCCCAAGCCTGCCATCGAACATCGTTTCACAAACCCATATATCTATAAGGGTTTATGTGAATAGATGCTTCTTTTAGACATCTTTCTTTATTCAAATAACCACATTACCGGTCAAGTGCAGCGAATCTTAACGGAATATCAGGTTTGTGATCGCATTATAAGGAGTTAAACTGTGCTCATTTCCAACTGGCTAAGTGCTCTGGTCTCCACTATACAACGACGCCCACGCTATAATTCGCGCGCTCGCCGTGCCATTCGTAAACGTTGGCAAGCCATCCAGCAAAACTGCTTGTCGACCGTTGACCGCTTAGAAGAACGGACGCTATTGACGGCACAAATTATAGATGGCACATCAGCGGCGGATGATTTCCAACTCCAAATGAACGCTGATGGCGTGACTCTTGAAGTCTGGAACGATACGACGCTTGTGTTTTCGGACCTGTTGACTAATGTGACTGAACTCAGCATCAATGGTGGGGCTGGCGCTGATACATTCACAGTCGATCTCAGTAATGGTCTTCCTTTTCCAACAGGCAATATCAACTTTGACGGTGAAGCAGACGGCGGTTCAATCACTCTGGATACCGCTGGCTACGCCGGCTCTCTGACGACCGTCACACATACTCTCAACAGTGATACTTCAGGCAGTATTTCAATCGATGGCCAGATCATTAGCTACACGAACACCGCTTCATTGACCGACAATCTGGATACGACCAACCGCATCTTCGATTTCGCAGGCGCTGCTGAAACAGTCACACTCTCCGATCACGGGACCACCAATGATGGATACTCCAGCATTGATTCGACTTTGGGAGCCGCGGTCACGTTTGCAAATACGTCATCGGCAGTCACGGTCTTATCCAATACAGGCAGTGGTGCGGATACGATAAACGTACAAGGTCTCGACAGTCTTAACGCAAGCAGCCTCACCATTACCGGCGATGCAGACGATGATGTTAATTTCCAGACGAACAGTACGGTCATGGGATCCAACGATCTGACAGTCAACGCGCAAACCATTACTGTAAGCAGTGGCATTTCTTCGACAAGCGGTGCCGTTTCACTGACCGCCAGCCGGAACATTGCCCTGAATACCACCAGCAGTCTGACCACCGTCGATGGGGGGATTACTTTAGTCGCTAATTCAGGTGGCACAACAACCGGCACATTTATCGGAATCGATGCGAATAACGCAACCATTCAATCAACGGGATCTGGTAATGTCGCGTTCACGTCCATCAGTGGTGATGGTGATGGGATTTATTTATACGGCGGCACTTCTGTCACTTCGACCGCGACCGGAGTTTCAGCGGGCACCATTTCACTGAATGGAACGGGTGGAGGTGCAGCCAGTTATCAGCATGGAATACTCTTAATTGATGCTTCAATCAGCAGCGTCGATGGTGCCATTTCTCTAACTGGCCAGGGAGGCGGTGATGGCACAGCAATTAATAATAATGGCCTTTATCTGCACGACTCCAGCATCAGTTCGACCGGTACCGGCGTCAATGCCGCTACGATTACCCTGGATGGAACAGCCGGTAACGGAATCAGCATCAACCGTGGTATCCGGACTGCTCAGTTTTCCCTAACGAGCGTCGATGGTGATATCTCAATCACCGGCCAGGGCGCCGGTGATGTGACCGGGAGCAGTAATGAAGGGATAGTGTTTGGAGCACCAAACACTATTACTTCAACGGGTACTGCCGCCATTAGTATTCACGGTTTGGCAGGCGCCGGGCTAACCTACAATCAAGGCATTTCTGTGAGTTCGCAGAATGACATCAGTAGTGTTAACGCTGATATCATGATGATTTCAGATGGAGATCTCTTGTTTAGCACCAATAGCGATATCACGGCCACATCAGGAAATCTCCAGGTTACCGCCAATTACCTGAGTGCCAGCAATACAGGTAACATGACAATTAATGGG
This sequence comes from Gimesia aquarii, assembly GCF_007748175.1. Taxonomy (NCBI): domain Bacteria; kingdom Pseudomonadati; phylum Planctomycetota; class Planctomycetia; order Planctomycetales; family Planctomycetaceae; genus Gimesia; species Gimesia aquarii. The sequence continues at coordinate 3,021,297 of NZ_CP037422.1, forward strand.
ACCGCTGTACTTAGTACGGGCAGTGGTAACATCGACCTGGATGCGGCTGGCGACATCTCGTTAACAAGCCTGGTGGCAACGGGAACCGTCACTGTCGATTCCACTTCCGGATCCATTCTGGACAATGACGATACAAATATCGATATCGTTGCTGCGACGGCTGCTTTGACGGCCGCCGGTTCAATTGGTACGGTCGCCAACCCACTGACCACACAGATGGATGCTCACACTGCGGTATCAGGAACCAGCGATGTAAATATCAATAACCGTGAGCTGTTTTCGATCAGCGATACCACGGCCAATGAAGATGGTACCTTCACCTTTACGGTCAGCATCAATCATGCCACTGATCAGAATGTGACGGTCCTCGCCAGTACCGCTTATGGCACAGCGGGCGCGAGTGACCTTACCGCGATCAGCAACCAACTGATGACCATTGCCGCAGGACAAACCTCGACTACCGTTACCGTCAGTGTCACCAACGACAATGTGCTTGAAAACGATGAGACGTTTACCGTCGTACTCTCAGATCCTAAATACAATGGAGCGACTAACGCTGCGAGAATTGCCATTGGCGACGGAACGGCTACAGGAACGATCTTGAATGAGGATTCGATCAAAATCATCGATGACGGGGACGTTGGTTTTAGTATTTCCGGACCGGACTGGGTCCACTATAACTGGTCTGGATATTATCAGAACGATGCTTACTATATTCTCGATGGTGGTAGCGCAGCAACGGGAGCGAATACTGCAAGCTGGGCTTTCTCAGACTTGCCTGCCGGTACCTATCGACTGTCAACTCACTGGCTTCAAGGCGTCGATCGTGCGGACAATGTTCCGTATTCTGTATCTGGAATTGTGGGAGGAACAGTCAATGGTACGTTTGACATGATCACCTTGAATGCCGACGTTACTGACGACGGTGTGGGTTGGGAAGACCTTGGTTATTTTGAAGTCGCACAAGATGGAACGCTGACTGTTTCAATCAGTGACAATTTAGTCAACGGTACGATCTATGCGTCGGCCATGAGACTTGAGAAAGTTAAAAGCACGCTTTCAATCAATGATGTCAGTATCAGTGAAGATGCAGGGACTGCCACATTTACTGTGACCCTGTCTGAAGCAGTTCTGGGAGGGGTGAGCGTTGACTGGTCTACCGCCAATGGGACCGCGACCGCAGGCGCTGACTATACAGCAGGTTCAGGAACTCTGAATTTCACAGGAACTGCCGGGGAATCTCAAACAATCACCATTACGCTCAATGATGATTTCATTGCAGAATCCGATGAAACATTTCTCGTCAATCTGAGTAATGTGGTGGCTAGTGAAACTGTTGGCCTGGTAGATCCGAGTGGAACCGGAACTATCATAGATGATGATCGTGTCACAATCGATGGCTCAGCAGCGGCTGATAATTTCCAGCTGCAAATGAACGCCGATGGTCTGACTTTGGAAGTGTTAAATAATTCCACACTCGTTTACTCGGGCTTGCTGGCTGAGATTGCCGAACTCAACATCAACGGCGGTGCAGGCGCTGATACATTTACAGTCGATCTCAGTAACGGTCTTCCTTTTCCAACAGGCAATATCAACTTTGACGGCGAAACAGACGGCGGTACCCTCGTGCTGGATACCGCTGGCTACACCGGCTCTCTGACGACTGTGACACATACTCTTAACAGTGATACTTCAGGCAGTATTTCCATTGACGGGCAGATCATTAACTACACGAACACCGCTTCGCTGACCGACGACCTGGCTACCACCAATCGCATCTTCGATTTCGCAGGCGCTGCTGAAACAGTCACACTCTCAGATCACGGGACCAGTAACGATGGATTTTCCAACATTGATTCGACTCTGGGAGCCGCAGTCACGTTTGCAAATACGTCATCAGCTGTCACAGTATTAACCAACTCAGGCAATGGGGCGGATACAATCAACGTACAAGGTCTTGACAGCCTGAATGCAAGCAGCCTTACCATTACTGGTGATGCAGATGATGATGTCAACTTCCAGACGAACAGTACGGTCATGGGAGCCAATGATCTGACGGTTAACGCGCAAACCATCACCGTGAGCAGTGGCATTTCTTCGACAAGCGGTGCTGTTTCGCTGACCGCCAGCCGGAACATTGCCCTGACTACTACCAGCAGCCTGACCACCGTCGATGGTGGGATTACCTTACTGGCCAATGATGGAGGTTTAACAACGGGTGACTTCATTGGTATTGATGCCGATAACGCTACGATTCAATCAACGGGTACAGGCAATATCTCGTTAACGGGCTTTGGAGGAAATTCAGACGATGATTATGGAATTTATCTGAAATCAAGTAATCTCTTAAGCACCAGCACCAATGTGAATGCAGGCACGATTACCCTCAATGGTACCGGCGGAACTGGCACAGCAAGTAATCTGGGAATCTTTCTTAATACGAATTCAATAATCTCCAGTGTCATGGGTGGTATCCAATTAACTGGACAAGGGACAGATGGAACTGGTGCAGGAAATGTTGGCGTCATGGTTTTTAATGGTAGCGAAATTAGTTCCACAGGTACCGGAATCAATGCCGCTACCATCTCGATTGACGGCACAGGAGGAGCAAGTAATTTCCTCGGTCACGGTGTAAAATTCCATTCAAATGCAGCCTCAGAACCAGCCAAAGTCACCAGTATTGATGGTAATATTTCGATTACTGGTCAAGGCTATAATGGGGCTGGCACAAATCATTTTGGAGTTGAGTTGATCAATACTGTTATTTCATCTTTGGGAACAGGAATCAATGCAGCAACCGTCACAATCAATGGAACAGGTGGAAATGCAGCAGGTGAAAGAAACTATGGTGTAACGCTTTGGTCGACTACTTTAACGCATGATCTAATTACTAGTGTTGACGGAAATATCATAGTCACCGGACAAGGTGGTGCTGGTGCTGGTGGTAATCATTTTGGTGTCTTGACAACAAATGGCAAAATTTCTTCAACAGGAACAGGAGTCGATGCTGCCACCATCACAATCAATGGTGACGGTGGGACAGGTGGAGCAACCAATTACGGTACTTTCCTATTTGCCACAGATGTGAAAAGTCAATCAGGTGATATCACTATTATAGTAGAAGATGATGTTGTCCTTGGAGGGAACAGGTCAATCAATACAAGCTCAGGTGATGTGACTGTTACTGCTGACAATAGTGTGGGTAATAATGGTGGATTTCTTTTCATTTACGACGATACCTGGATTAACGCCGGCACAGGAAATATTGATTTAAATGCAGATGGAGATATTCATTTAACCAGTTTGATTTCCTCGGGAACGGTCACCGTTGATTCTACCTCCGGCTCCATTCTGGATAATGGCGACGAAAGATCCGATATCTTTGCGACTACGGCAATCTTGAATGCCTTGAACTCAGTGGGAACGGTTGGCAATCCACTGGAAGCGAACGTAGTGAATCTATCCGGCACGGGAACGAATGGCGGTTTCCACGTCAACAACTCAGTTTATAAGCGAATCATTGACGATGGCGACACCGGTTTCTCAATCAGTCCGAGTGGGTGGACTTATCTGACACAGAATATTTACTACAGTGATGATTCTTATTATATGTCATCAGGTGCGAATCCGGGAGTGACTGCCAGTTGGGAATTTACAGATCTTATTGCCGGTACTTATCGAATTTCAGGACAGTGGTATGCCGATGCCAATCGGGCCACAAATACAGAAGTGACTGTATCCGGAATTGTCGGTGGTAATGTTGTGCAAACCATCGATCAGCAGTCCCTGCGGGCTGACGTCACAGATAACGGATTTGACTGGCAGGACCTGGGCTTCTTCACGGTCGACGCCATTGGATCTATTACGGTGACGATGGCTAACGAACTGGCTGATGGTTATGTGATTGCTGATGCCATGCGACTCGAAAAAGTTGACAGCGCTTTGTCTATCAGTGATGTCAGCATTAATGAAGATGAGGGAACTGCAACATTTACCGTCACTTCCAGTCTGGCTACAGGCTCAGCTTTTTCTGTCGACTTTGCCACCGCCGATGGCACGGCAACCGCAGGCTCTGATTATACCACTACCAACGGCACTTTGAATTTTGTGGGAACTGCAGGTGAAACACAAACGATTACAGTGGAACTCAGTGACGACAATACTGTAGAACTTGACGAGAATTTCTTTGTCAATTTATCGAATGTTCAAGCGACTGGCTTAAATATTGCTTTGACAGACTCTCAGGCAACAGGCACAATTTTCAACAATGACACCACGGTTATTTCATTACAAAATACCAACGTTTCACAATTGGAAGGTGATGGCGGGACCACACAATTCGATTTTGTGGTCAATATTTCCAATCCTTTAGACATAGACTTTCATTTCTGGTCCCGAGCTATTGATAACACAGCAACCGAGGCGGACGGAGATTTCACAGATCCACACATTGGTAACTGGTCCACAATCACCGCAGGGGCAACTTCCACTACTGTCTCTTATTCTGTCAATGGTGATACAAAGATTGAAGCTGATGAAATATTTAGCTACGCATTTCCTAATACGTTTTATAGTTCAATTTCACCACAAACAACTCTCTCAACTGCTTATTCTAACAACATAAGCTTTGAGGGAGGTGTAACAACACTGTGGGGCATTGGAACTATCATCAATGAAGATTATTTAAAAATCATCGATGATGGCGACGTCGGTTTCTCAATCGATCCGAGTGATTGGGTATACCATTCGGCGACTGGCCCTTATTACTACAGCGAAGACAGTTATTACGTAGCTCCGGGAGCAAATCCGGGAGTGACTGCCAGTTGGGAGTTTGATAATCTTCCTGCCGGCACCTATCGTATCTCAGGGTTCTGGCAAACCGATCCTAGCCGAGCTACGAATGCACAGTATACGGTATCCGGAATTGAAGGAGGATCGGTTACACAAACAATCAATCAACAAAACTTGACAGCCGACGTGAACGACAGCGGATTTGACTGGCAGGACCTGGGCTTCTTCACAGTCGACGCCAATGGTACCATCAACGTTACTGTGTCCAATGATCTCGCTGATGGCCATGTAATGGCTGATGCCATGCGACTCGAAAAAGTTGACGGCATTTTGTCTATCAACGATATCAGCATTGATGAAGATGCGGGAACTGCAACATTCACTGTCACTTCCAGTCTGGCTACAGGGACGGCATTTTCTGTCGACTATACCACCGCTGATGGCACGGCAACCGCCGGTTCCGACTATACCGCTACCAACGGCACTTTGAATTTTGTGGGAACTGCAGGTGAAACTCAGACCGTCACTGTTGTCATCAATAATGATCCTACCCAGGAGTCAGATGAAAACTTTCTGGTCAATTTGTCAAACGTACAAGCTGGTGGTCTGAATGTTGTCTTGGCAAACTCGCAGGGAATAGGAACGATCGTCAATGAAGATTATTTAAAAATCATCGATGATGGGGATACCGGTTTCTCAATCGATCCGAGTGATTGGGTATACCATTCGGCGACTGGCCCTTATTACTATAGCGAAGACAGTTATTACGTAGCTCCGGGAGCAAATCCGGGAGTGACTGCCAGCTGGGAGTTTGATAATCTTCCTGCCGGCACCTATCGTATCTCAGGGTTCTGGCAAACCGATCCTAGCCGAGCTACGAATGCACAGTATACGGTATCCGGAATTGAAGGAGGATCGGTTACACAAACAATCAATCAACAAAACTTGACAGCCGACGTGAACGACAGCGGATTTGACTGGCAGGACCTGGGCTTCTTCACAGTCGACGCCAATGGTACCATCAACGTTACTGTGTCCAATGATCTCGCTGATGGCCATGTAATGGCTGATGCCATGCGACTCGAAAAAGTTGACGGCATTTTGTCTATCAACGATATCAGCATTGATGAAGATGCGGGAACTGCAACATTCACCGTCACTTCCAGTCTGGCTACAGGGACGGCATTTTCTGTCGACTATACCACCGCTGATGGCACGGCAACCGCCGGTTCCGACTATACCGCTACCAACGGCACTTTGAATTTTGTGGGAACTGCAGGTGAAACTCAGACCGTCACTGTTGTCATCAATAATGATCCTACCCAGGAGTCAGATGAAAACTTCCTGGTCAATTTGTCAAACGTACAAGCTGGTGGACTGAATGTTGTCCTGGCAGACTCGCAGGGAATAGGAACGATCGTCAACGAAGATTATTTAAAAATCATTGACGATGGGGATACCGGTTTTTCAATCAGTCCGAGTGGGTGGACCTATCTGACGCAGAATATTTATTACAGTGATGATACTTATTATATGTCACCGGGTGCGAATCCGGGAGTGACCGCCAATTGGGAATTTACAGATCTTATTGCCGGTACTTATCGAATTTCAGGACAGTGGTATGCCGATGCCAGTCGGGCCACAAATACAGAAGTGACTGTTTCTGGAATTGTCGGTGGTGATGTCGTGCAAACCATCGACCAGCAGTCCCTGCGGGCCGACGTCACAGATAACGGATTTGACTGGCAGGACCTGGGCTTCTTCACGGTCGACGCCAATGGATCTATTACGGTGACGATGGCTAACGAACTGGCTGATGGTTATGTGATTGCTGATGCCATGCGACTCGAAAAAGTTGACAGCGCTTTGTCTATCAGTGATGTCAGCATTAATGAAGATGAGGGAACTGCAACATTTACTGTCACTTCCAGTCTGGCTACAGGCTCAGCTTTTTCTGTCGACTTTTCCACCGCCGATGGCACGGCAACCGCAGGCTCCGACTATACCGCTACCAACGGCACTTTGAATTTTGTGGGAACTGCAGGTGAAACTCAGACCGTCACTGTTGTCATCAATAATGATCCTACCCAGGAGTCAGATGAAAACTTCCTGGTCAATTTGTCAAACGTACAAGCTGGTGGACTGAATGTTGTCCTGGCAGACTCGCAGGGAATAGGAACGATCGTCAACGAAGATTATTTAAAAATCATTGACGATGGGGATACCGGTTTTTCAATCAGTCCGAGTGGGTGGACCTATCTGACGCAGAATATTTATTACAGTGATGATACTTATTATATGTCACCGGGTGCGAATCCGGGAGTGACCGCTAGTTGGGAATTTACAGACCTTATTGCCGGTACCTATCGAATTTCAGGACAGTGGTATGCCGATGCCAGTCGGGCCACAAATACAGAAGTGACTGTTTCTGGAATTGTCGGTGGTGATGTCGTGCAAACCATCGACCAGCAGTCCCTGCGGGCCGACGTCACAGATAACGGATTTGACTGGCAGGATCTGGGCTTCTTCAAAATCGACACCAATGGATCTATTACGGTGACGATGGCCAATGAATTGGCTGATGGTTATGTGATTGCTGACGCTATGCGAATTGAAAAAGTCAATTCGATCCCTGTAGCAATTAATGAAAGCATTGCTGCCACAGAAGATGGCACCACAGTCACCACAAGCATACTAGCATCCGACCTGGACACCGAAGATGATCCCAATTCACTGACCTATAATTTCATCACACTTCCCACAGAAGGTTCAGTCACTTCCAACAATGATGGTACCTTCACCTTCGATCCGGAAACCGACTTCCAGGATCTGGCCACTGGGGAAACACGCCAGGTTACCTTCTCTTATACTGCCACTGATTCCCATAGTGCTGTCAGCAACACTGGAATCGTCACCGTCACCGTCACCGGCGTTAACGATGTGCCCACGGTCAGTGCTTTAAATACCACGACTACTGAAGATGATGTCAGTTTCAGTCTGGATCTGCTGACGGGAGCCAACGATCTCGATACCACGGACATCCTCGGCGTGAATGGTCTGACACTTGTCAGTGGAGACGCCTCCGGCATCACCGACAACGGAACCAGCCTCGGGATCGACCCGAATGCCTATACTGGGTTGGCCGCCGGTGAAATTGAAGTCATTACTTACACCTACAATGTCACGGATGGAAACGGTGGCAGCGTGCCGCAGACTGCCACAATCACAATCACCGGCGTTAACGACGTGCCCACGGTCAGTGCTTTAAACACCGAAGCCACCGAAGATGACGTCAGTTTCAGTCTGGATCTGCTGACGGGAGCCAACGATGTCGATACCACGGACATCCTCAGCATGAATGGTCTGACGCTTGTCAGTGGAGACGCCTCCGGCATCACTGACAATGGAACCAGCCTCGGAATCGATCCGAGTGCTTATCAGAGCTTGGCTGTCAATGAATCCGAAGTGATTGTCTATCACTATAACGTGATTGATAACAACGGGGGGAGCGTGGTCCAGACTGCCACGATCACAATCACCGGTGTCAACGATGCCCCCGCAGTGGGTGTGGCCGTGAATTCTGAATTCACCGAAGATGATGTCAGTTTCAGCCTGGATCTGCTGACGGGAGCCAACGATCTCGATACAACGGACATCCTCGGCGTGAATGGTCTGACACTTGTCAGTGGAGACGCCTCCGGCATCACTGACAACGGAACCAGCCTCGGGATCGACCCGAATGCCTATACTGGGTTGGCCGCCGGTGAAATCGAAATCATCACTTACACCTACAATGTCACGGATGGAAACGGCGGCAGCGTGCCGCAGACTGTCACAATCACCATCACCGGCGTTAACGACGTGCCCACGGTCAGTGCTTTAAACACCGCAGCCACCGAAGATGACGTCAGTTTCAGTCTGGATCTGCTGACGGGAGCCAACGATGTCGATACCACGGACATCCTCGGCGTGAATGGTCTGACACTTGTCAGTGGAGACGCCTCCGGCATCACCGACAACGGAACCAGCCTCGGGATCGACCCGAGTGCTTATCAGAGCTTGGCTGCCAATGAATCCGAAGTGATTGTCTATCACTATAACGTGATTGATAACAACGGGGGGAGTGTGGCCCAGACTGCCACAATCACAATCACCGGTGTCAACGATGCGCCCACAGTGGGTGTGGCCGTGAATTCTGAATTCACCGAAGATGCTGTCAGTTTCAGTCTGGATCTGCTGACAGGAGCCAACGATCTCGATACCACGGACATCCTCGGCGTGAATGGTCTGACACTTGTCAGTGGAGACGCCTCCGGCATCACTGACAACGGAACCAGCCTCGGAATCGATCCGAGTGCCTATACTGGGTTGGCCGCCGGTGAAATCGAAGTCATTACTTACACCTACAATGTCACGGATGGAAACGGCGGCAGCGTGCCGCAGACTGTCACGATCACAATCACCGGCGTTAACGACGTGCCCACGGTCAGTGCTTTAAACACCGCAGCCACTGAAGATGACGTCAGTTTCAGTCTGGATCTGCTGACGGGAGCCAACGATCTCGATACCACGGACATCCTCGGCGTGAATGGTCTGACACTTGTCAGTGGAGACGCCTCCGGCATCACCGACAACGGAACCAGCCTCGGAATCGACCCGAATGCCTATACTGGGTTGGCCGCCGATGAAATCGAAGTCATTACTTACACCTACAATGTCACGGATGGAAACGGCGGCAGCGTCCCGCAGACTGCCACGATCACCATCACCGGCGTTAACGATGCGCCAATTGCGATCGACGATTTCTTCGAAACTGATGAAACGACCGTACTCAGCACAGAAAATGTGCTTAATGCCAATCCCACAACGATTGACAGTGATGCCGAAGGTCAGGTGCTGACTGTCATTGCCGTTGATGGGGGGACCATAGGAACACAATTCTCCCTTAGTTCCGGCGCTTTGTTAACCCTTAATTCTACTGGTAACTTCAGCTATGATCCGAACGGTCAGTTTGATTCACTTGCTGCAGGTGAAACCACTATCGACACCTTCGATTATACCATCGACGACGGCGATGGGGGTACAGATATGGCCACCGCAACGATTACAATAACAGGCTCCAATGCAACACTAAGCATCAGTGATACCACCGTCAATGAAACTGACGGAACAGTAGGGATAACTCTAACTCTGGATAAAGCCGTAGTCGAAGGATTCTCAGTTGATTGGAGTACTTCTGATGATACAGCCATTGACGGAATCGACTATATTTCAGCAATAGGAACTCTAAACTTTGCAGGAAATGCTGGGGAAACTCAGACAATTACTATCAATTTATTACAAGATAGTACTGTCGAAATAACAGAACAGTTTTTCATTCACTTAGATAACGCGTTAACGGCGAGCCCACATGTCTCGATCCCAGACGACCTCGGAATTGCAACAATCACCGAGATTAATCAACCACCTCAAGTAGCCTCACTTGGATTGGCTAATGACACTGGAATTCAAGGAGACCTAATTACATCCAATGCTTTGATAACCGGAGTTTTGACTGATTCCGATCAGTCTAACAGCACTTATGAAATTCAAGTCGACACAGATGATGATGGTATTGCAAACCTTTCGTTCAACAATGAATCAGAATTCTTTGAGGCTGATCTGCAAAGCTATCTCACAAATGGCTCTGTAACGATTCAAGTACGGATTGGAGAATGGGACACACAGAGTGCATCCAATATTTATGGAGATTGGACTTCATTCACTTTCACGTATAACTCAACCCCTGCTGCAGGAACCCCCTTAATCTCGGGCTTGTCGCTTGAAAATGACACAGACGTTGATGGTGATTTAATTACTTCCGATGCCTCTATCTCAGGTATGATTACTGACGATGGAACTAACGACGAATACTTTTTACACATTGATCTCGACAATGACGGTTTCTCTGATATCTCCGTGCAACAAGGTCCGAACCAGCAATTTACTTATGATCTGGGAGATGATATCGAAGCAGGCGAACACACCATCCAAGTACGAGCCTTAGGCTTCATAACGGGTGATGATGGATACATTTTCGGTGATTGGTCCACAATTACTTTTACTTATAATCCAGTAACTGATGTAGCCATTCCCGTTATTACTGGCTTATCGCTTGAAAATGACACAGACATTGATGGGGACTTGATTACTTCTGATGCCACTATCAAAGGTATGATTACCGATGATGGAACCAACAGCGAATATACCCTGCAAATCGACCTCGACAATGACGGTTTCTCTGATTTCTCCGTAGCACAAGGTTCGAACCAGCAGTTTACTTATGACTTGGGTAATGATCTTGAAGCGGGTGAACACACCATCCAAGTTCGTGCTTTAGGTTTAAATTCGACAGAAAATGAATACATTTCTGGTGAATGGTCTACAATCACATTTACTTACAATCCCCCCTTGGTCGTTAACGCCGTTATTGATTCACTGGAATTGGATACAGATTCAGGAACGAATGATGATCAGATTACTGTTTACTCATCATTCACAGGAGAAGTTACCACCACCGAAGATTTTTCAAACTTCACTGTCCAACTTGATTTTGAGAATGACGGTATTGTTGATAGCACAACCACTCTGGATCTGACAGGACAATTCACTGTTGACCCTTCAGCATCGATTTCCAGTGGAAATGTCACTGTTGCCGCACGACTTGTTGATAATACCACAGGAGCAATCGGTGATTGGACAACACTCTCTTTTGAATTAATTACCTTGCCGGCATACACATTATCTGACGAATCGGTTTCCATTTCTCAGGATACTGTTAGCGACATCGATATCTTGACTAACGCCAGCTATCGGGATCACGTCTCTGTCGCGATCACTTCTGCACCGGTAAATGGCACAATAACTACACTAACCAATGAAGATCTCACAAGGACATTTTCTTATACACCAGATGAAAACTATACAGGAACAGATACGTTTACCTATTCAGTAACAGACATCCTTGGAAATACCACAACAGCCACAGTCACGCTAACCATGTTTGCTAATGCAGCACCTACTGCAGAAGATGACACAATAGAGACTTATGAAACAGAACCTGTCACTATTAATGTCCTCACTAATGATTCAGACATAGACACAGACACATTCACCTTGATTTCGGTCGATGAACCACTATTTGGAACAATTGAAGTCAATCCTGCAGGATCTGATCCTGGTACGATCATCTACACTCCAAACACAAACTTTGTGGGTAATGAATCCCTTAAATATACGATCGAAGATGAACATGGCAGAACGACTACGGCAACTTTGACTATCAGTGTGGTTGATCGACCTGCACCAGAGCTAACCGGACTAGCTCTGTATAATGACACAGAGTTCAGCAACGATTTGCTGACTGAAGATGCCAGGGTAACGGGTCAAGTCTCTTCAACGCGTGGAGTTGAATTTGTTCGCATTCAGTTTGATTTCGATGGCGACCTTGAATTCGATCAGACAACGGATCTTAATATCGCCGCGATTAATGAGTTCCGTTATGACGTCGGTCTAGATGTTCCCTATGGGGACGTCAGCTTGTATGCCCGTGCCGTAGAAGTAGATGAAAATGGCAATGTGATTGAGACCGGTGATTGGAACTATCTCTCCTTTGTCTATGTCGAAAACCATGATCCACTTGTTGATCCTGAAGAAATTGATCCCAATGCAGATCTTGTTACCAATTTTGTTGCAGACATCGTAACAACGGCTCTCGTCCGTCTTACAGGACAGGCAGCAAATACGAATGGTGGCGATGAGCCAGTGGTGGAATTTGACCTGAATCAGGACAACGAGGTAGATGCCACTACGACAGTCACAGCAGGAGCTTTCAGTCAGGATTTTACCACAGAAATTGGTTATGGAGAGATCACAATCCTGGCCCGCACGAAAGACTGGGATACTGTCAATCTGGAATTTATTTATAGCGACTGGACTGAACTCACAATTACGCGTGATGCCCCAGTGAACGCTGTTCCTGTCATCACCCAGGTAGGTCTGGTGGAAGATACAGATATCGATGGTGACGGCATCACTTCAAATTCATCACTGACAGGAACTGTCACCAATTCTGATGGTACCGCAAACAATCTCATCGTTGAATATGATCTTGACGGGGATCAGGTACTGGACGGTTTTGTTTATACAGCAGCCACAGGCACAGCCAGCTTTACGATGGACTTCCTTTCAGACCAAATACCGGAAGGTGAAAATACCATTTCCGTTCGTGCCAGAGAATGGGATGCCAACATTGAGGATTACGTTTACAGCACCTGGTCCTCAGTAACATTTACATATGAACCGATTGTCGAAATTCTTCCCGGTTTTGATACGATCGCATTAGTCAATGACACGGACACGCCTGACGACAAAATCACAACCGACCCGCGTATCTCTGCGATCGTTGTAGGAGATCTAAGCGATTACGAAGAAAAGGCCGTTTTATTTGACATTGATCAGGATGGAATCGCCGATGGCCGTATCGATTCAATAGATGCAGTTACCGGTGAAGCAATCATTGACCTCACCGATTATGTAAATGGATCAGGTGAGTATGTCGTTTCATTGCAAGTTTGGGGGTGGGATGACGACACAACATCGGGATACGTCGGTGAGTGGTCAGACTTCACATTTACTTATGAGGCTTCGGTACCAGGCCCTCCACAAGTAACAAATCTGGAACTGGCCAATGATACTGACACTCCAGCAGATAATATCACCAGCGACCCGACTCTCATTGGAACGGTGTCCTATTATGACACCGACCTGCTGGACGGCATGCTCATTGAATATGACCTGGACGGTGATGGATTGTTTGATGGGTCGGCTGTTACCACTGAGGGTGAAAATGGAAATTTCGAACTTGATCTGTCTGGCCATGATTTGGAAAGTGGCAGTTTGACGATTGCTGTCAGAGCGGGTGTCTGGGACTTAGGACTTCTTGATTTTGAATACGGTGACTGGTCCTCGATCACCTTTACTTATGAGGATCCAAACGGGATTGATGAACTTCCTCAGGTTACTTCACTCGCTCTGGTGAACGATACCGGAACACCGGGGGATGGTATCACCAGCAGCACCTTCATTTCTGGGGTTGTCACCGATGCAGACACGGATCTCAGCGCTATTCCTATCGAATTTGATGTCAATGGTGACGGCATTGCTGAAGGCACAACTTATACCGATGTCACCGGGAGCGGTGAATTTTTATTCGATGCTGGCCCCTATTTAAATGGTGAAACCACATATACAGTTCAGGTTCGCGCTGCCCAATGGAGTGATTCAAAAGCCGAATATGATTTTGGTAGCTGGGCCTCATTGACGTTTACCTATGAGACAGAAGTTCTGGAAGAACTAGACGGAAGTGAAGACTCCGGACAGGTAGATCAAGGACCATTCACTCCTGCAGAACAGGCACATGCAAAATTCTATACTGATTCACTCGAACAACCATTTACAGCAGAAACAGAATCTTCCGAGAATGCAGGCGTCTACCGGCCTGAATATGATGAAGCAGGGGATCTCATCATTGACGCCAGCTTCTTAGTAACAATTGGTGTCGTCAATACAAATGACTCAACACCATTTACAGATACCGATACCACAACCGACGTCGATGGCAACATCACTGAAGTGATTACAGACACATTGACGACTGTTGTGGTCGTAGGAACGGAATCTGTTGATGGTGAATGGTATTGGCGAAAGATCGTAACCACGACTTATACCATTGAAACAAATTATACGGCCATAGACGGGTCAGGTTACGAACTTGAACAGACTGGAACTTATGGCTATACCATCGAAGCCTATGGCTATAACGGCAACGCAACTTATCAAGTCCATGAATACCGTACCGATGAGTTCAGAAATGATCAGTGGACGGCGGCAGCCCCACTAACGATTTACACCAACGTAGGCTCTCAAGGATATCAAACGGATGGTAGTGGTTACAAAAAAGCGAATCAGGATGACTTGATTAAATCAGGCAGCACCTTTGTGGAAACACAACTGATTGCAGAAAGTCTGTTTACAACCGGTAATTTGGCTGCTCCAGTTGTTTCAGATGTTGATTACACAAATGCCGATATTGGCACACAGACCACAAGCAGCTTTACTGTTTCTGGTTCGACAGGCGTTGGTATTGATGTGGTAGATCCTGAAACAGATATCGTAGATGACGGCCAGTGGAGCCGTGACAATTCCGTTTCTTCAGTAACCGATTCCAACGGCGATACTACAACGACAACTACATTCGGCTACTCCAACTCGATCATCACACCGATTTCCGAATCCGTCAGCACCAATACAACGACCCAAAACTCTGCGACAACATCAACAACGATCAATCATAGCTCCAGTCTGACTGGAACGAAGACGGAAACCTATTCCACCAGTGGTTCACGTACGACATATGATGATGGAACGTATTCTTCCTCCGTCTCACAATCAACGACAACAAACATCAACGACACCTATACACTCAGTTATACCAAAACAGTGAATCTCACGGATAACACAACTCCCGGAGATTCGATTACTTCGACCTCAACTTCAACCAATAACATTAATCGCACGCGAAATTATACCTATACTGTCAGCACATTAACCAATAGGGATACCGCTGGAAACACGTCGGTTTCAGGAACAATTAGCGGAGCCAGTTCCACGAACTACACATCTTCCAATACCAGTAACTCAAACTCCAGCGGGACCAGCGCACAAGGAGATGTCACACTTTCCTTCATGACGAATGCATCCTCGATGGCATCAGAAAGTGGTTCCCAGACCATTAATCTCAGTGGTACATTTAGTTCTGGCTATGCTAATGCGTCGACCACGAAAACAATTTATGAATATAGTCAAGGTAGTACCAACAGTTCCAATTCGGCATCCAGTTCGCGCAGCACTCCGACTACAACTGGAAAAAGCAGTTCTTCCAATTCGAGCAATAGCACATACGACTCGAGAATCAATGTCACCGAATCCACTGTCGGTGGGGTGACTTCCACCAACGGTTCGGTTTACAGTCAAAGCCTGGGAGGGGGAATAAACAAACACGACCATACTGTTACTACAAACATCGTAACTCCCACGTCTTCCAGTTCCAGTTTTTCTTACGACAATGGATCCAGCACATTCTCAACCAGGTCCAGTGCTAATGGTTCCATCATCAATGGCGTGCTCGACATCACCATCAGCACCAGTTACAAAGTACCCCTTGGTGAAGGTAAATTCGCCCGCGGTGGCAATAGTAGTTTCAGTTCCAATGTGACTGATAACTCAACGGCAAACAGGACGATCACGACGTTTTCCAGTGGCTCAACCAGTAACAGCACGACCGGCAAATTCAATATCGATAACACCACGAACACCCATACCGTAGGTGGAAACAGTACCACGACGGGAACGAACTCCTATGACGAACAAGGTAAGACGAAAAGCAGCAGTAGCTCAAGTTCTCTGGTCACTGTCGTCGACACGACATCGGCTGGTACAACTTCCAACTTTTCTCAAAACAATTCTTCCAGCAGCAGTGGAAAAGGTCAGTATTCTTCAAGTGTCAGCTCCAATACTGGTAACGGAGGCACCACTTCCACAACCAATCATTTTGAATCCAGTGGTAGCGGTAATTCTTCTACCTCAAGTGTAACTTCCACTCTCTCTGTAACCGGAAGTCTGCAAAATGGTGATGGCAGCAGCTATCAAGGTACTGTAGATCAATCAACAGTCGAGGACATGATCAATGGCACCGGATCTCTCCAGGGAAGTGGTCACGATAGCGGAAACGGGGTCAGCAGCTTTGCCTTAAGCACATCAACCCAGACCATTCAAACAAGTTCGTTCTCTAAATACGACAACGAATCCACCATCACAGACGGGGCTGGTACATTCCGCGATGATAATTCCTTGAATACCACCACGCTCACGCAGAGTTCTGCCGCCAGCACCTCAACATCAAGTTCTTCGCCACAAACAGGATTAACCAAGTCAAGTACCAGTAGTAGAACAAATTCATCCGCATCACTCTTGATGGAATATTCAAGTTCGAATGGTTCTGGAACCTACTACGCCGATGGTTCTGTCGCTTCGTTAACAACTTCCAAATACGACAGTGTCGAAAACTTTACTTCCAATGAATCTTCAGATTCATCACAGCTTGTTAATTTGACGGATGTGAATGGTGTCAGCGGACATCGTTCCTCAATCAAATCTTCCTCAGTTGAGACAACTGGCCTGGCGGAAGAACATGTCAGTTCAAGCGACCAAAAATTTGCCGATGGGACTTCTGCTTTACAAACGGGAGCTTCAGGAAAATCAGCAATCACATCGGTCACAAACAGCTCTGATCATTCGGAAGCTAATACCACTGATACCAGCAAAGCAAACCTGACCTTGACGGTTGTTTCACACAACTACTCAGACGTGACTGACAATACGAAGAGTATTAATTCTGCTCACCAGAGCAGCCGTGGAATATTGGGCAATACAAGCTGGAGCACCGAAACTTACACAGCCAGTGGGCAGACTTCGTTTGATAACTCTTCGGTACTCACTGCAACCAAAGATGCCAACAACTACGAGCAGAAGACCACGACCAGTGAAGGAATGGGAACGACTTCAGAGGGGGGCAGTAGCTCTAGCGAATCCTTTGCCGATGGGACTTCTACTGCCAATTCGTCTTATTACTCCAACACAAACGGAACCTCCGAAAGTACAGATATCAAAATACAGAATGCCAAGGTCACAAATACCAGTAACGGCATCACCACACAGGGTACATCACATGTGCATGATGAATATAACACGAATAATGTTGTTACCGGTTCGAGTCTAACCATCAATAGCTCCACACCCGTCAATGGTATCGAAACAGTGACCGTATTTTCGAGCTCCTGGTCTTCGGGAGAAGATGATTGGGATTATTCGAGTGTTTCCGACAGCTCTCAATCGGGAACTGCTACGAGCCCCACTGACCCCAACGCCAGCACTACAATTAACTCTTCCAAGTCCCATAAATCGCTAACGAGGAATGGAGGGGGGACTTTTAATGAGTCCTCTTCCAGTACCACAACGACTCAGGGAACAACTTCTACCACATCCAGTTCCAGCAGCAGTTCCAGTTCCTACGAAAATAAGACTGTTCAAGATGATAATTCTAATTCGAAAACAACGACGTTGACCAGCCAGGGAACGAAGAACATCAAAATCATCAATTCAAATAACAATAAAAATTACTCTGAAATCAAAGAGAACATGACCACGTATTCCCAATCAGATACTGACATTAACGGGAATACCACATCCTCAACCGGAACCACTGGCAAGGACCCTTCGAGTACAGATGAAACATCAGAAGATATCGGCAATGGCGGTACCATCATTTTCTCCGGACCGGTTGCTGAAATCTCAGGTTTCTCGAAATGGAGTTCGACAGACAACAGTCGAACAGAAATCGATGGTGCACTCTCAATCATTGAAAAAACCACAGAAGTCGTGGGATCATCAAATTTCAAAGCCTTAGTCAGCACACAAACTGATACTGACTCCGCGGGGAACACAACGGACTCCGGAACGGCGTTCTCAAAATCACATAAGAATGAAAAGACCACCGTTACCCAGGAAAGCGAGACCAAACAGAAGAAGGCGCAGTGGAGTCAATCCAACAAAGCATTTTTGGATCGAGTGGAAAAACGGAAATCCGTTGACATGGACCATGACATCACGGATGGTTTTGCCGTTCTTGAATTTGATACCAACGGCAATGAAGTCTGGTCCGGTCAAAAAACAAGTGATACGACCGATTATCATGAAAAGTACAAAAAGACAAGTTTGAACACACCCAATACGGATCCGTATGAAGAAGATACCAACGGTAACGGAGTGAACGAAAAACATACAATCTCCGTCAGCACATCAACAGAAGAGAAGTCCAAAGAGACGATCAAGAACAAAACTTCGTCGACATTGAACAGTAATGGGGAGTACGCAAGTCCGGAAGACCAGTCTTATAATGGTGATCCGAGCACAGTCACTTATAAACATGAAGCTTCTTCTATATCAACAGTGAAAAACACTCATAAGTGGGAAGAGGAAGTAGACTCGGGTAACTTAATCACAAAGACAATTGTAATTACAACGAATACGGTCCCGTCAGCAGGTCATACATATAAGCACGAGATCTATGACTCAGGAGAATTCGACAAAATAGAAAAAACAACTACCTCTGGATCTGAATCGACAAACTCGACGTTTATTGAGAAAACGGTAAAGTCTTCTGGCAGAGTAGACACCGAGACAACGACCAGCAGTAGTAAATCGTCACACAAAGATGTTAGAACAACGAAAGGTGTTTCAAATGGTTCGGGTGGAAACACGGTTACAACATCAATCAAGTTTGAACATGTCTCCGAAACAAAAAGCGGCCTCGAAATAGATATCGTGGTACCAGAAGTCACGTCTTCTTACCCAATTGATATTAACAAAGACGGATCGATCGTTACTGGTACATACGAGGAAAAATACTCTGGTTATGATTATTTCTCAAAAGAAACAACGAATACGACAAAGAACGAACAAAGCTGGGATGAAGCAACCCAAACAGTCAACGGGACAAATACAAAAAAATCGAATACCAAATTAGAGTCGGCTACTGAGAGAACAAACACAACTGACATAGTCGCTCCTGGAATGAGTTTCAGCGCCTCTGAAGTTTACACTGCTGAAAGAAAAAGTACCTACGATGCAACCGCCACTCAAACTTATTCAATTGCCCCTGGAGATGTACTTTCAACCAGTTCAATTACAGGGACTGCTACAGTCAACATCTATGGTTCATATTTTGATGAGGGGCATACCACTGGAGATTCTTACTACTTGGAAATGGACTATACTGACCCAGAGAACCCAGTATCTGTCCAAGTACCCGTCTCTGCATACAGTTATGGAACTACAACGGTAGAAGTTTCTTTCACAGGTTCTTACGACGTAGTAAGTGAAAGCTTACAAAATCTCGGCACTCCCACTTCTACAATCAAGGACATCAGCACCGATTTCGATGAAGAATACGCTTACCTGATACCAAATTATTATACCTATAATACTGGAGCTGCTTTCTTTGAGGGATCCTATAATACCCTATCCCATTCACATCCGATCTGGATTTCAAATACTTATGATTTTGACACTCTCGAGACAACAGGAATGGGGGGCTATTCCACGTTTGCTGAGATCGAAGCACTGAACCCCTCATTCCTGGATGGACTACTGGCAGGACTCAACGAGAGCTTTACCAGCGCCCTCTTGCCTCCTGGCCTCGCTGGCATTCTGGCACTCTCGGGAGTTTCTGCCGAAGAGTTCTTAACCCAATTAGCAAATGATTATGAAGATGGTTCGCTGTTTGACCGTGGCCTGGGAGCCATCGATGGATTCCTGGATACGATCAACCCGTTTGACAGCCTCTTGAGTATTCCCGACATCGGACCTCTCTACGGTAACTTAGACGATTATCAAAGCGGCTATACAGTCGGAGCCGTAGCAGGTGTCGTCACCAGCATTGCCGTCGGGGCATTTGGACCTGGATTAGTGCAATGTGGTTCCTTGGCTCAGAAAGCACTCATCGCCTATGAAGTCGCCGACATCGCCGGTGGACTGGCAACAGCTGGACAATCCATCTCCAACGGAAACTTCGGCATGTCAGATGTGCTGGCCATCGGCGGTGCCGCACTCTCTGCCGGTGGACTGAAGAAAGCCTTCAGCCAGTGCTTCACAGAGGACATGTGCTTTGCGGAAGGCCCCGTCGAAGTGATCGATGCAGGCTGGTCCACCGAACTGACCACAAAAGAACTGCCCGGTTCGAAAGAAGAGGACCTTGGCTTTGTCTGGTTTATTGTCGGAATGACAATTACCGGTTTCGGCGTGATGCAAGTTCGGCGATTAAGACGCAAGTCACTCTTTGACTTCCAACCAGCCCACGCAAATCCACACGACCTCATTTTCAGTGATCATAAAGCGCTGGATGATATTCTCTACCAGCCGAAGGAGTCTGGTAATCCGAAGCAAGATGCCTTTTTCTCAATCCATCAACCGGCCCGAGAAAACACCGGCCTGGCTTCACCCTATTCGATGATCAAAGCCAAACAGGCAGACCATCAACCAGAAACGACATTCAATACCAATCCGACTCTGAAGAAAGCAGAAAACAAACTGAAACCAAAAGCCAGAAAAGCGAAACCAATGTCCTTCCTGATGCGACTGTTCGCAATTCTACTCTGCTTTTCGATCGGCGGGTTCTGCCTGTTCCAGTCGGACAGCAAACAACCGGCGATCGCGTCGATCGCTCAAAATGAGCAAGCAGCAACCCAGAATATACCGCCACTAAAACCGTCAGAATACAAACTCAAGTCGGTCGCCGATTATCAAGTCGGCGATACGATCATGGCCTTCAACCATGAAACGGGACAGCGGGAACAAAAAACCGTCACCCAGACCTTCAAACGACAAGTCGATCATCTCCGCATACTGGAAGTCGAAGGCGAGGATGGCACCACACAAACCATCAAAACTACAAACGAACACCCCTTCTGGTCCTCAGCAGCCAACGAATATGTCGAAGCCAAACACCTGAAGCCCGGCACTAAACTACAAGGTGCCAACGGCCACTTCATCACCGTCAAATCCACCCGCTACGAACCTCACCCCGAAGGCATTACCGTCTACAACGTTGAAGTCAAAGGCCCACATAACTACTTCGTAGCCGAAAATGGCTATCGCGGGCCACCGGTTTTAGCGCATAATACATGTGAACCTAAACCATTCGCAATAGGAGTAAAAGAACATCTCGATGATTTTACTAAACGTAATAATGCAACTAACTATAAGTCTTTTGCAGACCCAGATGATTGGAAAGCAGGTATAAAGGATAGATTTAGTGACAAAAATCAAAAGATACTTGTTAATCTTCAAGGGCCTGGAGGCGTAGAAATTAACGCTTGGGATTCGGTTACTAAGGTCGCATCTAACAGAGGCACACATACTGACTGGGAAATTTTTCAAATTTATTCGAATCCAGAAATGTGGGGGAGGGTTGAATGGTTTGTAGGTTTGATAAAAAGAAGTAATCCTTTTGAGTAGGACTAAGTTAGATGATTCATAGTTTTGAAGAAAGATCATTTCGTATTTGGGAATTTAGCGTTCATCACTCAAGATTACTAATAAGAAGTGCAAAGATCGATGAAGATGATTTTAACGTTGATCTAATATTTACTGCAGTAGATTATTTATCCCTACCAGATCATATGAAAGGACTTGAAATTGATACTGCATCGGATAAGGAAATCAAATCGATTGAAAATCTGCTTAATAAGCAGATTAATAAAAATGACATCACAATTATTGTTGCCAATGGTAAAAGACATTTTGTGGTATCTGCGGGGTTCAAGATTAGTAAGAACAAGTTAGATCTGCTCGATAGTGGAAGAGAGATACCTTAGAAATAAAAAGTTGTCAGGAACCTTTTTTGGCTGTTTCCTCAAAATAACCAAGTCCTGGGTTACTTTTTCAGAAAAGCTAAACTCAGCAACTACACCTAAAAGCCATTTTCTAAACCGTACTACTGAGAGCGGAGAGAATAAAGTGAAACGAAATACCAGTCAGTCCCAAACGCTGTCGTTCGTGATGCGACTGTTTACGATTGTGTTCTGCTTTACAGCAGGCGGCTTCTGCCTGTTCAAGTCGGGCGTCGGCCAGTCAATCGAGCAACCCGCAGTCGCCGCGCTTCCTCATAGCGAGAAATCACAGCCGCTAGAGCAACCACAGTTCAAACTCAAATCGGTTTCCGATTATCAAGTCGGCGACAGGATCATGGCCTTCAATCATGAGACAGGCCAACGCGAACAGAAGACCGTCACCCAGACCTTTAAACGGCAGGTTGATCATCTGCGAATTCTGGAAGTCGAAGGCGAGGATGGCTCGACGCAAACGATCAAAACGACAAACGAGCATCCCTTCTGGTCAACAGCCGCCAGGGATTATGTCGAAGCCAAACACTTAAAGCCCGGCACCAAACTGCAAGGCGCTAACGGCCACTTCATCACCGTCAAATCCACCCGCTACGAACCTCATCCAGAAGGCATCACCGTCTACAACGTCGAAGTCAAAGGCCCCCATAACTACTTCGTCGCCGCCAATGGGTATCGCGGACCGCCTGTTTTGGCACATAATACTTGTAACGCTTCGGATTTACCTATAACCAATTTAGATGATTTTGCAACAAAAAATAAAACTATAAAAAATTTGAAGAATGCAACGGGTAGCTTTAACATTCGAGTCAAGAACCAGAAACAAGCTGAAGAACTATTAGCATCTGCTCGGAAAAGAATCTATGATAACCCCAAGATTACATATGGTGGGAAATCGGGAAAAGTTGGATTTGAAGTTCATGGTGTAAATAGTTCTGAAAGAAGAGTTGGCAATAATTTACCCCATCTTAAAATATGGGACTGGCTAGACGGTAAGAGTCTTGGTTTTGATGGGCACATTTTCTTTGATGGAATACCCTAAAATGAAGTTCATAGTTTATCATAAAGCTACTATTTAACATCATATCAAGGAATTCATTCCCCCATGTCCTCGGAATTAGAAGACGGCCCAGAATGGAGGTGGAGAGAAACCATTCATGAAGGTCAAAAATTATTAACTTACGTAAAAAAAAATGATTCTCAACATAGTAATGAATTATGGGACAAATATATTCATAATAAAAAAGACCACTTCATGATGTTTGATGCCGAAATCTTTGATGATCAAGATACGTTGTATATAGAAGAAGCAGGATGGAATCAGAAGTCTTTGGAAGATAATACGAAAAAAATTCTCTCTGAGAAATTAGATTATCAAGAGAACGACCAAATTATTATATTTTGGTCTAAAGAATCTTCAGTTTATGTGAATTGGAAATTATTCCTCAGTTATTGGTCAGATTTTATTTATTCAAGTGATGAAGGGGTTTTAATTGTAAATCCTATAAGTGACATGAGTTTTGTATACATACTAGATAAGATATGGATTTTTAAGCGAAAATTAATAGCTACATAGTTGTGGCTCTATATTCGGTACTTTCCCAGAAATAGTTTAGATAGAAAAAATGTCAGCGACTGTGGCTTCCGTTGTTAATTCATTGTAATAATCTCTTTCCAGGTTTGGCCGTTTTTTATCATTGAATTCAAGACTACAAGCAACTTCCTAATGCAGGCAACTAGGACCACTTTTTTCCCCCAACCCTCTCGCCAGCACAGCAGGCTATCGGGAAGGAAAAAGCTGTCAGGAACCTTTCTCGACTGATTCCCCAAGATAACCATTTTCTAAATCACTCATCTGAGAGGGGAAAGAGTCAGGTGAAACGGAATACCAATCAGTCCCACACGCTGTCCTTCGTGATGCGACTGTTTACGATATTGCTCTGCTTTGCAGCAGGTGGCTTTTGTCTGTTCAAGTCGGGCATCGGCCAGTCAATCGAACAGCCCGCAGTCGCCGCACTTTCTCAAAGCAAAAAATCACCCCCGCTAGAGCAACCACAGTTCAAGCTCAAATCGGTTGCCGATTATCAAGTCGGCGATGCCATCATGGCCTTCAATCATGAGACAGGCCAGCGCGAACAAAAGACCGTCACCCAGACCTTCAAACGGCAGATTGATCATCTACGGATTCTGGAAGTCGAAGGCGAAGATGGCTCGACGCAAACGATCAAAACGACAAACGAACATCCCTTCTGGTCAACAGCCGCCAGGGATTATGTCGAAGCCAAACACTTAAAGCCGGGCACCAAACTGCAAGGCGCCAACGGCCACTTCATCACCGTCAAATCCACCCGCTACGAACCCCATCCCCAAGGCATCACTGTCTACAACGTTTAAGTCAAAGGCCCACATAACTACTTCGTCGCCGAAAATGGCTATCACGGGCCACAGGTTTTGGCGCATAATACGTGCAAAGTTTTTCATGGAACAGATGACATTTCTGCTGCTAGTATTTCTAAAAAAGGGTTTGATGCAAATGATTGGCGAAAGGCAGCTGGAGCAGCGGGTCCAGATCCAAAAGGTTTTTCGGTTACGACTGACCGGTCAGTTGCAGAGAAATGGGCGACATTTTGAGCCGCAGAGATGGGGGGGAATACCAGTGGTTTTGGAAGCTAACATTGACGATCTTCCGTTGCGACGTGGTCGACCAGGAAAATGGGCTGATCCTGATGAGTTATTTATTGACTTAATTGATTTTGATTTAGTTGGTGGTGGAATTTGTAACTAATTTTAGGAATCTTCAAATGCCAACGATAACACTTGATATTGACCGTAATAGTAATCACCAATTAGATGTTTTGGCCATCTTTGAATTAATTGAAAATGAATTTTCTTCTGCCAAGCTCTTATCAAGTGATGCATTATTAGATCGCGCAAATAATGCTAGGGTTCTGTTAGAAAAAATGGATTTTGATGAAAAAGATAAATCAAAAATTCTTCGAACACTTGAGAGAAATGCGAAGCAATATGGACCTGCATACTCATTCCAGATTTCAGATGAATCTGGTATAGTTAATGGTGTGCTAAGGCCAATTGATATCACTTTTATGGCAGAATCGACCATATCTCCAGAATTATGGGAGAGGCTCGTCAAGTTTGTTCAACAATTTGATATTGGTAAAGTATCAACTTTTGATTAATAAATATTAACCACATATCAGGGAAATAAAAGTGTCACGCTTACGCAAAATATACCAGGACTGCGACGTTTTCACAAAAGCGGAAGCGCTCGTCGACAAATCACGAGCACGTGCCGAAGAACTGGCAGAAAGCGTCGACAACGAAGATTTCAAACAATTACTGAAATTCTTCTGCGAAACCGTCCTGGCCGAAGAAACCCCCGAAGAAAAACCAGAGCCCAACGTGCTGATGCCACAACCGATTAGTTAACTACTTCGATCGTTTCTATCTGGTTTGATCAATATCACGATTGAAATATGCCATTACCGATGTGTTCCAGCCTATAGGGAGGAGGAACTCAATTTTCGGTTCCTAGTATCTCACATACGAGCACCATTGAACCATGCTAACCGACCATGCGGAATTTAGTTTTTATATATTAGATTTTACTGAATTATTAGATGCCATAAAGCATACTTTGGAAATAGTATCAAATACTTGCGATTCCTTCTCACCAGAAATCATTGTTAACGATTTAAAAGATTGGCTTTTACTAGAAAAAACAGATCTAAATTTAGAATTGTCAAAATATGTCTGGTCTTTTCTAGGATTTAACATTTCAAATTCACACAAAAAATATAAGTCTCAATTGAAAAAGAAATTGTCAAACCATTGTGTAGAACGAAAAATAATTAATTTTATTTGGAGTCATCCTGTTGATTACTACAAATACCAAATTTCTTGGACTAAAGATGATTTGTTATTTCGGCATGGAACGCCTCCACTTGCTACTGCCAGAGGCATTTGTCATGTGAAAAAAGGAATGATTCATCATCCTCTTAAAGAATTATCGCTGGAAGAAAGAAAACGACGTAATGATTTTACTTGTTTTAACTTAAAAAGTCATCCTAATAAAATCACTCCATCATTTTTGGGTTGGGAGATAGGAATATTTCTCGGATTATTCCAACTCGACTATTATCTTTCTTCTCAGTGTGATGAAATTATTGCTAACCGAGACATTCATCCAGATGAAATAGAACAAAAACTCTTGAAATTAATATTACTGGAAGGAACAGATTCAGAATAATAGGCTATCTAAAGAAGAAAAAAAGTGTCAGCAACTTTTTTCGACTAATTCCTCAAGATAACCAAGTCTTAGGTCACCTTATTCAGAGAATCTAAAGCCAGTAACTCCTAATAGTAACTACATCTAAAAGCTATTTTCTAAATCGTACTACTGAGAGCGGAGAGAATAAAAGTGAAACAGAATACCAATCAGTCTCAACCGCTGTCGTTCGTGATGCGACTGTTTTCGATATTGCTCTGCTTTGCAGCAGGTGGCTTTTGTCTGTTCAAGTCGGGCATCGACCAATCAATCGAGTAGCCCGCGGTCGCCGCGGTTTCTCAAAGCGAGAAATCACCGCCTCTGGAGCAACCACAGTTCAATCTCAAATCGGTAGCCGATTTCAAGGTGGGCAACAAGATCATGGCCTTCAATCATGAAACGGGACAGCGGGAACAGAAGACCGTCACCTAAACCTTCAAACGACAAGTCGATCATCTACAGATTCTGGAAGTCAAAGGCGAGGATGGCTCGACGCAAACCATCAAGACCACGAACGAGCACCCCTTCTGGCCCTCAGCAGCCAACGAATATGTTGAAGCCAAACACTTAAAGCCCGGCACCAAACTCCAGGGTGCCAACGGACACTTTATCACCGTCAAATCCACCCGCTACGAACCTCATCACGAAGGCATCACCGTCTACAACGTCGAAGTCAAAGGCCCACATAACTACTTCGTCGCCGCCAATGGCTATCGTGGGCCGCCTGTTTTGGCGCATAATACATGTGGGGATTCAGTATTTAGAGCCTTGTCACCAGATGATCTAGAGAACTTTAATCAAGGTAGACGTATTCTCCCTAAAGGGATTGGTGGTAGTATCGAAGAGCACGTACAAGGGTATCCAACTAAGTATATTTCTGCGGCAGAAAGTCTGGAAGGTGCGAGAAAGTTTTTAGGACCTTCTGGGATAGCTGAAATTGATGTAAAAAAACTTCTTAAATCAGGAAGTGGGATTGTCCATCATGAAAATGTAATTCAAAAATTGAATAGACCTCATGATATAAAAAATACTGAAGAAGCATTCGAAATCTTAATTACAAAAGGTATAGACCCTAGTGCTATTATCGATATCATCTTAAAATAAATACTTCCATAAAGAGAATTCAATAATTTCAAATGAATAGTATAAATCAAGCAAAAGAAATAATAAGAAAGCACTCAGGACAAGGCAGTAGTGTTAGCTTGGGTCTACTAGATTCATTTCGACCATATCAAGGATTTTCAGACCGTGATGCACAAGAATTTTTTGAAGCAATCATTTATTACTCTGTAGAATCTACATTCCCACAAAATGATCAATTAGAAATTATTTATTGCCTTTGGAATACATGCCATACAATAAGAAGACTTGCACTTTCTGCAAATGGTCCTTTACAAAGAAATGCCATAATTGATAATGCAGATATTGCCCATATCGAAAAATGGGTTGATAGTATTGAGCACTCATGTTTAATCTGGATTTCTGGTGATCAGGATTATAAAGTTGCATTACCATTTGCAGATTATATTACAAATGGACATCCTATCGCAGATAAAAAATCAGCTTTTAAATGTCTCTTTGATTTTCTTAAAAAAGCTATTTCGCAAGAGAACTCACATAGTGTTGAGTCTAATTCCAAAGGTTTTTTTGAAAAAAGCTTTGACGCTCAATATTCTTTTATCATCGCTTTAGAAAAACTCGGAAACGAGTCCAAAGAATGGGTAGAATTCCTGAAAAAATTATCCAGTAACTCAGAAAGTAAAGAAATCCGCGATGAAGCAAGAAGAATATTGAATCAGATTTCAAAAGAAAGCAGATAACACAAAGGAAGTAAAACGGTGTCAGAATTTTTTCTCTACTGATTCTCCAGGATAACCAAGTCTCGGGTTACCTTTTCAGAAGACCTAAAGTCACCAAATCCTAACAGTAAATACACCTAAAAACTACTTTCTAAGCCGTAACTCTGAGAGGGGAGAGAATCAGGTGAAACGGAATACTAATCAGACCCAATCGCTGTCGTTTGTGATGCGATTGTTTACGATTTTGCTCTGCTTTGCAGCAGGTGGCTTTTGTCTGTTCAAGTTGGGCATCGGCCAATCAATCGAGCAGTCCACAGTCGCAGCGATTTCTCAAAGCGAGAAATCACCATCAATAAAGCAACCACAGTTCAAACTCAAATCGGTTGCCGATTATCAAGTCGGCGATGCCATCATGGCCTTCAACCATGAAACGGGACAGCGCGAACAGAAGACCGTCACCCAAACCTTCAAACGACAAGTCGATCACTTGCGGATTCTGGAATTCGAAGGCGAGAATGGCACCACACAAACCATCAAGACCACGAACGAGCACCCCTTCTGGTCCTCGGCAACCAACGAATATGTCGAAGCCAAACATCTGAAACCCGGCACAAAGCTCCAGGGCGCCAACGGCCACTTCATCACCGTCAAATCCACCCGCTACGAACCTCATCCCGAAGGCATCACCGTCTACAACGTTGAAGTCAAAGGCCCCCATAACTACTTCGTCGCCGCCAATGGGTATCGCGGGCCACCGGTTTTAGCGCATAATACTTGTAAGCTTGACACCAATTCAAGTTCTATGAGAGAGGCCTTTAATAAAGCAAAAGATGCCAATGGAATTCCCAAAAGTGCGCAACCTTTAAGAACAATTAAGCCTAATACACCAGACGGGACTCGATTTGGTCTTGATTCTCGCAATGTTAAACTTTATGAGTTTATCAACAGCAGTGGAAATAAAATCCATATTCGACTAGACAAACCCGCTACATTTAATCAAGGAGGTCGCGGTGATCAAAGGTGGCATTTTAATGCTGGTCCAGCTTTCGAAAAATTGAAACAGCATCACTTTTTTGGAGCGTTTCCAGGAGATTGAAAAATGGAAGTCTTAAAAAAAGGGACTCCCAGACACAAACATCGTTTTATCTTTGATGCTGAGCTTGCCAATTCACTTGTAATTAAAAAATGGCAATTAAGATCAGAAGAAAAATACGATAGTGATCCCAATCCCAAGCTAACGGCATTGTCATATCTACAAAGTATACTTAAATGTTCTCAAAAATCACATTACCTAATCACTGTAAGTGAATTAGAAAAAGCATCTAAGTACCGTAGTAAAAAAGGAATTTTCTGGAATATACGAGATTTACAACATCTTGACACAAATTATTTTGAAATATTTAATGATAAGGGAATGAGTCGGCTTGCCGCAGTAGTTAATCTTGAAAATATTTCTTCTGGTGACTCAACGGACTTAATACTCAATTGGGGTATCAGTATGATCTTGCTTACTGATATGAAGCTCAAGTATGTTACCCCCGAGATTGAAAAATGGATTTCGACAAATACGAAATCATCATTTGGATATAATTATGATTTGGCAGCAAACACTCTACTCAATAATCGTAATATGGCAATTCTGAGATACTTCCCTGCAGATAATGGATCAAATGAGCAAATCGCCATCATCGGAGATGATTCTTTTATAAATGATGAAGTTGCACATTGTATTTCATCCATAGCTGAAGATAAATAATTCGACAAGATAAAGGTGTCAGGAACCCTTTTAATTGACTTCAAGTGAAGACGGGCAGCTTTCTCGCTTTACAGGTTGGCTCACTCTAACACACACCCAACGCTGGCACGCCCATCGGCAGAGCACCGGCTCTGGTCATGTTTATCAAGGCCGTTTCAAATCGTTCCCGATTCAGAATAATGAGCACTTCTATACGGTGTGCCGTTATGTCGAACGCAATGCCTTAACAGCAAATTTGGTTCAAAAGGCAGAAGACTGGCAATGGGGAAGTCTCTATCACTGGAAACAAGGAGCTTCAGATCAAAGGCAATTGTTATCTCCCTGGTCACTGCGACGAAAGCAGGGTTGGTTGTCGCATGTCAATCAGCCGCTAGCCGATCGGGAACAGGAAGCACTACAACGCACTATCCAACGCGGAAGTCCCTTCGGTAACACAGAGTGGACAGCACAAATCATCAAAAAACTCGGTCTCGAAAGTACCGTAAAACCAAGAGGAAGACCCCGAAAGTCAAACAAAGGTTCCTGACACCTTTATTTGATTGCATTTGAGGTTATTTGTTGAATAGCTCGCAAAAGCCACTTGAAGACCGCGCGGCGACGGGAGTTGTGATCATTTTTGTGATCAGTTGGAAACAAGCTTTTCGAGCTTAATTATGTAATCAAACATCCTTGAACAATAGGTAAATAGGAATTCTTATTATTGAATCACTGGTAGCTAATTAAGTTCATTTTTAAACTCAACTCGAAACTGTGTACTGCTTAATTCCCCTTTAAATATTCTTACATTTTGATTTTGATTTTTAAGGATTAAACACATGATTTCAACAATTTGATCTTCCATATCTGGGCCCAAATAGACTGCTTGCAATGCTTTTGGATCATATTCACAAGTAATGTTTGCATCTTTTCTAATGACTCTCCACTCTTCTTCATATTCCCACGACAATGATTTAATACAAAAAAGACGTCTCAAAACCTCGTTATTATTTTCATTTTTTTCATTACAGATTACTTGCGACATTTCTTTCATGCTAATCTGAGGAATTTCATTAGTATACTTAACATGATGAGCAAAACTAAAAGGCTCATATTTAGTACTGAACTCCATACAATACCCTCGATATTTATCTGCATAATGAGACCACATTAGTAGGTTATCATTTTTCGCTGAAAAACATGAGATACCTCGAGACGATAAGATCATATCGCGTTCTTTGTTTAAGCTAGACTCAATCCCTTTTAATAACTGCAGTCTAATCTTCTCTATTGGGAAACTCTTTAATTGTTCTTGATGAAGTGGAGGTACAGTTGGGTCATCAGCTAGCTTTGATTTAAGATTCTCAATATCTTCGTCTGTTGGCTCAGCAAGTGACGTTGGGATTGCACAATCATAGGGGTCATTAAAATCTTTAGGGGCTCCAAAGTATATAGAATGAGACTGTAAGTTTTTTAAGGAAAGGGGGGTAAATGATTCGTACTTAAAAATACTATCCGGACGTTTTTTCATGGCTTATATTTCTATTGTATTGGTATGAGAACACTTATTATTAAAAATACCATTCTAGCTCATTTGCAAATCACACTTTTAAGAGAACGTTGTAGTTCATCTTTCTAAATACATCGTATAAAATATTAACTGTGCCGACTCTCTTAAAAAAATCATCGGATCATTGATAGAAAACGTTATAGACATGAATGATATTTTTGGTGCTAAAAAGCCTCATGATGAAGAATTTCTTTCAATACGTGATTCCCCTGATTACGAAGAGATTCGCGATTATATTAATTTGCTTTGGTCACAATTCCACACTCTCGCAGATTCTCATTTCATTAATGAAATAGGCAAGCAATTCCATAGACGTTACTGGGAAATGTACTTAGCTTGTGCATTAAAAAATACTGGAATGGATCTTAGTTCAGAAGATTCTGGTCCTGATCTTTGCGTTAAGAATAATGAAAGTTCAATTTGGGTTGAAGCGATTGCCCCCACTAATGGAGAGGGCCCTGATGCTGTTCCCCCTCCAGCGAGAAACGGAATAGCTGAAGAAGTTCCAGAAGAACAAGTGATTTTTAGATTAAGAAATGCAATTGAAACTAAATTCGGCAAATACTTAAAGTACCTTGAAGAAGGTACAATTTCACACTCTGCTCCTTATATCATTGCAGTAAATGGGAATAAGATCTCGCATGCTCAGATAACAAGCAGACCTTCAATCATTGAAAAATCAGTGTACCCTCTGGGTGCTAACATTGCCGTATACAGCCTTAAAGAAAAAAAATTGACAAATTGGGAGATAGAGCATCGTCCTGAAATTATTAAAAAAAGTAAATCAACTGTTACTACAACAGTATTTGAAGATAAAAAATATGAGGGAATCAGTGCTATTATTTACTCAAATACTAGTGTCTGGAATAGAAAAAGAGATGATTCATTAGGTGAAGATTTCCTTTTACTCCATAATCCCCTGGCCTTAAATCCAATTTCAAATGATTGGCTAAAAGTTGGCGATGAGATTAAACAAAATATTTGAGAAAGTTTCTATGTAAAACTTTTCTCGTCCTTAAACATTATTTTTCAAGCGAATGGCTTTATACTGTAAGATCTCAATCAGTAACACAATAACCTTGATTAAAAGTAGTTAAACACTCTCTATTTCCTCACTCAACAAATACAAGCCTGGATGCCATTGCCGCCCTCTCTCTCCTTGCGGCAGCAGTTTCAGCTGAAACAAGTTCTTCAATCCGATTCAAATTCACCGGCCTCAGACAGACTTGTCCCATGTGTTTACCAAAAACGGGATCACTCACATTAATCCGTGATTCTTTCGCTAAAGCGTCTGTCGTGGGATAAAGAATCGCACTCCGCGGACTTTCTGTCTGACTGATGGCATAAATAACAAGCTGATATAACATTTTACTGGGAAGGGGTTTCTCCCAGAGGTCGCGATACTTAGCATCAAGCAGCGTCACAACCTGATTCTGACTCATAATGGCATAATCTGGACGCGGTGTCGGCGCAGGCTTGCCTTGTGGGTTGAAACCTGGATGATACCGCATCATGCCCTTCAAACCATGTTCATCACGTACTGTGTAATCACTTAGGTTGTCTGACAGAAACCGGGAAAGTAATGTCTGAAAAAACGTATTCATGTCAAACATGAAACCGTGAAGAAGTTGTGTATTCTGTCGTCCTTCAAGTGCGATGCCTTGCCCTTCAAAAAGCAGGCGTATAATCGATACGGCAGGATGATAAGCTGCCGTCAGACGATTTCTTTCACGTTCATACCGGTCAAATATATTCGAATCAAGTTTGACCGCTGAAACCTGCCCTTCCATCAGAGAAGCCAGTTTTCGGCACTCACGCCGCAAATCAACCAGACTGGCCAGGCGACCGGCAAAACGAAGCCCAGCCATCAACAGCTGATTAATGAATGTATCTTCAACACGAGGATAATGCTGGCATGCTAAAGTGGCTGTAATTGTCCCACCATCCAGCGCGAGCCGGTTGATATCGATCCTGCCCCGGGGAGAAGCCAGGCGATCGTCCACACGGACATAACTCTTCCGTAGACCGCGCGAAATCAGTTCCTGAGCTTCCGCATTCAGCTGGCTGATCAGCAGATCTTCAAATCCACACCGGTCGTAAAGATGAGCCGACTCGGAAATCAGATTTAGGCGGCGGAATCCAAATGCATACCGCAGTAGACGCAGTAAAGATGAAGTTTTCAATTTGGGTAAAATAGTGATCTGAAGCTGACCGACACGAATTCGTCCCACATGGGAAAAGGACGAAATCTCAATTCCATCTCGTAATTCCGTTAGCTTGAGCTTCTGACTTGAATTCAGGTCATTAACCACACGTCGGCTTTCGATTGAAAGATCAAAAGAAATTCCAGCCAGAGCAGGGTAGTTTTCGGGTGTCAGCGTTTCCCATTCTGATAATGTAATTGTCACAAGATCCTGGCTCATGGCTTCAGTTCCTCTGTTTCATCCTCTTCCTCGTCCGTTTCATCACTCAGTTGAGATGCCTCCGACGACATTGCCTCTGAAGAAGCAGAAATCTCTGGGCAGGGAGACAGCAGAGCCTGCACCAGGGCAGTTTCCTGTCCTTCTTCAAACAGCTCCTGACGAATACGCTGGCCGGCTTCATCCACAATCTGATTTCCCAGGATTATGGCAAGGGTAGAATAATCCTCATAACAATATTCTTCCAGCAGAGGGATCAAATCGTCCCGAATAATTCGTTTCAAAGCAGCCACACTCTTAATTGGACTCCCTGATTGCATCAGATAGGAATGCCCGATCTGCAGATTGCGGGCATCTCGCCCCACATATTCACGGATTCGAGTATTGAACGAATCGAACCAGGCACGCAGTGGAATTCCAGAGATGGATGTATCTTTTAATACACTTCCATCAGGCATCATTTCATAAAATCCAAATCTGCGGCGCAGGGCAGCATCCAGGAGAGAGATGGAGCGATCTGCAGTATTCATTGTCCCAATCAGAAACACATTTTCGGGAACGGTGAAACTCTCCTGACTGACCAGAAGGATAATCCGTTTTGTGCGCTTATCCTTTTCCAGAATTGTTAACAACTCGCCAAAGATACGTGGGATATCCCCTCGATTAATTTCATCAATAATTAAGTAAAAATTCTTCTCAGGATTTTGAGCAGCATCTTTGCATAACTGCTTAAACACACCATCCCGAAGTGTAAAAGATACCTGCCCATCAACTGATTCGGGACGATAGCCTTCCAGGAAGTCCTCATATCCATAAGCAGGATGAAAACAACAGAAACGCATCATTCCTGTTGTACGATCATCACCCAATATGACTCTTTTTTCAGATTCATCCAGAACCTCATATCTCTTTCCCAAAGCGGAAATTGCCGCAAGGTCCCGCGCTGTCTGTTCTGCCCAGTAAGTCTTGCCTGTGCCCGGCGGCCCATACAGAATCACCTGCCCCTTGCGTTCCAGAATGGACTGAATCCGCCCAGGAACTCCTGTCAGAACTACTTTCTTTCCAGATCCTTTTCCGATCTGTTTAACGACCGATTTACTCGATTGAATCCTTCGCTCCGTTTCCAAAATATTAATTGAATGCTTCTTAATCTCGCGAAAGGTAGACTGGAGTCCCTCATTCACCGGCATCTTCCATTCATCGAGATTCAACCATTCAACAGGCCGCTGATGAGGGAACTCATCCTTTGGATTAAAGCGATATTCCCCAGTCACACGACCTACCCCCAGGATCGTAGAACCATTTGCCGCCCAGACGAAATCACCTTCATTCAATCTCGCCACAAAGTTGGTAACTTCAGTAGTCGCTCTTCCTTCAGCACTTGAATTATTGGGATATTTCTCATGGATGAGTTTTTTGAGTTTACTCCGCGATTCAGTTTTAACGTCAACCCAGGAAAGATTCCCTAATTTCGGCCAACCAATCGCAATACATCCCGTATCCTTCATCATCGGCCAATAGTCTATCTGTGTTTTTCCTCCAGTCGTCCCCACTCTCCAGTATCGATGCAAATCTCCATACAGAGCATTTAAAATCCGACTATAATTGACGATCGGTATTCCCACTTCACGTGAGGCGGGGACAAAGCGACAAGCATTGATATATCTTCCATTTCCTTCAGGCGGGAGCTGCAATAACTTCAGTATATAAAACCGCTGCCAGTCCGGAGATTGAAAGTCATCCAGTTTGTCAGGAAATAACAGACTGAAATACTTGTGCCCCCATCCCAGACGGCTCACATCAGGAGCTAATTCGTCCATCTGGTCTTGAAGTAACGCATAATCTTCATCCGAGGCATTTTCCGGAAAGGCTTCCAGAATTTCGACACCTTGTAAAAGCTGATCTCGATGTGAACGAGCGATCTCAATTGCTTCCTCAATGGAAATATCATGGGGATAGTTCGACTTATCTGCCGCCTGCCAGTGACCGGTTTCTTTGCGTTTAAAAACCCGATACTTGAGCGCACTGCCACCTGCAATCCCTCCATAGCGTCGGGTTTCAAATTCTTCATCATTCTTGAATTCGAGCCAGTAAATCAATCCGTCACGATTTCCCGGATCTTGCAATAGATTGAGTAGTGCTTCCCCATCTAGGCCAGCCAGGACTTGAGGACCAAAACGCTCGCGGAAACGAGCATACTCCTGACTATATTGCTGCTCAGTTGCTAATTGATTTTGAGATAACAATTGCTGATATTTTTCCAGAATCTTTTGCTTTTGATCCTCAGTCAACAGAGGGGTATCACTGTCTCGGGACACACTCATCGCCTTACTCATCAAAATCCCTTCCGGCGTTCT
Organism: Gimesia aquarii; assembly: GCF_007748175.1. Classification (NCBI taxonomy): domain Bacteria; kingdom Pseudomonadati; phylum Planctomycetota; class Planctomycetia; order Planctomycetales; family Planctomycetaceae; genus Gimesia; species Gimesia aquarii. The sequence continues at coordinate 3,057,809 of NZ_CP037422.1, forward strand.
CCATTCATCCCAACCATTCGCATTTCGGCCTAAAACAACCATTGCCGCGCGACTAGGAGAAGAAAACGGATAATCTTTGGTAAAACGAAGTTGATCCCCTTCAGGCTCTAAGACACCTTCTGCGAGCAATTCGTCCCGAATCTGATTAGCTCGATCAGAAGTAGCATAATTAATATCCTTTCGGACCAGGCTCCCCTCTTTCACGAGAAACGCATCCTCTGTCCGGTAACCAACCGCATGAAGGTCTTTGGCATTAATTTCCAGTTGTACGCTCTTATCTTTTACCACAAAACCACCTTTACTACATTAGATATTTAACTCAAATATCTTATCCATATCGACTTCAGAAAGTTGAAAAGGGACTAATCTAAAATTGATGGATCCCCGACTCTGAGTACCCGGTTGCTGCTCTCCTTTTTTGCAGAAAACAAGAAGTATATGCTCAATCGTACCAGGAGATTCACACTGATAAGAATGGCCGCAGAGTTGGTTAAGAACTGCTTCTAGATTGCTTGCCTACACAGCACCATTTGATGCCAGAGGTTTTGAATGAAAGGCATTTTCAAACCCAGTCGAATGTTTTTTCTTAAAATCTCTCCAAGTTTGTACTTCTTTCCACTTGTTTTTAATCCATTCAAAGATTTCATGTCGAAGTACCTGATTAGGCTTTAGGGGGATTCTCTTTTCGGGATTTCCTGAGCGAATCCACTTCGACTCAATAAGATAAATACACTCGTGAGTTGCGAGAATTGCGTCAAATTCACCAAACGATGATCCTGAAATCCCTCCACTTCGTCCAAAACTCGGACGATAGAAAACCAGACATTTGTCAGGATCAGTTTGATCACCAAGTTCATCCAATAGACCGGGTAAATACTTAGTAACCGCAGCCAGTGTCAATTCATCTTCGCCATAACACTTTATGCTTACCACGATCTGCTCCATCTCCCTTAAAGAGTACTAGGACATAAAAACAAACACTAAAAGCAGGTAAATAATCTGCTTAGATCGCGCCTTCTTAAAATGCTTTGACCAAAAGCCCCTCGGCCTGCAAATGGAGAAAGTGCTTAACCAGCCGTTCTGCTAACCATTCGCTTTTGATATTCAATCCCACTTCGATGTTTCGTTGCTGGCCGGCCTCTGTGAAGTTGGCAGAGGAAACGAAGACATGTTCCAGATCGACAACAATACATTTTGCATGCAGAGAGGAGCGGACTGGTGCATCATCCGCTACTGAACGCGGGTCATAATACACGTTCGGTAGACGACAGTTACCAGGCCATTGTGTTTGCTTAAACCGCTGTTTGAACTGAGATATGATTATCTCAGAGGACGTTTCGTCACGATCTGGTCTGGAGATGTTGAGGAAAAAATTGACATCCAGATCCGGATTTTCTTCCATCCTTTTAGCCAGTGCCTCAAATACCCGTTGTCCCTGATACACTGCATATCCCACGACCAGAACGGACTGCCTCGCGTGTGCAAATAGTTCGCGAACAACAACAGAGGTATCCCGATTGGTAATTCCCGGCGCCTCTGGTCCGGAAGTAACCAGGTCGATCGGCAGTTCGTCCGTACGACCATTTTTTCGATCCTGTTCGACCAGTTCCAAAACAGTCGCTATTTGAGCCGCGGAAAACCCAAGACTATCATAGTAAACCAACCCATCCAGGACCTCACTGCTTAAACCAGTCGGAAGAATACGCGTCAACTGCAGGCTCGTATAAGGAGCCGCCACTCGACCTGAACGCAAATAAGCAGCAAGCGTCTCAAGGTCAGTGTTACCGAGTTTGATAAAGGCATTATTCATTCAGCAGCCATCTTGAAAAATTCGATCCCCAGATTGTCCACCGTAGGCACTACTAAAGCGCGATCCAGAAACTCATTGTGTTGTTCACACGATGTTTCCGAAATCAAAAGACATCCATGGCAGGCAGCGCCGTGGAGAAAGCGCCGTTCATGCATATTAGCAGGCTGATGCTGAGCACAGACAGGGTCATTAGAGCAGAGTTCCCCCATTTCGAGTGCGTTTCGAATATGCTCATGTATTTTTCTCCCTACCTGAACCAGTCCCCCCAGGGTTCCCTCCGCGTCAGATGTGCCAGTATAAAGCAGGATTCCATAACCAACATCAGGTATCGAGTAGATACGCTCTCTAATGGAACTGGCAGGGTAACCACACTCCAACGAAACCGCAGTTACCAGCATATGCGAAAACGAATGAAATAATACATAGGGGAGTAAGCCCCCCGTCTCAACAAATTTCTTTGTCGCGCCATGATGCTCTGCTTTCCAGGCATCATAACCAGCCAGCAAACGATCCCCTCTCGCAATCACATCTTCCCGAACAACCCATTTTTCAACCGCATCTGATCTGAATTGGATAAATATGCCCTCACCACGGTTTTCCACAGCCGGCAACCAGGTAATCTCTCTCGCCAGGGCTGCCCTGCGGACCCCTATTTCCAGCTCGCCATCAATATCGGGTGATACAGCCTCAAAACGGGTAAATCCAACCTGAGCCATGACCTCGCGCAGTCGATGAACCAGCACGACTCGTTCCACTCTGTTCATCCATGGTTGATCCCAGACTTCGCGTGGTAAAGTTCTGGCAAAGAAATTACCGTCCGGTTTGTCATCCCCCAATTCGTCCTTGCTGGCAATTAGCGTTTCCATCTCGGCCTGCTTGACTGATTTGGGAATCTGAGGAGTCTCTCCCCTGATCACCTTGACCTCTGCAAAGACTTCCTCATCCCGGAAGCCCTCCAGCAGAGCATAGACCTTCGACTTTTTTCGCTCATATTTGAGCATATCTGTATCTTCGACTTCACCAATAAAGTCCCAGGCCGACTTAACAGCTTCATGTAGATTCTCATTACGATCGGGCAATGAAATTACACTCATGAGCTGGGAAAAATAAGCATTACTCGCCTGGCGAATCAGCAAACGGTTCAGCTCATTACATTGTTCCCGCGCATAAGGTCCCAACCAGGGTCGAGCTCCGTCACAATGTCCGAGCGCCCCCGTCGAAAACCCTACTGCTTCAGTGAGTGGCCTGCGACTACCACATTCACAGCGAACATAAACTTCTGTAATGTCCCCACTCGTTCCGACCTCCTCAATCCACAAGGGACGACGGCAATCAGTTTCGTGAAAGTGAGCGAAGGTGTACCAGTCAATATCTCCAATGTGCCCACTTCGACATGCTCTTACGAAACGGATCGGAACAACACTGCGTTTTTTTCTGTTCTCATCAATGAATTTCCCCTTCGTCAGCATTCGACGAGGAACAAGCATCCTGGCTCTGACTGCCCCCTGGCTGGCCTCTCGGTCAACATCTTGTGTAATGAACCATTCAGGAAACTGCCAGGCTGTGATCCCGGTCTGGGGCGCTGTCGGGTCTTCCGAATCTGGTGGAGGGCTGTGAAGTCGCAAAGTTTGCAGGGGGGGATCAAATAATTCTTTCAATTTGTCTGTCAACCGGGGTTCAATGATCTCTTCGCCTCCCGTCGACCAGGCCTCCAGACCACTGATCAGAACCGAGTGATCAGGCAAATCCATCATCGCTCCGGGACCAAATGACGTGATCAACTGGCTTTGACGTATTTGCCCATGTGCTTTCTTCTGCTGACGTCGACTCATGAATCTTGCTCCTCTTCATCAATATCGACGCCATCAATGGTCTTTAACCAGAGGTTCACACTGGGTTCAACGTCACGCATGGAACGATTGGCCCGAAATTTTTTATGTCGCGCTGGTAACGTCTTCAGTTCAGTATTCAAAAACTCGTAGAGCAGTCTCTGCGCCCCTCCGATTTCAGTCTGGTACTGAAGGGCTCCTCCCACATCGTGAAGCTCTTTGGCAATTCTACTCCACTCATCAAGTAAATCTTTACATTGATCGTGCACTTTTAACTGTAACTGCTTCGCACCGTCTGAAGATCTGTTATTGTGAGTCTCCAGAGCACGTTCAGCCAGCAGATCAACAGCGAAGTCTAATCGGGTCCGTTCATTGAGAATTTCCAGAGCACCGCGCGGTGGAGTCATTACCGAATTTCCCAGACGTGCCAACGCAAGCAAAGTCCCCGCCAGTCCTCTGTCCAGCGCCCTGGGGGAGAAGGGGGTTACACTGGTCGCTTCGACACTTCGATAAAACGTTTCATGGAATGCAGTGAATCGTTCGTAATGTGAACGGTCTCGAGGTCGGTGAATGTTGAGAATGGTCACCACCAGACCCGGTCGATCAACATCACGTCCCACACGACTGGTCGCCTGAATATATTCCGCACTGGTTTTCGGCTGTCCGAAACAGACCATCAGTCCAAGTCGCGTAATATCCAACCCGACAGAAATCATGTTTGTTGCGATGGCCACATCCACATGATCCTTTTCTTTAAACAGCTGGGACAGCCTGCGTTTCGCCTCTGAAACCTTATCTGTCGAAACGCGACTGGTCAGCTCGACTGGCTCATACGCGATGGTTCTATCAAGAAACAAACCTTCCGTTTCCCCGATCCGTTTTCGAGAACCACGTCCCGTCAGCTGCGTTCTGACATCATCTTCGATCAGTCGCCGCGCCCCTCCCAGCTCACGCAAACTGTTGAAGTAGCCTAATAGTGTCATGTAGGGATCTGCGGGATTCTCATCATTCTTCTTTCCACCGGCTTCAGAATATGCTTTCTGAGCCGCCCCCAGCAATGCCATATAGACTCGCAACAGAATTACCTTAGGACTCCGCCCCTGAGCAGCAATTCCTACGTATTTACGTGCATTGCTTTTCTCTGTCGAATGGGTTTCCGCAAAAAATGAATCGCGAATATCCGGACCCGGCGGAGGAAACACATCGACATCACGTCGATTAAACAGAGCGCGGATCTGGCTCTGGGCGCGGCGGACCGTGGCAGTCGAAGCGATGATCTTAGGATGAACCGTTTTGCCGTTGATTTCAATTGCCGATAATTCATCCAAGGCAGTCTCATAAAGTCCCACCAAGGTTCCCAGGGGCCCTGAGATCAGATGCAACTCGTCCTGGATTACCAGGTCCGGCGGAGGAAGACGATCAACCGGCAAGGGAACGCCCTCCGTGGGGTTACAGGGACCATAAAAACCAGCTGAATCCGCCCGGTCGACACGTCCAAAGAAGCCTCCCACTTCACCGGTCCAGGGCATGGCAGCAAATTTGTCAACAGTGGCAATCATGAAGCAGGGCAGCCGTCGGTAAATCGGCTCATCCACCGAAAGGATCGGCAGGCTGTTTCCCTGTGAAAAGTCGCAGAGGCGATTGAAACAGGTAACGCGCAAGTCCGTTGGCTCGTCAGCATAGGGCAACAGTTGAAATGAAGTCGCTTTGAACTTCGTGCCACACCAGGGGCACTCTTCCAGAGGAATTGGGGACGGCTTTTTGTCGTTGTTCTGAAAGGCAATGGTTTTCCGGCGTGCTGAATGAGGATCGGTATCTCGTTTAGAGCCCATCCGGTTGGGAGTCGCCGCTTTCCCGACCCATAAACCGATCTCAAAGGGCCACTCGCCCAGTTTTTCTACATCCTGTTGACGTTCCAATTCCAATGCGCAGATCAACGCTGCTGCACGTCCCAGCTGATCGAGTGTCAGCAGACGCAGCGTATAACGCATCAGCACGCTTAACCCTGCGGAGGAAAGGCCCGGGTTCCGGAGGCGTCTCAACACGAGCGTGAACGCTGCGAGCCCCAGGTATGCTTCAGTCTTTCCACCACCGGTCGGGAAGAACAGCAAATCGACCAGTTCACGATCGTCGCTGACAGGATCGGCAATCCCGCGCAAGTTCATCAAAATAAATGCCAATTGAAAAGGACGCCACTCAGGAGTGATCTCTTCGGGAGCTTTATTCCACTGTAAAGCCAGTCGACGACGTCCCTGGGCTGCCATGGCTTTATTTGCGATACGAAACGCTTCCAGGCATTGTGGATCTGCCAGCAGGTCAATTCCCGATTGAATTCGATCCGCAGCGAGATTTGCGCGATGTAACAGTTCCTGTGCCGTTTCCCTGCGGTGTGTCGACAACCTGTCGAGGGATGTTCCCTGATTCTTGATCCATTCCTTATAGGAAATCACAAACTGTCCCAGTTGGGCCTGGGCATCAGCGGCATCGCGTAAGACAGAGAGCAACCCCATATCAAGGGTCACCCCCTCTTTTTTGGCCGGCGCGACGCGTTCGACTTCCGCTGTAGGCAGCCAGGTGGTTTTCACCTTCCTGCACTCATCCTGTTCGACCAGGGATTCTGTTGAAACGCTGTGTCCCACAGAAAACTCAAATGCATCGCGATATTGGAGATCAGCCACGCGCTCGTCCCAGTCATCGCTTTCCAGGCTGTGCAGATTCGGCCGGGCGACAAAAGAGACTTCGCTGCGCAGCTCCAGTTCCACCTGGAAGATGAAAGCCTGATCGCGTTTCTCGTCACTCTCTGGCTTGAGGCGATTCACCACAAACACAGAAAGACTTCGCGTTCCGACAGGGAGCCCGCCTTCGGCCCCCGTTTCTGGAATACTTCTGACTGACCAGACCACTTCGACGCCGCGACTCTCAGGCACAGGTACGATACCATTGCCTTTTTCCTTCCCTCCGATAGAGAGCGGCATGATTTCCTGTCGGGGAAGTCGCTTCCACATCGAAGAACCAGTTCCGGCTTCCTCTTCATAAATCTCCTGACTCAGATACTCACCATACCGCACCAGGACTTCGAGATTCTCTACCTGCGGGGGGATCAGTACGCTCAATCCCATACTACTGGGAAGAAAGGAGAGTCGCGCTGCAGGCTTCTCTGGTGTATCATCATCATCTAGCCCGACCGGTTCTGCCGCCTGGTCGAGATCATCATTGCTGGTCGGATCGCACCGCTGTTCTTCATCAGCTTCCGTAGGCACCAGAAAGCCGGTCAGATACCAGCGAGAAGGGGCCTGCGGCAAAATTTCTCTCGGATCCCCCAAATCACCAGTCGGGCCGATCAGATCGAGCTGTAATGCGTCAACAAGCTCCGTTCGAACTTCGATGGAAGAAATACTCATGCATGCATATCCCTGGGAGTGATTAATCTATTTAGCGATGTAGCACAAAGTCGAAAAGCATATAAAAGTAAGTAAAGTCGATATCAGAAAATAGTTTTCTGTTTTATCTAACACTCTCCAAGACCGTTTAATTTCCTGCGGCGCATTACCATCATTAAGAGATCTCAGCACGGCGATGCCACCGATGAACGATTCTACCAGCCCACTGTTGTCCATGTAAACCCTTGTCAGCTGATGATAAAATCAATTCATTCATCGCATTTAATTCCTTTCAATCCAGTTTTTTCAACCGTGTCATATTTACTCTTGATACCGGTATGGTCGAGAACCAGTCATTTGCCACTCGAACAATGAATCCATGAACCGCACACCGCATGCGGTGTTGCGGCTCATGCTGTGACCCATTCAGAAAGTGGGGTTGCCGATCATTGAAAATTCCACTCATTCATTGAATCTTCCAATAGAATGAAAGATTCGTTGATCACTGGTTACAATTTTTGACCTGCCCGTTCGCTTTTAAAGTCTAAAATCAGCGAGGACGGGGGCGTGGTCAGAGGCAGCGTTGGTCCATCGGGTGACCGTGCTGAATTGGGTTTCATTATCGATATCCGGATCACTGGCTGTGAGCCGATCCAGTTTGTACATGCCACGTCGTTCCACGCCGGCACTGATGAAACGATCTTTTAACGGTTTCGAAACAAGTACATAGTCGATCTGCTCAAAGCTGTTGTAATGGTAAGTCCAGCGTTTTGCGGGATGATTTGGAAATTGTAATTCCAGTACATCGTATAAATAGCGGACGTCCATCAGCGGTTTCAAAGGACCGCTATTGGGGGTATCATTCAAATCCCCGGCGACCACCACCCAGTCGTTTCTCAAATCATACTTCTTCAAAATATCCGCAATTGCCTTTGCCTGACGTTTTCTGCGCGCATCTGCTGTTCCGCTATAATCATAGCCTTTGCTTTTTAAGTGATTACAGAGCACGTACAGACTCTTACCATTAGGTAATATCACTTCGTATTCCGGGCAATCGCGACTGAAGGTTTTACTCCTGCTGGTGCCGTCAAACATGTGCGTCCAGATTCCTCCGAGTGGATATTTACTGTATAACCCTACGTCAATTCCACGTCGATCGTTGCCATCAAGCAACATCTCATAGCGATATTTGGAACCGAGAACATCCGTGTCAAAGCGTTTCAATCCCGGTCGATTATCTGCTTCCACGATACAGGCAACGTCCGCATTCACTTTACGGATCACCTTACCTGTATTCTCTCTTCCGACCTTGGAGAACTTTGCTTTAATAAATTCCACGGTTAAATCACAATCGCCAATTCCGGAGGCCTTGACGCCAACGATTTTTCTTTGCCGCCTCTTCCACAGCTTACTACCGCGATCCTCACGAATCTTGATATATTTTTTCAACGGCTGTTTATTGTTCGCAGGATCACCTTTCTCAAATTCCTTAACGAGTCTGGTTTTGTCAGCGGCAGTGTACGTTCTCTTTTCCAGAATCTTGCGAAACGCACCAATTCGCTTCAGCAGGTCATCACCAATCGACTTATCCTGAAAGTTAAAAACCTTTAGCCGTTCAAACAAATTTTCCACATTAAAACTGGCAACTCGAAACTGGGTCTGGGGCATAATTCAATCTCCTGAAACAATTTTTTGTACAAGGTTAGATTTCTAATTCTGATTCCAGTAGTGCCTGCTTTTTGCGTTTGTAATTAATTGAGAAGACGTGCTAAGAGCAGCCTATATCCCTATCTGCCGGTCACTTCGAAAGCTGACCGGATCTGTAGCGATTTCACATCTGTGTCGCTGTTTGCGTTGATTTAATCGTTCATCAGCTACCTCCTTTCTGTAGATCTGATTGCTCATCTAATGATTTAACTCATTTTCCAAAAGCATCCAGGACTTCTTCTGCCATAACCACCTGAAAAAAGACATTTTCCTTTACAAGCCTTTAAAACAGATCGCGCTGGTCGGGGTTCTTCTTTTTTTTGCGTGTCGTTTTGGTTTTCTGTTTTGGTTTTGTCTTCTCGGTGGAGCCGACACCAGTGAGGAGTTCTTCCTGGTGGCGTTGTTCGTTGAGTTCCAGCAGGCGGGCGAGGACTTCGTCGCGGAATTCATCAGGCCAGCGCAGCCGCCACGGCTTTTTCTTCTTCGACTTCTTGGCGCCTTCGGTGTCCTCTTCTTCCTCGTAGTCCAGCAGAAATTCACACGTCGCCGACTCCGCCAGATCCTCCCAGCCATATGCCCGCAGCACCGCCCGGTCCATCTCGTCATGCAGCTCGCGCAGCTTGATAATTTCCGGAGATTTTTCGTGAGGGTCGTGGAACCGGTTGTAGGTTTTTGTGAGACCTTCGTTATTTTTAACTAATAGATCCTCACGAAAATCATAATATTCGAGTCCAGCATTCTCCAAATTGTTGCAAGACTCCTGACAACTATTAAAAAGTTCTGGAAAGGCAAAAGTTTCAAAGCAATCTGAAGGCGTATAACGTAACCTATCTTCCAACGATGATCCAAAAAAACGAGCCCAGATCTCATGAGGCCGAGATTGTAGAACCGCAAACCAGAAATAGTCACAAAGTGGAAAAACAGCTAACGCATGTGAAAATACGGATTCCGATGGCATAAAAACAAATGATAGGTCTTTACTATGTAATATAGTCACTAAAACCCGATCGAGTCCTTGACTTGCCAGCTTAAGCTCAGGCCGCGGACGAATGAATTGCCACCATTTCTCTTTAGCTCCTTTATCTTTTTGAGCCAGACGCTCTGGTTTTACTTTTTCTTCTATAATTTTCATTAACTCTGGCCAACCAGACCGTGCTTCTTCTTCTGTTCTTTCACCAAAGTTTATCACAAAACGGTGGTTTTCATGTGTAGGACTTGTATTGATTTCCTCACCGCCTATGTATGGAAATATACAATTTGAATTTCGACTATTTTCTTTTATCAATCTTTTCATTTCAGAAACGGGTGTAGCAATACCTTTCGAATCTGTATCATCAAAGGTAAAACCCATTCCCAACACAATACTACCTTGAAAACTCTTTCCTGCATTCGTAATCAGCCGCGCAGGATCATCATTTCCACCTCGATGAAAAAGAAAAGCTGTGATATTTTCTACTGTCACATTGTTTAATGTTCTTTGGGCAAAGAAGCTGCCTTTATAAATATGCAAAATGCTTACTATAACGGCTGCTAAGCCTGGCCACTTGACTCGACGTCGAGCATGATAGATATTTCCATTATTTGAGCAGATCCAACGTAGTCCAGTAGATCGAGTATCACCCTGACCAATCGTATTCGTGGCAATTAATCCCAAAGTAGCATTGCTTCTAAGCCAACCGAACGAAGCCCGAAAGAAATGCGAAACTAAATCAGCATTACCGTGACTTTTAGGATGAGACTCCATTAACCAGTCAAGATAATTTGTACGGTTTCCACTTATAACAGTATTCTTCCCAGCAAATGGTGGGTTCCCGACAAACGCATCAAACCCAGGATTCACGCGTGAAAAGACTTCGGGAAATTCAATCTCCCAGTGAAAGGGGGAGAGTGGGTGTTCGCCCCGTTGTAACTCCGCTGCTGCGGCAGCGACCGGGCCGCGTTTGTTGATGTCGTGGCCGCTTTCGTACCAGTCGGAAACTTGCTCGAACAGTTCCTCGCAGCGGGTTTCGCGTTCTCTCTTTTTCTTGCCCGCAAAAAAGGCACTGACGCAGGCATCGCCGGTCAAACGGACGACGTTCAACGCTTCCTCTGTCAGCGCCATGCGTTGTTCCTGGTCGCGATAGGGGGTGTCTTCGCGGGCGTTCAGAATTTTCGCCCGGGTGGCGGTTGCCTGGTCGAGCAGTTTTTGAATCCGGCCTTCATCAAATCGCTTCTGTTTTTTCGGTTCCCAGTGGAAGCCGATGATCTGTTCGCGGGTCAGGCCGACCAGCGAATCGCCGGCACGCAGAGAGTGATCCAGGAAGGTAAAGGGATGATCTTTGGCCAGCGTCACCAGCCAGAGCGACAGCTTGGCCAGGTCGACGGCCATTTCATTCTTATCGACACCGTACAGACACCGCTGCGCCACCAGCCGGCGGGCATACAGCAGTTCGTCTTCATCGGGGGGAATGTCGGTCGGCACCAGATCGTGGGCGTACCAGGCCTTGACCAGTTCATCTCCCAACTGGCGGCAGGTCTCCACCAGAAACGCACCACTCCCCATTGCCGGATCACAGACTTTCAACTCCAGGATCTGGGAGGGGTGAGGCGTGCCGACGGCGCGGGCGGCCTGCACCAGTTCAATGGCTTTCTCCGACTGTTCGACCCGTTTCTCCAGTTGGCCTTTCGTAAAGCGTTTCTTATCGGCCCGCGTCGGCTCATAGACTTCCGGCAGTTCCGCTTCCGGATCGCACAGCTGTTTCAGAATCGGTTCCAGTGTGGTGCGGACAATCGGTTCGGTCAGCGAGCGGGGCGTGTAATGCGAACCGCTGCGGCGGCGTTCATCGGAGGGCTGCAGCACAATCGCCTCGGCAGGCACCACACGCGGCGTCACCTTTTTGGCAATCTTCTTATCGAGGGCCAGCAGCAAATCATCGATCGAGGCAGCCGCCTTAAGCGCTTTGGCGTCCGCGGCCCCCAGCTTCTGATCGGCCTGGTCCTTAAGCCACTTCACCCGGTCTTTGCCCGGAGTCTCCAGCAGGGCTTCCAGGTCGATTGTCGCCGGTGCGCCGTGCGTTTTGACCGGTTTGATGGCAATCGATTTGCCGGTGGCGACTTCCAGGTTAAAGCCCATCACCGTTTCATACACGCTGCCGATCTGTTCGACGTCCAGCGTCCGGTAGCTGAGCCGTTCCCCATCCAGAATCAGCAGGTTCTGCAGCACGTTGAACACAACGCCATCCGAAATTCTGGGGATCGTTGTTAGTTGTTGGGGGTTAGTTGTTAGTTTTTGATTTCCTTCGAGGAAGGGGTAGCGTTCCGGGTCGAAGAGGTAGCCTTTGCGGGGAGGGAGTTTGAAATCGTGGTGCTGCCCCCCTTCGTAGACCAGGCGGAACAGGGTGAGCAGTTGCGACCAGGCGCCGTGCCGCTGGTTCATCGAATCGGGGAAACGGCCAGCGTCCTCACGCAGCCGATCGAACAGGCCGCTCACCGAATAATAATTGGAATACAGCGGATCGCTGGAGAGCAGGTCCCGGTCTTCCGCATACAACACAAACACCAGCCGCAGCAGGACGGTCAGCAGTCCCGCATAGACGTGGTTCGGATCCTCTTCCAGAATGTCGTGGAGCAGTTCCCCCTTACGGGCATCGTTGGCAGCCTGAAAACCCCACATCAGTTCATACAGCGCCGCCAGCACCTGTTCCGCCAGCTTGGTCGACACCGTATTCTGATACTTGCGGCTGTTTTCCAGAATCGCCGGCAGACGCTGGTTTTCCCCCAGCGTAAACAGCCGCTCGCTGCAGAGCAGCATATACAGGGCGGCAAACATCGGTCGGCCCGCGACCTGGATCATTTCATCGACATTAAACGTGGCATACCCACTGGTCTCTCCCCGGGGCGCGTAGACCAGTCGCAACTGACGCCCGTTGGAGAGCAGGCCGATGGGAACCTGCGTCTCCCGGAGCAGCCGCTCAAACTTCGCCTGCGGGGCGGCGTGCCAGTGCCGACTGCTGTCCGCTTCGCTTGGATCATCCAGCTCCGTTCCCGTGGGCAGTTCCGAAATCAGCACCATCCAGGGAATTTCCTCTTCCGCCGGTTTGAATTTCGCAACGGCGCGCGTGGGCCGGAGGGTCTCATGGTATTGCGGCAGGACGACTTCCAGAGCTGCCATAGTGCCCGTCAGTTCCCCGCGGGCAGGGATCTCCTGCAGATCTTCGGCTTCCCACTCGAGCACTTTCTGCGTGAATTCCGATAGATCACGAATTTCAGGAATCATCTCGCCTGATTCCTCACGGGGAAGACAATTCAGAAACTGCGCATGCCGGCCCATGACGTTCTGGTTGATATAACACTGCGCTTCCAGCAGCGCCGGTACAGAGACCACCAGTCCCACCGGCTGAACATAGCCAAGCCATTCAATGTGAGCGTATTCTTCAGGGGGTTTGGACATTGTTGTTGTTAGTTTTTAGTTGTTAGTTTTTAGGGATTTGATCAGACCGCTTAATAGGCGGCCTACTTCTTCTACAATTGGTAGTGCTTTGTCTGTTTTGTTGATGTAACCTAAGTTCGCCGCTATTAATAATTGTGTTGTTAATTCGGCTGTGGAACCGCGGGCGATTCCCAGGAACTGAATGAATTCCCCCGAAGAATTTCTTGCCTGTCCTTCTGCGATATTACTGGGAACGGAAACTGCAGAACGACGAATTTGAGATACCAATCCATACTTTTCATCATGGGGGAACGTCTTTGTCGTTTCATAAATATGAGTTACCATCGACATCGCCTTCTGCCAGGCAATCAACTCCCGATAATGCTTCGCCATGTCTCCTCCCAAAAAACTAAAAACCAACAACTAAAAACTATCCCGTCACTGGCCAGAGATAAACCAATCCCACCGGTTCAACGCGGCGGGATTTGACGGTGTACAGTTCCTGGATTCGTGTGGGTTCGGATTTCAGTTCTTCTTTGATCTCGTCCAGGCGTTTACCCCAGTAACGTTTGTTGGCGTTGAGCTGCTGGATTTCATCTTCTTCGTCGCCGAAATCCAGCTGCATCTGTTTCGGGTTCAATTTTGAAATACGCTTGATCGTTGAGTCGATGTGTTTCTGTTGCGTCTGCAGAATTTCCCGCATGGCTTTGGCTTCGGCCTCTCCGCGGGAAGCCAGTTTTAGTTCTGCTTCCCTGGCATATTCAGCACCCCGCGTTTCCAGATGGGGCAGGAGATCGTGAATATCCCCGGCCGCCGCCTGTTGCAGCTGGCTGATGATTTCCTGAGTCAGCTGCATGCCTCCGGCTTTCAACAGTGAATCATCCAGCAGAGAGAGGGTTTTGGCTTCTGTGTCTTTCCCATAAGGAGTCATTGGCTTTTTACGTATTTCCGGATCGGTCCAGCGTGCGGTAACGGGAATCAGCTCTTCATGCAGGCGGGCTGCTCCCAGACCATACAGGCACAAACGCCCCAGCAGAATCACGCGTGGAATCGAGTCTTTCGCCTGCGCAAAACAGGCCCGTGACAGGTCATGCAGCACAAAACCCTGTGCCGTGAAGCGACCGAGCAGCCGTTGAACCACGCGCTGTTCCAGGTGCAGATGGACATAATCATCTCCCACCAGTCCCGGATCTTCGAAAACGACTGGCCTGATCGGTGAGGAGTGCCGCCAGTCCCAGAGCTTCTGGTCCCGCTTACGAGGGACACGCAGAGTGTCCATTGTCTCCGCCCAGGACGGATCCGCACCGGATCGTTCATCGATGGCAGGAAATTCGAAACAGGTCAACCCGTTTTCGCCCTGTATCTGCTGCATGCCTTCCACATCCATCAGTTGCAGGGAACTGGTAATTGCGGCCTGAAAATGTTCTTCGCTCAGCCCAATACTCTTACGCGAATTCTCCAGCAGTGTTCGCAAGCGATCAATCTGTTCGCGCAGAGCATGCTGTCGCTCGCGAGCCGCTTCCAGGTCCTGTTCAATCGCAGAACGGCGGGAATCATCCAGGTCGGCAAACTCGATTTCACTTTCCAGCGAGTCCAGAAAATCATGCCTGATCCCCTGAGTCATCGTTTTCGCCAGATTAGAATCGATCACCTGGGAAAGGCTGCCTAGTTCTTCCTTAATCGTTTCCGTCTTGCGAACCAGCACCTGCAGAATGCGATCTTCGGGACGTTGCTGATAGACAAAATAATGACAGAAGACTTCCGGCATGGATTGCAGTTTACGGTCGATGCGACCATTCCGCTGCTCCATCCGACTGGGATTCCAGGGAACGTCGAAATGGAACAGATTGTGACAATAAGCCTGCAGGTTAAGCCCTTCGCGGGCGGCATCGGTGGCAATCAGAATACGGACCGGATGCTTACGCGGGTCCGTATTGAACGCCTTTTTGATCTCTTCCCGTTTCGGAGGGGGAGTGGGACCATGGAAGATCTGAATGCGCTGCTCAGCCTGGTCGCTGCCGGTAATCGCTGCTTCCAGGCGGCCCACCAGGTATCGCTTGGTATCATCGTATTCTGTAAAGATCAGCACGCGCGTCTCATTCCATCCGGCCCCGGCCTTTCCCAGTTCCGGACACATATTCTCTCGAATCCACTCGATCAGCTTCTCAGTGCGGGCATCTGACTTTCCCCGGGACTGCTCCGCGACTTCGGTCATTTCATCCAGGAGTTTCTGTTCATGCGCAAACAGGTCTTTCGCCGACATGTCTTCCAAAGGCCCAAGAGTGGCTGAGGAAGCAGCTTCAAACTGGGCATCTTCCTCCGCCCGAAGCTGGTCTTCTTCGAGAGTGGCTCGATCATCATCTGAATCGACAATGCCCGTTAGCAGGTCCAATGTTCTGAGGTCATGCTCATCCGCAGCTGAAGCTTCCTGAAGTTTCTCCCACTGGCGTTTGACAGTTTTCCGATGAACTTTCAGGGTGCGTGCAAATGCTTCGATTGAGGAGAGCAGACGTTGCTGCAGACCGGTGATCAATAATCCCGAAGCCGCCTGCTTGCGTTTTGTTTCATTTTTCAGTCGTTCCTCACGTGACTCCCGATATTCCTGGAGTAAACGGGACAGACGCAGTTCCGGCGCATCAGTCGGGAGGCCGTCGATACTGATCTGTACGACGTTACGCTTCGGAAAACCTCCCTGAATTTCGCGAATGTCTTCCTTGATACGCCGCACAATAACTTCATCCCGATATTTCGCCGTGACAGGAACTCCCCGACAGAATCGCTGCGGGTCGAGAATTTCCAACAGCGCAGAGAAACTGTTGGAGTGCCCGTTATGAGGTGTTGCTGAAAGGAAAAGCCGATGTTCAAAACGGGGTGCCAGATCGCGGACGGCACGGGTAATCTGGGAGTCAATCGCATATTTGGCACCACTGGAAGGAGCGGCATGATGCGCTTCATCCAGGATAAACAGTGATCCACCACGGAATGTCCCCAAATGATCGCGTAGCGGGCCGGCATAAGTCTCATCGATCAGTAACCGATGCGAAACCAGAAATCGCGTGTGTGTCCCCCACGGATTGACGCTGAAACCTCGTTCGCGTCGAACTCGTTTCATATAGTCTTTGTCGAGAATCTCAAAAGTCAGTCCAAAGCGGGCTTCCAGCTCTTCTTTCCATTGCAGGAGCATGGAAGGGGGGCAGGATACGAAGATCTCTTTGACCTTCTTGCGCAACAGCATCTCGCGGGCAATCAGCCCGGCTTCGATCGTTTTCCCCAGACCGACATCATCGGCGATAAACAGATTGACGCGAGGCAGCAGCAGCGCTTTGCGAAGGGGTTCCAGCTGATACGCGTCGAGCCGGATTCCAGCCCGGAAAGGGGACTGAAACAGCTTCGGATCAGTGGAAGTCACACAGTTCCACTTCAAAGTATTCAGATAGGCAGAGAAAAGTCTGGAATCGTCAAATCCTTTCGATGCGACTTCTTCCCATGCTTCCCCAGTGAGAATCTCTGGATCTAGTTCTTTCTCCCAGAGAACTTCCAGAGGCTGCCCTTGGTTATCGTCATCAACACAAGAGAGACGCACGAGCGTACTGTCAACCACCCGTTTGGGTTTGACGATCTCCTCGACCAGATAGGTTCGCTGCCGAACACGGGCTATTTGCCCGGGGGAAAGTGAATCAATCAATTGGCTCATAAGTTTATACTCTATCACTGCTTGTAGTTGATTCTTCAGCAACTGCCAAATTTACACTGAAATACAATCGTGCACAGCCAAAGAATCAGACTACCAACAGTCGAACCAGAATGCAATCAGTAGTAATATTGGATAGATAAAGTTCCTTTACATATCAAAGTGCACTCAAAAAAGAAATCAGATTCCTCAGTATGCTCCACAATATATGTTAAGTTGAGTGAGTTTCCTTAGAATGCCCATCAGTTAACTTATGAATGGATCAGTCAGCCACATTTTGTACGATTCTCATTTCGATACGACGATGAATAATATTTGGTCTAGAATTCATCCGACCGAATTAATTCATATTCCATTTTGCTCACCTGTTTTCAAAAGTAAACGTTGATGAATCGTGAACCCGATTCCGAGAATCATTCTGATCTAGTTTACGACATGACACAGCTGGCTTATTCCTGGCTAAATTAGGTAGAGTAAATATTTAAAGCATTTCGACGTGTGTCCAAGAAATTCCCTCTCGAAGAGATCGATTCACTCAATGGCCGAATCTTAAATAGCGAGATTGGAAGATGCTACACTCTATGTGAAAAGTGTGTCAAAAAGCTGGATAAGATCTATCAACCCCATCAACATGATCCCCGCAGGCTCGTTTTGGCAACGGAGCTCATTAAAGAAGCAAATGCTGAATGGCTGGAGCCAATTTGCTTCAAAGGTTACACTGCATTCACTGCCTTAGAAGCTGTCCATCACATTACAGAATCACTTTACAGCTCTGATTTCCAGGCAATCCCCTGCTGGGCAGAAGAAAGAGAGGATGCAGCATTTGAACTGGAGGAGAGCAGAAAGTTTTTAGATGATTTTCCTGAACTCAATACTGATTTTTTCAGCATGCTGCAATTTAAACTTGAACAACAGCAAATCATTGCCGAAAAGTCATTCAGGCCAGCGCGAACAGAAGACCGTTAGATTTAGTCAATCGAATTTTAAGTTATGGAACTATTCTTAAATAATTTAAAGATCTAAGTCCATGTATTTCTTACAGGTTAAATGGCTTCACAAATTTCAAGAAGAACCCGTTGTAATTTATGCTGAGTTAGATGATGAATTGTGGGAAATTCGAAAAATTGAAGAGTTTCCAGACGGAACATTCGGTTATGCAGATAAAGAAAATCATACAGAGTCTACCGAATTGTCTACATCACAATATCCTCCATTAGAGCAAATTGCTTCTAATCCAGAATTTGAATTGCAACACATAGATCAAGAAGAGTTTGAAAGAGTATGGCTTAACTCACACTCTTAAATTATAGCATTCCCGATTCCTTTAGAATTCACCCATAGACTAATTAACGGAGCGAGGAATTAAAAAACGCTGAGAACGATCAAATGGCACTCATATTTACATCTAAAATGAGTTAGTGGTCGTCTTGAATTTTTCAAGAGAGGCAAGAAAAGTTTGATTCCATGTTTGATTGTTTTTTATCATGGAATTCAGGATCGTAAGAAACTTTCTCATATAGGCTGTGATTGCCAGCTTCTTGGATTTCCCTCTTTTTAATAAAGATAAAATACTTTGTTTGATGCGGCTGTTCCAACAGGCTGATACAAACATCGCGATGTAGAGCAGACAGCGAATGGAACTTCGGTCGCTATGCGTTCGTCCTTGTCCTTAACAAATCACACTACTACTGGATTTTCATCTCTCAGTCGATTGCTCTGATCAAGTAAAATATGATAGTACGAGCCAGAGAAAGCTCGTATGTGATCGGTTTATTCTGCTTGTAGATTGGCCCTGTTTTACTTATGCGTCATTGGAGGCCGTCAATCATGGTGTTCTGGTATGTATCTTGTCTAAACTTTCTCAAAATGCACATTTTGACTTCGTACCATCTTCGCCAAGGGCATTCACCAGTCAAGCAAAGACTTTTGCGCAGTTTTGTCTCGGATATGGTAAAACGACACGTTAAAACTCTCTGTTTTTTGTTGAAAATGATCCGAAACGGGGTCCTCCATAATGCACATCGGGAAGTGGTTTTGGTGGCGGTCTCTGAAATTTGTCTCTTTCCAGGGGTTTTTATAGTGCTGAGAAATGCAGGGGAGCAGAACTTCACCCGCGAAATTTCACTGCCTCGCGCGCGCGACGCAGAAATTAAGAGTTTCGAAAACGGGAGCCACCCGTCAAGACGAAGATCGACACTTTTTTGGAAGGGAGGAGGGCAGATGAGCCCTGTGATCACTTGCGGATCACTGAAGAAATACGCCCGAGTGGATTCGAACCACTGACCTACGGATTAGAAGACTGAACGGACTCACAAAGTCTGATAGTAGTCATACGATAGACTCTATGTATAAGGTTGACCTTGTCCCCTAAACCGAATCCAGAACTTGATATACCTGATCAGGATTCTGGACCTAGTAAGGAGGAGGCAATCATGCCCACCAAGTGTGTATTCGATGCTATAGACCCCACATCTAAATTGTATCAACTAACAATCAAACTAGGTCAGAAACACAACAAGCAAACATTGAGTTAGGTGTCTCGTGTCATACTTGGGGCACGTCAGTCTATACTTGAATACAAAATCATGTTAATCTTTTGCAGTAATTTTCAATTAAAACTCTTAACAGGAGATATATATGGCCGATTATATGGAAGAAAATTTAGACATGCCTTTGTCAAAAGTTTTAGATGTCATTCAAGATCGTATCATGACAAAAACTACTTATTTCGGAGTACCAGCACTTAAAAGTCCAACTGATTTCTGGATCTACCAGGAGATCATGCATGAGACCAAGCCAGATGTAATTATTGAAATTGGTAATAATTGTGGCGGCGGCACACTGGCTTTGGCTCACCTCTGTGACCTTCTTGATAAAGGTAGAGTTATCGGAATCGATATTTCACATGAAAATGTACCCGATCTCGTAAAAAATCACCCACGTATTACACTCATTGAAGGGGATGCCTGCAATTCATTTACAGTTGTGAGTAAACTCGTCTCATCTTCCGATAGAGTACTAATTATCGAAGATAGTGCCCACACTTACAGCAATACACTGAATGTCCTAATGTGTTATCAATCACTGATCAAGCCAGGCGATTATTTTATTGTGGAAGATGGGATTTGCCATCATGGATTAAATGTGGGACCAAATCCAGGACCTTACGAAGCGATTGAAGAATTTGTAAGAACTAATTCTAATTTTGAAATTGATCGTGATCGAGAATCTTTTTTGGTCACATGGAACCCTAAAGGTTATTTAAGACGAGTGTAAGCTATAGATCAGACAAAGGATCGTGAATTAGTAGAGATAGCAGTGGCCGACTAACTGGGAGAATAAATTTTTACCGTGATTCTGAACGTGAAATCCGTATGCCATCTACTATTATTTTTTTTAGTCGGGGGTTAGATGTGATTTACAAATCCCCAAAAGAAGACAGTAACAATTTGGAACGCTTCTGAAGAACCACGTAGCATTTTACGTAGCACTCCAAAAAACTAGAGCAAACCACATCTACAAAGAAAGCCATAAACCAGATTGGTTTATGGCTTTCTAAATACGCCCGAGTGGATTCGAACCACTGACCTACGGATTAGAAGTCCGTTGCTCTATCCAGCTGAGCTACGGGCGCAAAAGTAATCGTTTGACACTCATGCGGTCAGGCCAGTTCACTCTGGAACTTCCCTTGACCGGAAAGGGATTTTAGCTTGAAAGTGTTTTCATTCTCAAGACTTATGACTCAGAATGCTTGATCTGATTTCAAAAAATTTCGCATCTTGTCGAGAGAGATTGCCAAATGTGGAATATCCACGATTTCAAATGAATCTATTTCGCAGGATTGACTCGATTTTCGGACGTCACTGCGGTTTGTGCATCGCGAAGTTGTTTGACATCGATGGGATCGTCGGTCGTCCATTGGCTCACTTCCGGCATATGCACCATACCAAAAGAAGTTTGCAGCGGATAATTACAAATGCAGCCGGTTGAAAAGCAGGGGATGCTTAACAGGCCGTTCGCGGCCACGAGGCTGTTGCTGCAACCTGAGCGTAGATTACGAAGACTGAATTCTTTCTTCTGATCCATATCGACATAGGCGGCACAATTGTTTCTCAAAAATAATAGGTTTTGATTTCCGACCGTGTAATTACAGCCGCTACGTTTGAAGAGCGGTTTTTTCGAAATCTGTTTGCCTGTGAACAGATCGTACTTGACGCCGGCCTGATTAATAAAAGAATCGTCATACAGTAATAACGGTTGCAAGCCGATTGGTTTTTCCCAGACTTTTTCACCCGTCGTGGCGTTCAGAGCTTGCATCTCTTTTAGTTTTCCCGTGTAGAGTAATTGAGATTTTTCAGAAAAGGCAGACCAATCATCATAAGGACGAATCGCCAATGGGCCGCGGCCTGTCATGACCCGATGACCATATTCACGTCGAAATTTCCACTTGACCGTTCCGTGCTTTGGATCGAGGGCCAACACTTCCGATGTGAACGTCTCGGGGGCGGTGCCACGACGTTTCATTTGATCGGCTTTTAAAGGGGAGATGGAATCGGTACAGAACACCAAACCATTACCAAGGACCAGAGAATGAATATTAAATCGTTCTTTCGCCACAATCGACCAGAGCTGTTTTCCCGATTTTCGATCAAAGGCAACAATGGTTTTGGCGTCCCACAATCCAGTTTCAATCGCAGGATGACTGTGCCCTTTGGGGAGATCGAACCCGATAGCGACGAGAATCAGCGGATCGGCCACGCGGACATCGACGACACCCGGCATGCCTGTCAGTTTCGGATCAAGCTTACAGGGAAGTGTTTTGATAATCGAACCATCCTCGGGATTGAGGATGACACATTCAGAATTCCTGCCGACAATGATCGCATGAGGCAGCGTTGCAAAACGAACAATTGTTGTTCCGGTATCAAAGTTCCACAAGAGTCGACCGGTGTAAGCGTCAATCGCTGTCAGGCGTTTGGCGCGATCGTCGAAGGCGACCAGCCTGCCGCCGGCGACTTGTGGTTTGACGCCTCGACCATAGTCTTTGAACTTATGGAACCCATAACCGGGCCCATCACCATACCATAAAATTCCCAGGGGGGCTTTGACGAGTTGATCGCGAGAGAAATAAGACCGAGCCGCATCGGAACATTCGTGGGTCCAGTCGGACGAACCGGGCAGGGCTCCCTTGCGCTGCAGAGTTACCAGATTGTTCTGTCGCTGAACTTTCCAATGTGTCTTGTCCAGGCTGGCTGTCATCTTTTCTATCAACGCCTGGTTGGCATCGTTCACCCTCAAGCAGGCGACGCCCCCGTAAGGTCGAACCGACTTGAGCTTCTCAGACAGCGCGACCGCATTCTTCGCAGCAGGTGTCGGATCAATGACCAGTTCGGCCAGATAGTGAGGCAGTGGAAAGGTGTCGGGGTCGGCGTGAATTATCTGGACTTCCCCGCTATAAACGCCAACGTCGTGGAGCTTTTTCCGCAACCTGTTGACCAGCTCGATGTCATCCTCGATCACAATGATCCGAACTCTGGCTACCTGCAGCAATGCATCTGGCAGCGAGTCGGACTCTATACCACGTATTACAATATTACCCGCTATTAGAGGACCCTCAGAACCCACTTTGATAGAACTTGCATCCAGATATTCAAAAGCAAGCTGGTTATCTTCAGCTGAAATTCTCGGTAGTGGAACACGCACCTGCTTCAGCCACTTGTGTTTCTGTGGCTCGGTCTGAAAGCAGTGCAGATATCCGTTGAGACAGGAAACAATCAAACGTTGATTGGCAACGATCAGCGAACCAACCGGCTGCGTCAGTTTGTGTTGCCAGACGACTTTGGCCGACTTTTGGTCTTTGGCTATTTTTGCTGCAAATAAGGTTTTACCAACATGAGCATACAATGTGTTTCCCGCTTTGATAATCGAATGAGTCTTATCTTTTCCCAAACCGGTATCCAGTTTCCAGAGCAGAGGGGCTTCCCACTTGGCTGGTCTGACGGTCTGCGCGCCATGTTTTTTCTCATACAAACTTTTCTTAGCTTTAGACAAATCGTACGCGTAGACCACACCCATATCGACACCGTAACAAATCCCTTGATCATACACAGAGCGAAAGCTGCAACCAGGCATACTTTTATAGGCATCAAAGGGACCCTCAAACTGATCGCGTTTGGACATGCTCCAGGATTTCGGCGCATCCTTTCCGGCATCGACCCAGCGATTGCCGACCTCGCGACCGTCGGCCAAGTTGACAACTCCAGAGTGGCCGACCAGAAGATAATCTCCCGCGGCTATCACCCGAGAGTCACCATTGCGATAACCTTGCACAAAGTAGTGCATCTTGCCGGTCTCGGGATCGATCCGAGCCGGCATGGATCGACCATTGGGAACCACGAGCATGTTATTGGCAATCAGACAGTAACCTTGAGGCGAGAGACCTGCTTCGTGCAGATAATTATGATCGATGCGTACATTTTTCAAGTATTGAATTCGCTGGTTAATCCATTTTCGTTTTCCTGTTTTGATGTCAACGGCACTCAAATAGGTCCCCATGGAGGGCCAGATCCCGGCACCGAAGAAAACGACTCCCTCTTTCACTACAGGAGCTCCTCGAATGGGCCAATACGAAATTAATCGATCGTTACCCAGATGCCAACGTTCCTGATGAGTATCGGGGGCACCTTTGATTTTCCAACGTAATTTACCATCAGCAAGATTCAGACAATAAAGAAAGCCATCATCCGAACCAAAGATTACATTTTGATCCGAAACGATGGGGGCAAATCGGACCGGACCGTTAGTATAAAACTTCCAGCGTTGATCGCCCGTTTTGGCATCATACGTGGTGAGACTTCCTTCCAAAGGTGATCCCACCAGGATATGACTCCCAACGGCTACCGGTTCGTAGGCGAAATCGAAGTGCAGACGCTCTTCGTTTGGCCAGGCCACCTGATAAGCGGGCAACTTGCGCGACCAACCGGGGAATAATTTTTCGGGCAACACTTCTGATGTGACACCGGTCCGTTCGACATTGCCACGCCACATCGGCCAATCGGCGGCTTCTGTATTTCTATTACTGAGGCCTAACACACATAGGAGCAGACAACAGCAAATAATATGTTTTAACATTTCGCTTTGATACAACATGTTATACTTTCGCGAGCAAATCGCTTGTTTGTTGAAACTTAAAGGAGAGACCGAAGTTCAAAATTTAATGAGCCTCTTTGACAAGTTCGTGTATGCGGTGCATTAGGATTTCTTCGGTGCCTTTTGACCAGGGGCCGGGTTGATTGTAATAGATCATCGAAAAGTCATATTCGTATCCACCTTCGGCCCGCATGCGTTCTGAGGCAACGTAACCAAAAATGTCATTCGCATACGCGGTCACCCAAATCAGGTCACTTTTGATTTCTTTCTTTAAACGGAGTGCATAATCAACAACGACTTCTCCCCCCAGAAAAATCATGGTTAACTGATTGCCAAATTTCCAGACTTGTACCGGAGCAGGGTAGGTTTCAGGAAGATGTCCTTTTTGTTTATAAATCGCCAGCATATTCTCTGCATGTTTTTTGACTTGCTCTCGTTTATTTTCGAATGCGTTTTTCAATTGTGCTTCTGTGGGACGATCGAAGGGAAGGTTGGCAACACCATAGGATGTTTTTACAGGAGAACTGATTTCCTGCATGGGCTGCTTCAAAAGGCGAGAGACTTCCAAAGCAATTGCTCGTCCATGACCGATCGCCAGATCTTTGGCAACATTTTTATTTCCTCGGATGGGATTCTGATCCGCACCACAACCGATGGTACAAATTGCGGTGATGTCACCATGCTGTTCTTCAATGTATTTTGCCGCATAGCCGGCCCAGTCACCATTCAACCGATTGTAATCACTACCGAAAGTCGTACAGTGACAGGCATAATTGAATACAAGCCCTCGTAGTTTTCCTGACTCATCGGTAATCTTGATCAACGGTAGACTATGATCAACGGGTCCTTCTGGATTGAATCCAAACCCGCTCCACTTGCCATTCTTCAACACACGACGGTTTTGGGCAAAGCTTACTTTACCGGAAATGACCGACATCTTTCCAGGGCGAAGATCCTGAATGGCTCTGCCTACAGATTCTACGATTTGTGTTTCGATCATATCCCAATATTTTTGTGATGCTTCCTTTTGGTCTCTTGTCATTGGGGTTGAAAAGATGTTCGACAAGCCTTCGACCGGGTGAGGAGCGGTATGGGAGTGGGTACTACACACCACCAATTGATCGCGGTTCATTCCATATTCTTTTTTCACCTTTCCGGCAACGCGATCAACAAAACTCCCCGCAAAGCCAATGGAATCAATGGAAACCAGCGAACAGATTTTTCTGTCTGAAGTTTTGATGGCAACTGCACGAATATAAAGCGGCTCATCAATGCCTTCATAGACTACAGCACGGTTTCCATAACCAGAAAGCCTCAATGGGACATCGGGAGTAATTTCCGTCTTTGCAAAACCAAAAGAAAATGTTGTTTCTGCAGCAGTGAGAGTTCCCTGTGTATAGAAACTGGATCCCAACAGGAGAAACAGAACAGGAAATGGTAGGAATCTTTGAATTATCAAAAGCATTACATGAGCCTGGAAAAGTGGTCAATCTTTATAGCCAAGTATTGCTTTCATTATGACATAAACAATCATCGATGTGAACTAGCCCTCACTGTATTGGGTCCTGCATCTTGATTTTTCTTAGTATTTTTTCTGATTCTGCTGCTCTTTATTTGATAGCCTTTCTTTACAAGCACCCCTTTGCTTGAAGCTTGATCTTAAGTTATTGACCAAAAAACAAAGCCCATCAAATTGATACTGTCGCGCCAGAAACAGATACCATTCAACGGGCTTTGTTGTGGTATTGATCCTGCAGCGTTCTGATTTTGTTTTCTTTTTTGAAATTATTTTTAATTCATGACAGGTATCGTTCCTTTCGATCCTGATTCTGCTAAAGGAAAGTATGAATTTTATAATTGATTTTCTGGTATGTATTGTGTTTTTATTACCCTATGGATAACAATATAAACTACTGGTTGGTGAATCAGCATCAACAACCCTCATGAAATATCCTTCCTCCGATCCCCTTAAAGATTTAGAATTACTTACATCAAGATTTGATACTGGGAGTTAACAGTCGTGTCGGGACTAACAGTCACTTGCCCTCACTGCCAGACAAAGGTCAGGCTCAAAAGCTCTAAAATGCTCGGCAAAAAAGTTAATTGTCGAAAATGTGATAGTCCGTTCGTGCTAAAAGCAGATGGCCAAAAGAAATCCCAATCAGCTCGTAGACCCAGAAGCGAGGATCTCGAAGAGAGCGGTACGCATTCCTATGATCCCGAACGGATTCGGGCACGTCGTTTAAAAAAACGTAAAAGTACTTCAGGGTCAAAGAGTGTTGCTAAAAACTCCTCTTCAAAAAAATCAAAGTCATCAAAAAAGTCGGACTCTCAAATACCACTTCCGCTCCTTATCGGCGGCTGTGTTTTGGGCCTGTGTGTCACAGCAGGCCTGATCTACTTTGTCTATTCAATGGGAAGTTCACTGAATTCTGGCGCAACAGCCAAGAAAAAAGCGGCAGCGCCGGTTAAATTTGCCAAATTTGAACCGGAAGTAGGTGATTTCGGCTGTGAATACCCAGAGGGATGGACCGTGAAAAATGGTGGAGGAAAAGGGGGAGTTCAAAGCTGGGCACAATTCCTTTCTCCGGATGAAAACACCAAAATATCAATTCGAGGAAATATGACAGGAGCAGCTTTGGGAGGCGCTGGCATCTCTATGACACAAGGTGCTGATGCTGACGAAATTGAACCTCCTGTTGTGGATATTCATCGTTTAATGAAAATCAAATTTTCCGATGATTATCCAAACTATGAAGAAATCGGGGCTCATCAATTATTCAAAACCAAAATGGGGGATACTTGCTCATCTATCTTTACCACGAAAACGATGTTTGGAGGGAAACAGAAAGGCTACCGTGTTACCTTGCTTACAGGAAGAGTCCAGTTTAATTTGATTTGCCTTTGTGACGAAGGACTATTTGAACAAATGCGTCCTACTTTTGATAAGGTCGTTCAAACCATTCATGAAAAATAAGACTGAGCTTGAAATCGCCCGTTTATCATCCCCAATGCCAGGCGAAGCGTTTTTTGAAATGATGATAATACAGGCCAATCATACGCAGCGCAACGATTTCCAGATACAGAATGATCCCCATCATAATGATAATTCCCACGACACCTAATTGCATGGCCGTAATTGTGGTAAAAATCTGAAAAACAGCCGTGATAAAAATAGCACCTGCCGTGAAGAAATAAGCAGCCATTGATCGAAAGATCGTTATGATCATTAAATCAATTCGAAAGACGGTTTCAAATCCACCCACGGCGACGCATAACGCAAGAATGGGCCAGAAAAACAGTCCCGCACAATAGAGAAAAACGAATACACCAAGATGAAAAAGCGGTAAAAAATCAGCAAGTTCCTGAGGAATAAGATTGGGTACACCGCCACCAGCCATATCTTCAACATAGAAATAAATCGCGAATCCCAAATAAAGATAAGCTGGTAAATGGACTAGCAACCAGGTCCCCGCCCATTTGAGCATTGGAATGAAATAGCCTTCTTCCGGGCTTAGCTCTGGCAATTCTTTGCGTCCAGATGTCGCTTCGTAGATTACACTAAATCGATAATTACTATACCACCCCAGGATGATGATATAGCCAAATAATCCAAATCGCCCCCCATAAGGTAATACCAGATCTCGTAAACAGAGCAGGATCCATATAAAAACAAACGTGAACAGATTCGCGGGATCTAACAGAAAGAGGAATGTCTCTTTCAAATCCTGGACATAATTATTTGTCTTTTTTCTGGTGACAGGCCCATCTTCGTCTCCCTGATATTTTTCTGCCTTGACCATCGGCTTTCTGACAACACGCCGAATGGATTTTGATTTGGCCTCCAATTCAACAGCATCATCTAACAGTTTGGAAAAATCATCGTCATCGTGATCCGTTTCTGGCTCCGGAATTGTGATCGTCTCACCACACTCTTTGCAACGCATACGCTTACCGGCTGCTTCATCACGAACCTTATACTTCTTTGCACAAATATCACAGCTTACTTTGATGGTCATCCTGGTTGCCTACGAGTGAGAGTGAAACAGAGATCATATGCTCCTGATTTCAACGTGCTGTTATTCCAGTCGGATCAATCTTTTTCGAAATTTTCAATCTTACGACAGTGCTTACAATAAATTTCAAGTCAGTCAAGTTTAGCGATTTCATTTCTCTTGTGTGATGGCCTTTTGCAGGCTCAAATATGAAAATAGAACTGTAGAACGTCTTTCTGTACCATGGTCCATAAAAAACACGTGCGTATATATTTCCAAAACAGTTCATGGAAAGGTCAGCAGAATATAACCAAAAAGTTTACCTGAAAACAGCTTACACACAAAACAAATAAGCACCACTGCTTATAAACAAAAATTTAAATAGATATAAACAAAGACATGACACGCTTATATAATCAAATTTCTAAGCCAGAATACAAAGATTCTTTTTAGTTGATGTGAAAGATCATAATGATTAAGTGCGACAGCTCTAACAATATAGCCCAAACATTAATCATTGTGTTTTTGTGTGAAATTGCTTTATTGGCTATTTATATATCAATTTTAGGAAGAGTTGGACCGCCTCTTGTTATTATAATAGCGGCCCTCTATTGGACCTTCCTGCTCGTCAGAAGAGTTTTCTCTATGATCAATTATTCTAGATTAGAACGAATTGTATTCATTGGATTTCTATTCGTATCGTCTATTGCAGGCGCAATTGGTGTGTGGCTTTGGCTAGTAGCCATCAAAGTGATTCAATAATAATTGGATTTCTTAAATTGCTGTTTCGTTTGTTAGAAACATTACTGAGAAAATTCAGTTTATTTTTTGGGGATGCCGAAAAAACCAGCACAATTAAGGACAGAATTAGTAGCCTTATTGCTTGGCATGGTAGCGCTGACGAATCTAAGTTGGCTCACTTAGAGTAATTTACTTCATTGTAGGATCCCCAAAGGGTATAATCGGAAAAGAAATGATCCCATAGAATCGACTCAAATTGTTTCCCGGAGCACATTTGATGGCAGACTCAGATTTTCAGGACAAGTTATTGCGGTGTTTAGGTGGTGAATGGCCCAAACCACCTGCACTGAATGTCATTTCACGAAAAACCATTCAAAAACTAGGCTATCGCATAGAGTCACTTAAGTATGAAGCGGAACCTGGCGACGCGGTTCCCGCCATGCTTCTGATTCCCGATACGGTATCTCCAGCACATCCTGCGCCGGCTATTGCTGTCTGGCATCAACATGCGGGTCAGTATCATTTAGGGAAAAGTGAACCTGCTGGTTTAGCGGGGAATCCGATGCACCATACAGGTGCCGCATTGGCTAAAGAGGGATTTGTGGTTTTATGCCCTGATGCCCTTTGCTTTGAAGAGCGCCAGGATCCCAGTAAAAGACTAAAGGCCGGTCACTACGAACGGCATGAATTTCTGCGATATGTTGTCGCTGGCAAATGTATGGCCTGGAAAAATATACTCGACATGAAACGAGCGATTGACTTTCTTCAAAGCCGGCCAGAAGTCATCAACGAAAATATTGGTTGTTATGGACACTCAATGGGTTCAACACATACCTGGCTGGTCGGTCCCTGGGAAAAGAGAATCAAATGTCTGGTCGGAAACTGTTGCCTACCCACTTATCGTGGGATTCATCGAGAGCACATGCTGCATTGCTTCCCGAATTTTATCCCAGGAATTTATGAATTCGGCGATACTCCGGATATTGCCGCTCTCATTGCTCCTCGGCCGCTACATTTGAACTTTGGTGAATTAGATGGGGGTAGTCCTATCGAAGATGTGCGGGACGGTGTGAAAATAATTGCAAACAATTATGCGACCATGCATGCAGAAAAGAATTTCACTTATTATATTGAAGAGGGAGCCGGGCATGTGCTCTCTCCCAAGATGTGGGAAAAGACCCTGTCTCACTTTCAACATCATCTGAAGTCTCAATCATAAATATTTCGACTCTGGAAATCATTAATGGATGCTCTCAAATATACGAAAGAACTTGTTGCGTTTGAATCAACGAGTTGTTACTCCAATCTGGAAGTCAGTGATTATGTGGAATCGACTCTCAAAGAACTGGGATTTGACATTGAGCGTCTGGAATTTGACGATCCCAATGGCATTCGCAAAGCGAACATCATCGGACGTAAAGGAACAGGCAAGGGCGGTCTGGCGTATTTCGCACATACGGATGTGGTTCCCGCTGATCCCTGGTTTACCGATGAGTTCACTCCTTTTACCCCCACTTTAAAGGGAGACAAACTTTACGGTCGGGGCAGTTGCGATATGAAAGGCTCCATCGCCTGCATGTTGTCGGCAGCGAAACAATATGCCGACCGTCCTTTGAAACAGCCACTCTATATTACGTGTACCGCTGATGAAGAAGTTGGATATCATGGTGCACGGAACGTAGCCGAAAAATCAGCCATGTACCAGGAAATGATTGAAGGTGAGAGTCATGGAATCATTGGCGAACCCACACGACTGGAAGTTGTTTACGCACACAAGGGAACCTATGGTTTCCAGGCGATTTCACATGGTCGGGCGGCACACTCGAGTCTGAGCACTGGTATTAATGCCAATCTGGCAATGATCCCGTTTCTCGTAGAGATGAAAGCACTCTATGAGGAATGCATGTCAGACCCTCGCTGGCAGAATCAAGAATTTGATCCTCCGACCAATGGCTGGAACATCGGAATCAATGACAGAACGGCCGCAGTCAATATTACACCGCCACAAAGTATCTGCACAGTTTATTTCAGACCAATGCCGGGACAGGATCCGGAAGAACTGGTAACACGCGCGCGAAGTGCCGCTGAAAAATGTGGAGTAGAATTCCAGTTCAAATGTGGAGGCCAACCGGTCTATACTGATCCCCATTCCCCATTCGTGAATGAAGTACTGAAGATCGCGGGTACCGAACGCGCAAAAACAGTTTCTTATGGAACAGATGGCAGCATGTTTCACGAACTGAAAAACATCGTTGTGTTTGGCCCGGGAGATATTAGACAAGCTCACACCCACGATGAATTCATTGAATTAGAGCAGTTGGAACAAGGGACCCATAAATTTGGTGAATTGATTGAGCACTACTGTTTGTAGATTTCGCTTTTTAAGGTTGATCAACAGGTTTTGGATTATTAAAAAGCTCAGGATCAAATGGATCTTCTGGTTTGGGTTGAACCATTTCTTCGATTTCCGCATCTGTTAATTTCTTTGGCTCAAAACCGGAAATTAAAGAAATGTCTCCTTTTAAAGCAGCAGGAGTAACTTCCAGCTTTGCCTGTTTCACAGCTGACTTACCCCAATTAGGGTCCAGAAGATTCTTTTTCGCCTGACCGTGTCGGCGTGCCGCACGACGTGCTAAACGCTCCGCCCGCAATTCGTCTTGCTGGATGCGATCAGCCACAACTTCTGACACCCATTTTTGGAGAAGCTGCTTCTGTTTCCGTGCAGCATGTCCGGAAAATACGACCATGCCACGTTGGGGGTGTTCTTTCTCTGGCTTCACGAGCAACTGACTACGAGTGGGATCATCTAAATCAATCCATCGCAGCACTTCTGCCAGATTTCTTTCTGCATGAATTCTGTGATTTCCATAGCGTCTACTAATCTGAGTCAGGCGAAATTGTGATTTTGTAGCACTACCATGACAATTCGCATTACCACATTTATTTGAAAGAATGGGTTGGATTTTTCGAACAAATATCGCCGATTGCTCCCGCGAGATTCCTGTTAATGAAGTTGCTTCATCAGATCGCTCTGCCTGTTTTTTTAGTATCTTCTCCTGGATTTTTTGGTTTACCGTTAGTCGATTCGTGGATGAATCTCTCATCAATCTCTGTAACATTAATTGTGGCTCGGATCGTTTTGGCTCAAGCCTGATTGCGTCCTTCAACTCAATCTTGGCTTCCTCGTATAACTTGTTTGTAATACACCAGCGAGCCAGATTGAGATGCGTATTTGCTGTTGGAAATTTCATTGATTTCCTCTGCTTCAAATAGATCTCATGCAGATTCTTCGCTTCAAAGACTATATCTTCATAGGGAACCAGCAGACTTCCGGAGGGGTTTTTCACCAAATATCCACCTGCACCTTCACTGATGTGACCAGAGAGCATCCGACCGCTTTTCATCAACAAAAGCG
This sequence comes from Gimesia aquarii, assembly GCF_007748175.1. Classification (NCBI taxonomy): domain Bacteria; kingdom Pseudomonadati; phylum Planctomycetota; class Planctomycetia; order Planctomycetales; family Planctomycetaceae; genus Gimesia; species Gimesia aquarii. Next base: position 3,089,934 of record NZ_CP037422.1, read on the forward strand.
TAACTCCACTGACTTGCGGTTTCTCTTCTGCAAAAACCAACCAAGCATTATTAAGACTTACCAAAACCAGGCAAAAAGGGACCAGACTCCAGAAGAACTGGAAAGTGAAATGATATGGTAAATGCTTCATATTAAATTGAGTAACAGGTACTTAAGGAGATATTGAGAAACCAAAGCCAAATCAGGCAATTTGACCTAAGTAAATGAGCTAACGTGACTTAAAATCATTGTGGTAGAAATGAGATTGATTGAGGTGGGAGAGAGTCATTCTTAAGGAGTGACATAATAAATTCTTACTTTTAGGTCAAGACAAGTTTTGTTGACTGGCACTATTGAATATCGCAACTGAATATGTAAGTGAAAGCTAACAAGTTGATTTCAGTTAGGAAGAAGCCAAAATAGATTTTGATTTCTATCTTGAAAATCGAATTACTTATATCTTTTAGGATGATTTTATGAGCGATGAATGCCAAAGCTTTGAACAATTACTAGGCCGGGAAATTGTTGTAGATCTTTCCAGCCTGTATGTGATTGCGGGAACTCTGGTCGGGCAGGACCAGCACTATCTCATTCTGGAGAATGCTGATGTGCATGATTTAAGAGACACTGCTACAACTCGTGAATTGTATGTGCATGAGATGGGGCTACATGGACTGGCTGCGAATCGGCGGAGGGCATTGGTTTCCAGAACCGAAGTCGTCTCGCTTTCCGCACTGGACGATATTATCCATTGAATACTGTCTCGTAAACTTCGAAATAAAAGCTCAAAAAAAAACCCGCAGAACAAATTGCCCTGCGGGGATTATAATTTAACGAATCGATTCAACTACTGCCAAACTAAAGCGACCAACCATCTCGGTAGTCACGTGTCAAAAACTTATTGGCTTCTGGAGCATTCGTGAATTCCATTTTTTTAGGATCCCATTCAAGCTTCTTACCAGCACGAATGGCAACATTCCCTAACAACGTCGTTTCGGTCAAACGACTTGCATAATTGAAATTGGACATTGCAGGATCTCCACCTTTGCAGGCAACCACAAATTCTTCAAAGTGACCGGGCGAACGCGGTAGACTTTGCTCAGGTTTTTTGAAATCCTTGAATTTGTCTTTCGGTAACAGTACATATTCTGCACCATAATCATCGGGCGTGTAAAGATTTCCTTCATCACCAATGAGAACAACCCCACTGGCTTTCATTTTTTCTCCCATCAAAAGTTCTTCAGGCGGCTTGTTACCGCCGTCGTACCATGTCAACTTCAGCGGAACCAGATCGCCACGCTGCCCGAATTCATAAGTAATCTTTGTCGATTTCGGATAGGTTTCGTTTTCGATCATCCCTTCCTGTTCTGCTTCTACAGTCAGAGGATCATAAAGATCAAGCGCCATCACATGCATGTTCATCGTGTGACAAGCCATGTCTCCTAAAGCACCAGTTCCAAAATCGAGCCAACCACGCCATTCAAATGGATGATAAAGCGTACTGAACTCACGATAAGGAGCGGGTCCCAAGAAGAGATCCCAGTGGATATGTCTTGGAACCGGTTCTCCTTCTGGTGGACGATCTACGCCTTTCCCCCAAACGGGACGGTTTGTCCAGACATGAGCTTCGCGTACATTACCCAACACACCCGAGCGAATCACTTCCACCGCTTCACGGAATCCATTTTTAGCAGTACCCTGATTCCCCATTTGTGTTGCTACCTTATGTTTGTTGGCAACTTCGCGCATCATGCGGGCTTCATGAACTGACCAGGTTAATGGCTTTTGTGTAAAACAGTGCTTGCCTTTTTTCATCGCCATAATGCTTGCAGGAGCATGTGAATGGTCGGGAGTACTAACAGTGACCGCGTCAATCTGATCTCCCATTTCGGTCAGCATTTCCCGATAATCATTAAACTTTTTGGCTTTGGGATAACGAGCAGCTGATTTTGCCAGACGCTTATCATCAATATCACAAATGGCAATCAAGTTCCCATGCTTCGCAGCACTTGCAGAATCACTTGAACCTTTACCACCGATACCAACTGATGCGAAATTGAGTCGCTCAAGGGGTGATTTTTCTTCTGCAAGCAGGCTCTGACCACCCACCCAAAATGCAGCACCTAGTGCCGATGATTGCTTAATGAACTCGCGGCGAGTTGAACGTTGACTCATGAAGTGCTCCTGTTTGAAAGTTCTAGAGTATTCTTGTTACGCCATTTTACTTTTGTCGGTTAAAACATTTCACAACTTTTACGAATATTACATCAGAAAAGTCTTATTTATTGTAGTTTCTGCAGGAAGGAATGAAAACAGAATAACAGGTGAAATGAGAATCATCGTCAAATCACTTGATCTGGGATGACTTAATAAGGAGCTCTAAATTATTTTGAATTATTACTCCAATGAGGCTTTTCTCCCGGTCATAAAAACGTCAAAGTAAATTAGTCTTCCAGCGCATCCTTCCTGCAATACTCCTCAAACCAAATGCCACATGACTCATGAACACCAACAATTCCCTTTCTCAAGATCCAGATTTTGATGTACTCATCCAAGGTGGTACTGTAATTGACGGTACTCGAGCCCCCCGATACCGTGCAGATATCGGCATCAAAGCAGACAAAATTATAGCAATTGGAAATCTGGAACATGCTTCCGGTTCATATTCAATTGATGCCTGGAATAAGATTGTTGCCCCTGGTTTTGTGGATGTGCATAATCATTCCGATAGCTGGCTGCTCAATACCCCTAATTTTATCTCTAAAACATCACAGGGATTCACAACAGAAGTCATTATGGCTGATGGAATTTCTTATGCGCCTGTAGATCGATGTACTGCCGAAGACTGGATTTACTATTTGCAATCTCTGGATGGTCTCTTCCCCGAAGAATACACTGGGTGGGAGTCGCTACATGAATACATGAGCCTGATTGATGGCAAAAATGTTCAGAATGTGATGACACATCTACCTTATGCAAATTTGCGTTCGATGGCATGCGGCTTTGGCCGCCAAAGAGTTGATGACTTTCAGATGAAACAAATATGCTGTGAAGTCATCAAAGGGATGGAAGCAGGTGCCGTGGGGATCTCAACAGGTCTCGATTATATCGCTCAATGTTTTTCCACAACTGAAGAAATTGTAGAGGCTTGTCAGGCCATGTCGAAATATGATGGTCTCTATGTTTCTCATGTAAGATATAAAAAGACTTTAATTCCAGCGATCAAAGAAGCAGTGGAGATTGGGAAAAGAGCAGGGGTGAAAGTTCATATTTCACACTTAAAAGGACAACATCCAGGGCAAGCGGAAGAAGCATTAGAGTATATTGACAAAATAGCACGACATGAAGTTGATATTTCGTTTGATGTTTACCCTTACCAACCAGGTTCCACAATGCTGCATTTTTTACTGCCTTATGAAGTATGGGAAGCAGGACCGCGCCAGGCAGTAGAAAAACTCAAGCAGCCGGAATTGCAACAGCGTTTTCGGTACGGACTGGATAATTATTTATTAGATATCTCGGCCATACAGATTGCCTGGGTTCGCAGTGAAAACAACAAACATCATCAAGGAAAGTCACTAAGCCAATATGTGGAAGAGTCTGGACTCTCACAAGAAGAAGCTCTGGTCAACCTTCTGATTGAAGAAGAAATGGCAGTACTTTTAGTATTCAACATGGGCGATGATCGACTGGTCGACCCTGTTTTACAACACGATTTATATATGATGGGCACAGATGGGATCTATATGGAAGGGGGAATTATTCACCCTCGCCAATTTGGTTCTGCACCACGATTGCTGGGTCCCTGTGTCAGAGACCACCATCTATTCTCACTCGAAGATGCCGTTTATAAACTATCGGGAGCGGCAGCCCACAGGTTTGGTCTCGGTAAGCGAAGCCAATTAAAAGAAGGTTATTTCGCTGACGTCGTTGTCTTCGATCCACTCACAGTTCAGGATCACGCCACCTATCAGGATCCACAGCAATTTTCATCGGGAATCAAAAATGTGATATCTAATGGAACTCCCATCGTTCAGGACAATGTTCCGCTCACAATTGAGACAGAAACACTTCCCGGACGTTATTTGAAGTATCAACCTAAATAACGTTTTAATCGAGAAACCGTTTCAGGGTTCTCATATTCGTTCTTACCAAATCCGTACTCCGCACCAGCATCAACCGCTTCCTCCTGATACTCCGGGTAATTTGAGACAAGCATAAAATGACTTGATTTGATTTCAGGTAAACTCTTTATTTTCCGGATCAGTTCGATTCCATCACTATAATCTGCGTCCAATTTTCGATTCACCGTAACGAGGTCGTAGGGATTTTGTTTCAACTTTTCCAATGTATCTGCTTCAACGTCGGATTGATCTATATCGACATCAAAATGACTTGTCAAAAAATGGACTAATGAATTGGTATCTGGCACACACTGGCCCACACTCAGCACACGTTTCGCCATCGAGTTAATCCTAATTAATTATTGAGTAATTCCATAGATAAAACCGGTTTCTCTGAACTAACCGCAAAGTCGAGAGACTTCGCGAATTGAATCTAATGCATCATCAAGATCCGGTACTTCCACACCGGGCACACGCCCGGCTTGATCACATTCTTCCAACAATAAGAGGTCTTCATAGTTTTCATTCGCCATTAATCGTCTTCTGGCACGAGCACCAATTGTTCCCGCTTTTATTGCATGAGCGTCCATATGGTGCTGTATTAGCCAGGCTGTTCGCTCCGAAATAAAGCCATCCAAGGCTTCTAATCCCGCTTCAACATGGTTCTGAGCATCAATCGCTTTTCCTACATCATGTAACAAAGCGGCTAATTGAAATTCTTCATCATAAGGTTGTTCGTCGTAGGCCAGATCATAAACCTGTAAACTGTGATACAGTGCATCTCCTTCCGGATGATGTTTACGTGATTGTTTCACACCTGCCAACGGAATCAACAACATACGATAAATTTGAAAGCGGTCTATATTCTGTTCTACCTCTGCTAATCTTTGATCCAGGTCGATGCCGGGATACTCCTTCAATAGAAACTGTTCAAACTCTGGCAACGTTGCTCGTTCGATTTGTTTACCAGTGATAGAGCACTTAAAACCGTAACTTGCCCGCTCAGTCGGGTAGAGCGTCAGTTCGACTGCATATTGATCCTGGATGTGAATATGAGTAAAAATTCGTTCTTCACCATGCTTTTTAACGGTTTTATGTTCCACACGATAGTCTATACCTTCATCATCAAGTTGTGCTGTGACAGCTTCGCAACTATGTGAGAACACATGCAGGTCAATATCAGATCCCTGACGAATATGTCCCGTCAAAGTACTTCCGATAATTTTGGGTCGATAGGCTTTCAATAACCGCATATATCTCAATGCTTGCAGGCGCATCGAAAGCAGATTCTGAGTACGAGTGTCTCCTTCAAACGTGCAGGCGAACCGCTGAATTTCATCCCGTATTTCGCGATTGCTTGGGAGGTCGGCAGGCTTAACCCAGCCTTGGCACACTTTCCTGGCGGCTTTCATTTTGGCCCGATAATACTCTGTCTCCTGGCGGGAATACATCAGTCGTGCCGCTTCGAATACAATCTGGCGGCGCAATTTGCTGGTGTTCATTCAAAAATTGGTGAACTTCCTCACCGTCGAATCGAAAAAAGGATAGGGTGATGCATGACCCATAGACAATCCTGGATCAATGCTCATCAAGATTTTAGTCTCATTGATTTGAAAAACAACTTCGCTTTACTTCAAAATCAATTACTTTGCTTCAGCAACTTGTTTCTGTTTCCATTCGTTATACAGAATACTACTGCGAAAACGGCTAAAACCAGGGCCAGCTCCTACACTCGCTGGTTTCGCCCCCAGATCATATTGTCGTGCAGCGACTTTCGAATCTTCGGAAAGTTCCCAGTCTTCCGGTCGATACCGATGGTTGAAAGAATTATTGGAGCGACGTAATACAAACGAAATCGTCTCTTCCAACGAAGTTTTTTCTTTATTTCCCCAAAAACGATCCCAACTTTTCGCATCAGTAATACTTGTGTCCGCCTTACCATTCATTCCGAGCCATTTATCGACATCATAAACATTTCCGTCACCTTCAAATGAACGACTCTCTTTCGATGATTTCTGTGATAAGAGCGAGAGCCCCAGGTTTTCAACCTTATATGCAGAATGGTCACTCATGATATGAATATCATTGACAAACCGCTCAAAATTGAAAGCTTCTAATCCCTGAATCGTACAATGCGAAAGGTTAAGATTAATATTGCCTCCGACAGTCTTTCCAGAGGTTTTAAGCACGGAGAATATTTTCCTTGAAAAAAGGATCGAATCATCAACCGTTAATGTTTGTTTGCCGGTACCTTCGATTTCAAACGCAGCACGCCCCCCCACAAAAAAACAATTCGTAAACGAGGAATCGGTGGGGGATAAGATCTGAATTGCCGCCATTCCTTTATTATTCTGTTCGGAGATGGAACAATTCAACATTCTCAGATTTCCACCATTCACGACGACGGCAGCCCAGGGAACTTCTTTCCCAACTTCCGGTGGATCAAACTGAAATGAGATACCTTCTATTGCAAGCGTTCCCTTTGAAACGCGAATCAGGTGCCTTACATTTGGATCACGTTCGGGACGGGCTCGCAATCCTAACTTATTGCGTCCTCTGGTATAGACAAAAACAGGGTCATAACCAAAACCAGCTTCGATTGTCAAATCCTTATCAATTTCAACATGAGGGATGCGGAAGGGACCATCGCCGTTAACGCGGATAAGATCTCCTGATTTTGAATCTTTAACGGCTTCTGAAAGTGAAGCATATTCAGGCTTCTTATCCTGAGTGAAGATTTGAAATTTCTTTTCAGGCTCCCCATTCAACATACGAGAAATATCACTTCCCAGGTTCGCTTTCCGCAAGAAAAGAATGGCAAAAGAAGTATCAGCGAGTTTGCCACGTGAATTTTCCCAACTCCCATCCTCTTTCTGAGTTTTGATGAGTACACTTGCGCCTTTTGAAAACCAATCCGTATCTCCTAACTTCTCCAAACCTAACAATACGCCTACTCGTTCCGTCGACCAGAGAAAATAACGCGCTGAGGAAGTACTGATCCCTGCGGCATACTTACCAGCCATTTCCAGCCCTTTGGAAAAAATCGGATCGGAGATCAACGTTTCTCCTTCTTTTTGAGTTTCTGCTCTGGACTCTCCTTCTTCCTCTTCTTCTTTTTCCATAGACTTAATTTTTGATGCACGGGCTACAGTCAGACAAAATAACCCTGCGAGTGTCATTGAATTCTTGGAAGGTTCTGCCTTCTCTTCAGTGGGAAGACGATAGGACCACCCGCCATCTTCGTTTTGAGTTTCAACAAAGCGCCTGGCAACCCCGATCATTGATTCTTCAATATCGACATTGGATCGGGAGGCAGTCCATAAACCTAACACAGCAAACTGAGTACAACTATTATCTCCCGGTGACGTTCCCAGTTTGGGGCGCGCTCTTGGATTATTTAGTGTACTTGAAGCAACGATCGGACAAGAATAGCTCCAACCTCCCGTCGTTGTCTGTCCGGCAATCAGACGTGCTGCATACCTGCGAATCATCGTCTTGTCTTCCCGGTCGCCAATACGAGAGAGTAATAAGGTTGCCAACGCGAGATCGTATGTCGATTTTAGCTTTTCTGACTCTTTAAGAACGAATAGTCTGCCTTTTTGGATAAGTGGATCATTGACTGGTACCCCGTTCTCCAGCAAAGCAAGCGTACAAAGCGCAGTAATTCCGACCGGATGTCCTTCATATTCCCAGCTTCCATCATCTTGCTGCTGGGACTTCAGGAACTCCACACCTTTTAAGCGAGACTCAGTCACTTCTTTGGCTGTTTGTGCCTGTACTCCAGTAATCAGCACAGCCGATGAGATGACAATCATCAGAAGAGATACAATGTTTTTTAAAGCGCGTCGTAACATTAAAATCTACTCCAGGCGAAAACGAACAGACCTTTTGATCTCGAATTCTTTAATACTAATTTACCTATTGTAAATATGAGGTTTAGTAAAGAAAACGCAAAAAACTGTTAATTTGGATAAAAGTACTACCTACTCGTTCTGGTCGCGCTAATTTATTTGGCTGCTTTGCGGGCTTGCTTTGTCAACTCAACAATTTTGGAGACCACACGTTTTTCCACGGAATCAGTAAAAGGACCTGGATACGAGGTATAAGTCATTGCCCCAACTCCTTCATAGCCTCCCTCTTTCAAAACGCGAAGGCTTGGCAGATACCCAAATACATTATTGGAATAGCCGGCGACCCAAATGATTGGTTCGACATTCTCGACAGCCACCAAATCTGTCTTCAGATCTTTTTGCAGACGAAGCGAGTAATCTACGACTGTTTCACCACAAATCGCGACTAATGTTAAATCTGATCCAAATTGTATGACCTGTAAGGGAAATGCATAGCGTATTTGAATCCCTCCACGCTCTTCTAGCTGGGCTAACAGACGATCTGCGTGACTCTTTTCATATTTATTTCCCCGTTCCTTCTGTTTCAGCAGTTCTTCACGAGTGGGAGGAGTCGCAAATTCCAGTACCACATCATCCATAGCCACTCCCAGCGGCCCATGAATCATTCGTGGTTGACTCACAGACAAAGCCACCTCGACTGCATTTGCAAGCGCACGTCCATGTTGTTTGGCCAAATCTAAAGTTCGACGCGGGTAGGGATTTTGGTCGCCACCACAACCCATCATAAATAAAGCCACCATCCCCGGATGATCAGCTTCGAGATACTCCTGAGCGAAGCCCGCATAATCGCCACAAAACTGATAAAAACTGAGAGTCGTATTGTGACATGCATATCCAAAAAGCGCTGCCATAATAGAACCATCATTCCGTCTGGCACTTAATACTGGTACTCGTTGATCGACGGGCCCTTGAGGATGGGGGCTATTTCTTACTCCTTTAGAAGTTGGCAAACGTCGATTCATTGCGAATCCTGCTCGACCATACGAATATTTCAAAGTGACTGGTTCGAGATTTGGTAACGTTTTACCTATGGTTGCGATGATTTTCTTGACTAAAGATTGAGTATATTCTCGTGCTTCAGCCCCACGATCCCCTCCCAAACCTCGACGTGTTGCTTTTCCTTCACGCAATTCGGGACCGCAGTGCGTATGAGAAGCATTCATCAATAAAGCTGCCGCAGGGATTTTTAATTCGGACTCTAACCGAGCTGCGATAGGATCCCTTAACGCGGGTGTAATTCCAATCAGATCCGTAGTAACGATCACTACTTTTTGCCCGTTCATATCTTCAATAATCAGGACTTTAGCAAAAAGGTCATGAACTTTGCCTTCAGAGGGTTTATTACGGGCGGCATACCCTGACATCCACATCGATTTTTCGGGTGTAATCACAACAGATGTAGCGGCTGCCCGCCACTCTGTTTTCTGTACTGACTCGGCAGACTGTAACAGGCCCTGAGTACCAAATAAACAACCTGTGATCAGGACAACAATAGTAAATCGTCTCCAAATTCTTTTCATAAGATCCCCCCAGGATCATTCACTTAAGTGAATTTTAAACATCTAGTTTCTTACAAACAGAACATTCGGATCGACGCAAAATACGATTACGACGGAATGTCATATCACGCAAATCAAACATTAATAACTGGTTTGTCAGGGGTTGCCCCAAACCAGAAAGCAGCTTAATGGCCTCCATCGCAGCCATACAACCCACTGTTCCTGAAACAGCACCAAAGACTGGAAACTCTCGCTTCCAAGCCGGTGGATCATCTGGATACAAACATGCTAAGCATCCCGTTTGACCAGGCACAAACGTTGTCAGTTGTGCTTCCAAGTCATACATGGCACATTCTACCAATGGCTTATTTTGTATCACTGATTGCTGATTCATCGCATAGCGTTCAGGGAACAGGGGTGCACAATCTACGATCAAGTCTACTTGATCAACGATTTCCTCTGCATTCTTTTCAGAAATATTCTCCGGAATCGCTTCGACTTCTAATCGAGGATTCAGTTCTTTCAGCCGTCGTTCCGCCGATTCGACTCGTGGTTTTCCTAACCAGTCATGCGTCATTAACAATTGGCGATTTAAATCGCTCGGCTTTACATTTCCCGCATGAGCAATGACTAACTTCCCCACTCCTGCTGCAGCTAACTCATAAGCGACCACACTTCCCAAGCCTCCACAACGTGAGACAAGAACCGACGAATTCTTTAATTTTTCCTGACCAAGTTCACCAAATCCCGGTACCCAGATTTGCCATTCGTATACCGCTCGCTCTTCATCTGTCAGAGGAGAGAAACCAGACATTGCATCTCCATTCGCGCTTCATGAATTAAGTGATGAAATCAGGTCAATGGTTAACCGCCTGAAATTGGTGAAAGGATTGTTACGACCTGATTAGGTTGTAAAGTCAACGCTTCACTCCATAACACCTGCTGGTCTGCAACAAATAACAGAATCGATGGATGGAGCTCTTCGGAATCAGGGAACAACATTGATTTCAGATTTGATTCATGTTTTTCTGAAACTTGTTTGACAAGCTCCTGCAAAGTGCATCCGTCATTCACTTGAAAGTCTTCGCGACTCTGTCCAACAGCTTTTTTAACTTGTGCCGTGTATTCCACAACAATGTTCATCTTAATCAGCTTTCAATTCGGCAAATTCTCTGGGGCAGGATTCGATTGCTGATACTGTTTAGTAGTGAATTTCGATAACTCACCTGTGTTTTGAGACGTAAGTCGTTGAACCTCTCCATCAGCAAGTTGTAACTTAAGATCTCCTAATCGATCAGACTCAGATAAATTGTGAGTAATATGCAATGTTGTCACACGCGTCATATGTTGAACATCATTGAGTAGCTTACACATTTCCGCACGGGTTGATTCATCTAATGCGCTTAATGGCTCATCGAGACACAATATCGCAGGCTTAGTAGCAAGTGCCCGTCCGAGTGAAACGCGTTGTGTTTCTCCTCCACTTAAACCCACTGGGGTACGATTCAACAAATGAGTAATCCCTAATAGATTTGCCAGTTCTTCGACACGATCATTAATCTTTTGCTTGCTCCATTTTCGTAATTCTAATGCAAACGCCAGATTATCTCTCACAGTCATTGTGTGAAACAGAACACCATCCTGGGGGACGTAACCAATTTCACGTTCAGCCGGTTTTGCATGAGTGACAAGTTTTCCGTTGAGATGGACCATTCCGGAAACCACTTTTTTTAAACCGCAGATGGTTTCCAAAATTGTAGTTTTTCCACAACCCGTCTTACCCATTAAAACGGCATATTTTCCATGTGGAACCTCAAAGCTAATATCTTTCAGATTAAAATCGCCAACTTGTACACAGAGTTTTTCAACGCGAATCATAACTCATCTAATCAGATACGAAGTATCCCGACCACCGGCCTCTCATCACTTTATATTCAAATGCTAAATGCCCGCACCACGAGTCAAACCAAACATTCTGGCAATCACTAATACGATTAAAGCAGAAACAACCATAATGAGCGAAGCAGCAACGGCGCCTTCAATATTACCAACAGTGAGTTCTAAAAACACGGTCGTTGGCAGAACTTCTGTCTTCATACGGGTAGCACCCGAAAAAATTAGAATCGGCCCGAACTCCCCCAGAGAACGAGCCCAGGCAAGCGTCGCAGCCGCCAATAACCCTCGATATGCTTGAGGAAACACTACACGCCAGAATGCTTGCCCCCGGTTGCAGCCAAGTGTCAATGCCACCTGTTCATAACGGGGGCCTATTTGATCAAATGTCACTCTCATTGTTCTGACCGCAAAAGCGCAGGCAACCATAAATTGAGCCAGAATCACACTGGGTATTTCGTAAGTGACTCCAATGGGTGTCCCAAAAATCAGTTTTGTCATTTTACGAATCGCGTCATCGAGGGAGTCACCAGGGGTGAGATAGATTTCTTTGCCAAATCGTGCTTCTGAAATCGATTTCATCAAATCATTCACCCATTCAAATCGAGGAACCTCCACTTGAAATAAAATTAATAAACACAAGCCAATCACGAGAGGAGGTAACACGATGGGAATGTCCAAAACCGCATCAATAAATGTTTTACCCCAAAAATTGTGACGCGACATTAAATATCCAATTGGAACAGAAACCCAGAGAGAGAGAATTGTCGTGATGGAACATGAGACCAGGCTAAGCCAAATCGCATACCGGATTTCTGGCTCAGCAAATGCCCCCCAGATATGATCAGGAGTGGTGTAGGTCGTCTCAGCCAACAACATTGACACAATCAACAAGATATAAATCCCGCTGATTGCAATAAAAATGAAATAGAAGGGAATATCAGAGCGCAACTTGAAGGTCTTTGAATGGTCGTCAGATAGCTTCTTAGTCATAGCGACTCCGGAGTAATGCGCCAACGAAATCCTTTAGATTCAAACATGGCGCGAGAAGATTCCGAAGTTAATTGATCGACTAAACGCTGCATCAAGTTGGGATATTTTGTGGAGTTCAAGATTGCAATCGGCTGCTCTGCCATTGGTCGTCCCTCTTTGATTTCGACGACATCCAGCTTATCAGCGACTTTAGAAATATTAGCACGGTAAACAATGGCTGCATCTAAAGAACCGGTTCTCAACTGATTCACCAGTAGATCAGCAGTGGGTGTGTTTGTTTTCACATTAGGTTGAATCGCATCATAAAGACTTTTGTCTTTGAATCGGAGTGGCCCTAATAACTTTTTCGTCAATGCTCCGAGTGCACTTTGCTCGTGATGAGCGATGCCCACTTTGAGATTATCACTGGCCAAATCGTAGACGGACTTGATCTTTTTAGGATTTTCTTTTTCCACGATCAGAATCATATCTGTTTCGGAAACAGTCAAGGGCAGGGAAAACTGAGGTTGAACCTGTACCATATAAGACGTATCACAGGCAAAATAAGCATCGGGGCGCTGACCGCTATTAATTTGCCCTACTAAGATACCACAACCATTATAAACGACATTGATTGAGACACCTTCGCGCTTTTCAAATGCCTTTAAGGTATCTTGTATGGCCAATCGGTTGACACCACCACTAAATAAAAGAATTTCAGGGTGTGGCTCCCATGCATCGCCCTTTACAGTCTGATATCCCATGTCGGAAAATTGTTTTTGCCCTTTACCCTTTGCCTGTAGATAGCGAGCAAACATTAATGCCTGCTGAGGTTTTTCAGAGGATGTTAAAACACCAACAGTTACGTTTTTTACTGCCTGAGAAAGCTCAGGCACTTCAACGATCTCCGCTTGATCTCGATGCTGATTCACTGTGGCATCCCAGACTATTCCGGCATCGACAGTTCCTATCAGGATATCGTTTGCTACTTCAGATACTGTTGGTTTGAAAACCCTGGCAGACTTTGAAATGTGTTCCCACTTGTTGGATTTTTCCAATATCTTTTTTGTCAGTTTTCCCACCGATGCGGCATCAGGATTTGCCAAAGCGAAAGTCACTCCTTCTTTTGTCAGATCATCGAGTGACTTGATGTTTTGAGGGTTGCCTTTTTTGACCATAATTACCGGATGTAACTTTGCAACAGGGATCGCCTCTTTCACAAGATCCTGTTTACGAGCGATATCGATATAACTGGTATCTGCTGCTAGATACAAGTCTCCCGTTTTTGCAACTCGCAAGTTACTCAACAATGTGCCAGAACCACCATATTGCAATTTAACAGGCACACCATATTCTTCTTCTGCAAATTGTGCTGCAGTAGCTGCCACCGGAGGTTTGATTCCTGCAGCACAGTACATTAGTAGTGACTCATCATCATCAGTATTTTCTGATGACTCTTCTGGAGCAGCATAAAACAGTAACCCCAGCATGAATATCAAGAGAATGAAAGACCCGCTCACAAGCACCAACCCATTATTGAGTTTTCCGCCTGGAAATGTGTTTCGTTCTATTTGATTCAAGTTATGACTGCGTAATTGCTTCATTACGTCTTCCAACAAATATAATCTGGTTTACTCTTAAGAAGTCATCAACGTTTCGGCTTCTTCACTGGGAGTCAGTCGGCCTTCTTTGATCCCCAATACTTTTTGGGCAGACTTTACAGCCTGGTCATCATGCGTAACCATCAACACACACCCACCATTCTTTGCAAACTGACTTAAGGCATCGAGCACAATTTCAGAATTTTCCGAGTCCAGGTTTCCTGTGGGCTCATCAGCCAGCAAGACTTTAGGTTGATGGAAGAGTGCTCTTGCTAACGCAACACGTTGTTTTTCCCCTGTACTCAATTCAGCAGGTGTATGGTGTAAACGATGCTCCAGACCAAAGTGTGAAATCAGTTCAGTAGCATGTTCTTTTGCCTGCGGGAAGCGGGTTGCTAATGCAGGAGTCAGAACGTTATCGAGCACATTGAAATAGGGAACCAAGTGAAACTGCTGAAAAACAAAACCGATATGAGTCGAGCGAAAACGGGCTCTTTCATCGTTGGATAATTCATAGGGGTTAGTGCCTTCGATTAATACACGACCTGAATCAGGACTCAATAATCCTCCCACCATTAAAAGCAAAGTTGACTTTCCACAACCACTGGGCCCTTTAATCGCAAGAAACTCACCGGCATCAACTGTCAGACTGATCCCATCAACGGCTCGTACTTGTTCCGCACTGGATTTGAATGACTTTGATAACTCTATTAATTCTAATAGCATACTGCTTCGATTACCCTTCTTGCAGAATTGTGGCAGGGTCCACTCTTGTAGCCAACAATGCGGGTACCCAGCTGGAAAGACTCGCTAGAATTGGTGCAAAGATCAAGCTGAGTAGTAACCACCGCCCTGAAAACAGCACCTCTTCTGGATTAACTGATGCTGGCAAATTTCCCCAAGTCACACCAATACCATATCCGACAAAGTATCCAATTAATGCACCAATGAGACCAATCACAAATGCTTTGATGATAAAAATCCCAAAGACTTGGACAGATCGCAAACCTAGTGCACGCAGTACGCCAATCTCGGTTGAGCGGCGTCTCACATTTTCCAATGACAGAAACCCAATCCATGCGCCGCATCCCAGCACCACTAAGGGAACAAGCACTGCCGCAAAGTCAGCATGACGCTTTATTATCTGCAAACGATTCGTTTCTTCCTGTTCGAACGCTGCCACCGCACTCGCATGTGCCTGATTCCGAGCTTCTGCCCTCGCAAGAGCAGGTGGCCCTCTTTCAATGATCTGTGTCCCTGGAAGGATTTTCCCAATTTCATCACGAATTTGAGCAACTCGATCCTTCGCTTTACAATTACATTCTAACGCCAGAATTGCATTTACCAGGTTTTGCATTCCCAGTAGTTCTTGCGCCTCTTCAAGATTGATCCAGACAGTACTATCATCCGCTGTGCCACGCTCGGGATAACATTGAGTCACTTTGAAGTTCTTACCCATAAGTTGAGTCTGATCACCGGGCTTCAGGCCTAGCTTCTTCTGTATCTGATAGCCCATCACCATCGTACCTTTAGGAACCTGTTGCTGAAGCGGTTTTTTGAGAGCACGATGTAAAAGTGGTACTTCGCCCCGCGTTCCGGTTAAAATGACCTCACACTTTTTTTCAGGCCAGATTATTTTCTTAGCAACCATCGGTAGCAGGTGGTTAACAGTTACAATTTTTGATTCAGCAAGCACTTTTACATTTTCTTCTGGCATTGATCCCGAGACAATCCCCGTGAGATAAAACTCATTTAAATCCTGATTTGCCGGCAATATCAGAATATTAAATCCCAGTCCTTTGGTAATTTTCCGCATCGCATCTTCGAGTTCAGCACCAGCCTGTTTGACATCCTTCGCTTTCTGTTCCAAGATAAACGTTGTCTGAATTTCATCTGCTTGCAATAGTGTTAAAGATGCTATTAAACAAGCAACAGCAACTACAACTGAAGCTAATCCCAGCAAAAAATTGATCTTGCGATGCTGCATTTCTTGAATAATGAGTCGGAATAAAGACATAACCGAGATTCTTTTCACTTATCAGGAATTGGAGATACCAAAACAGCTAAATAGAAAAAATTATTTTCGAGCCACCATGACATAGCTTGCTCCTAAAACGAGCAAGATCATCAATGAAACTATGATTAACAAATTCTGTATAAGTGAGCTGCTCTGAGTCTTTTCTACAGACTCAGATTGGATTGTACTCTGTTGTTCTGAGTTATCTGAAGGCAAAGGTGAGGTTGTGTTACCACTCGCTTCTGTCGTGGTCGAATTTGCGGTGTCTTCTATTTTAGTCTTTTCAGACTGAGAATTAACCTCATCCGAACTATCTTTGAGTATGTCAGATAACTTCACAGAATCAGCTTTTTTAGGTGCCTCACCAGAAAAACCAATTAGTCCTGTTAAAGGAGGGAGCTCTTTTTCATCTTGTGTCGTTGGAGATACTAGTTTTTCCCAATTCACGGCCATTAGTAAGTCAGTTCCCGGATTTTGATCTTTCACTTGGCAAGTGCAAGGTCCCGTTAAATCTCGACACGCCTGTTCAATGGTCCCAGCATTGATTCCCTTACCAATCAAAGCATATAAAACCCGTCCTCGCCCAAACACTGGAAAGGCCATTGGCTCCTCTTTGAAATCTTTCAAATCATTTTCGGTGGCCAGCAACATCTTAGTGAAATAAGCTTCAGCAGAATCTTCACGTGAGCATTTTTCGACACTGAATTTCAACTTCAAACTATCTGGAGAAACGCTGACTAAACCCTGCTCGATATCAGCCTCTTCAATTTCAGGCAGTTTCAGAGTTTTTTCCATCCGTTTGAGTTCTTTGCTCAATAGCTCAAAAGCCGCTTTATCTTTTTCGGAATCTCCACTCTCCAGGAATACCCAAACAGCAGTTTGACCATCGATCAGTTGTTTTGCGACATTCTGTCGCAGAGGAGAATTAATTAATCGAACAAGATTTTCTTCTGTCAATTCTCCGGAAAGGAAACCCTCTGGAACAGGAGCGGGCAGGGGAGTGCGTACTACCATTAACGGCAGAGTTTCTGAATTTTGCTTTTTCCAGAGTTCAACATCTTTCGGATCCGGTTTCGAATCTAAATTAACCAATTGAAGTTCAGCATTGGCTGACTTTTGAGTAATTGCACCTTCTTTATTAAATAGTGAAACTATTTTTTGATGCTCTGGGCTGAGAGAACCGCGATAGAAAACAACAACGCTATATTTATCAGCGGGCCAGCGTTCCAATGCATACCGAAACACGGGAACTGAACAAGCCCAGATCACTGTTGCTGTCAAGAGAACACTAAGGACAGCCAGGGTTGCTATGAACCATCGCATGAATAAACCTTTCGAGGAGGGAAAGTATCGTCGGGCGGGTTGATGAACTTATCGGGTCTCTGTGATCAGCGAACCACAAAATCCGAAACACAATTCAGCTAATACTATGATGACATAATGTTATCTAATTGTGAAGAAAGGATGATTTCAATCGCAAAGTTTTATTTGAAGTGACAGTGAATCAGATGAAGCTGCATTCATCATCTTATCCAGCCCACCAAAATACACATACTTACACTATTATATTCCCAAAAGAACCCTGTAGTAAAACTTTAAACGAATTCTGGGTGATACAATCCCTGACCAGAATTGAGAAGTATCTACAAAAAATTTTGGTTAGAAAGCGACCCATTACGCATACACTATGGTATTAATCGTTAAATATCGCTCGAAGGTTTCTTAGTCATTTCTTAGTAATCAATTTAATTTCAACTGGCTTGCCGGGAGCAACTGTCGCCTTTAATTGCGATTTATCATAATCGGAATATATACCAGGAAGCGTTTCGCTAGCGGGTGATTCGATAGGTGGTGTGGTATCGCCTTCAGGCACAGGAGACCCATCTGGCATCAATCGATAGCTCACGGTGACTCGATAATTACCAGCGGGTAGGCCCTCACCACCGCGACTATAAACGACATTGAACTCGCCACTCGCTTTTGTACGAGCTTCTCCACCAACTCCCGGTGTACTTTCTACAGGGATAAAGTGGAGATCAGCATTCGCCAATGGCTTTTCATTCAACAAAACACTGCCTGTAACAGCAGTCAACTCAGGTCCTGTTTCTTTGGAGCCACAACCAACAATGTAACATAAAAAAACTACCAATGTAGTAAATGACAACAGCCTGCTCTTATGCATCTCCATGAAACACCTCATACTTGTATTGGAAACTCAAGGGGAAATCAGCTTCTTAGGGTACTTCTACCACGAAACCATCTGACATCGTTCCCAGACGCCTCAATAAAGTAAGATCTGTATTTTCAGAGATAAATCGGACAGCTCCATCACCGAATCCAAAATGCGCCCCGCCAGTATGCAAGCTCCCCACAAATCCCCAGTTATCCAAATTCCCCACGGTTGGCTTTGTCGCCCCTGAGGGAACATCCCAGACATTAATTCCATCGTCTATATCTCCCCCGGTCGTTACCCACCCTCGCATCCCCCAGGCAGGTGGTTCTCCGTTCGCAATGGTGCGTGTCGTTTCACAAACCATAACCGTATTCGAACTGCCATCTTTAATATCACTGATTTTGGCCTTACTATTTTCACCAAAAATTTTCCTGGCAGTGAGAGCCTGTCCAGACCAATTATTACAATTAATTGTTCGGTCCGCACTCAATTCATAATTTGTCTTTGCAGGACCTGGCGCAATTGAAGTTCCATAAGGCGCCCCGGTTCCTAAATGGGTAGTTCCATCGTCTGATGGACAAAGAAAAACATCTAAGAGATTCGTCATTTCGTCTGCATTGTCAGCCGGATTTCCCGCCACAGGGACTCCTCTTCCTGGAAGACTACAACAGTAACCAACATCCTGAGCACTATTAGCTGTAGCCTGATTAATTTGATTATAAAGCGGAGCCTGATCCAAAAAGGGAAGTAGTAAAGACAATCCGTTTTTATTATGGGCTGTTTGGCCTGCCGTATGAGAAGGCGCTGTAGGAGTACACCATCCATAATTAATCCCTCCCGGGGGAAACACACGATGTGTTTCATGATAGTTATGCAACGCCAATGCAATCTGTTTGATCTTATTCTTGCAGCTGGCGCGTCGGGCAGCCTCGCGGGCTTGTTGTACTGCAGGAAGCAAAAGCGCAATTAAGATTGCGATAATGGCAATCACCACCAATAACTCAATTAATGTAAAACCGAGTCGTCGAGAGGGGCTTAATTTCATGATCTCTCCTCTTAATAAATTTAATAAAAAAGATAAATCTTGATATATGACTCATAATTAGTCTTAGTAATAAACTCATCATTTTTAGATAAAAGTAAAAATACAGATATCAAATTAAGATTAAATCTATAAATAACAATATTTATATTTAACCAATAAATGAAACAATTAATATACAAAAGTATTAATTCTAAAGTATATAAAGTTATACAGTACAATCAACTTTTTTTGGTCCTAATTAATTTTTATTACTAATAAATACTGAAAATTGAACGCCTGCTGTATTATGAACTGCAAATGTCTTGCCCCGAAAAATCCAGTGCATGCATAAAAGAGAAATCGAAATGCCCTCAAGAGCAAATCAGGGCAGAATTTGTGAATGCTCTATTTTGTTCTGAACGAATATCGAAGAAATTAACCCAACATTCATAAAAATAAGCGCAGAGTGAATAGAAGACCGATGCGCTACAGCTTTGAGTTAATGGGGCACTGAGAATTGGAGAAAGGCGATTATTGACGAGTGATCATAGGGCAATTAATGTGAGAGCTAAACAATTCAGCCCAAAGAAATAAAAATCAGAGCTGTCGCAGTAAGAACAAATAATAGCATCGAGGCACAACCAGACTTCATTGTAATGTCATATTTTCGAATCAATTCATCGATGGCCTCTTTGGACTCCTTCAAACCAGCGCCGGTAG
This sequence comes from Gimesia aquarii, assembly GCF_007748175.1. Classification (NCBI taxonomy): domain Bacteria; kingdom Pseudomonadati; phylum Planctomycetota; class Planctomycetia; order Planctomycetales; family Planctomycetaceae; genus Gimesia; species Gimesia aquarii. The sequence goes on from NZ_CP037422.1 coordinate 3,109,847, forward strand.
ACTCCCGATAATCTTTGATCGCCTCGATTTTTTTCCCTTCTTTTAGCGACTGCACGATTCGCTCAACTACTTCAGAATGATTGCTCGTTTCTTCTGAACTGGACTGGTCGTGACCTGAGTCTTCCATTTGTCGATCTCTCTGAGACAAGAACGAGATTGATAAGGGTTTGCATTTCTTGTTTTACCATTTCAGACTCTATTAGTTCAAGAAATGAATGATGGAATTCTCAAATTCATTCTGTTTCAGAAGTCACTCCGCCTTAAGAAGCAATCGCACAGCCCGAACTGTGTCTACTCCGATTCTGTAGATTTTCTTTAGCTTTCAAGCTAGAAGCGCTCGACATCAGTGTTTTCATCTCATCGAGAGATACTTCTTGTAAATCGATATTCAACTCCAACAGCCGATCAACGACCGCGTTGATGAGTTCTACACTATTGGAAGCTGGTACGAGACCATTTCTCAATTCATCCATGATCTGATTTGTCATAACTTTATTCCTTTTACTTGCTAATATTTGTTTTAATATTACAACACGCAGTTTGAAGCTTCAAAACTCACTACAAGCTGCGGCTTTTCTGCGATGGAAAAGCTTGATTCATTAAAAGCTATTGAATCGCAATGACTGTTCCAAACTGACAGAAAAAACAAGTTCATCATTCCGATTACTATAAACGCTTATAGAATCAGAGTCTGGTAGCTCAGACTATGATTAGTAAAATTCACAATTTTGCTCTTGCTATTCAGCAAGTGTCCTAAAATTGCGACATTCTTACATCAAGATGATAACTATTACGAAAACACACATTTCAGGGTTTTTATCTAAAGTTTTCGCTGATAATCTGATTCGAATCTATTTATCAACATGACAACTCAAATCCACCTGGAGTTCGCAGCCAGTTGGACGGTAGTACCAAAGTGATTCTAAGCGTTTCTATAAGAAACTGCTCTTAAAATGCAATTCGAAGGTAAATTCGTGTTCGAAATCAATCGTTGAGGGCAGGGCGAGAAGACCTTTTTTGGTCCCACCACTTAATAGCTCCATCGCGCTCCTCTATCGTGTCTTCTAACAGAGAGGCCAAAAGTTTACGTTGAGCAGCACTCAGAGCCAATCCTCTCCGTTTCATTGTATGATCTGCCAGTTCGAAGAGCGTCAATATGTCAATTTGACTATCGATTCTCCCTAACCAAAATCGCGAAAAGGAGGGAATATGCTTAGGTAGTAAGTCTCCAACGGGAAGAACCATCGACATTACACCAACTGACGTCCCTGTATTAAATAGGCTGTTCAATCCTGTCTTAGCATGATCACCAATATAACAGCCTACCTTAACCGCATTCGTTTCTATAGGAATTCCTGCTAAAGGAACTTTGACTTCCGAGTAATCGTTCTTGAGATCACTATTACTGGTTTGTGCCCCCAAATTAACCCAGGGACAAATATAAGAATGTCCTAAAAAACCATCGTGGTATTTGTTTACATATCCGTGAAGGATTGACTCTTCAATTTCTCCACCAAGTCGACAGTGTGGGCCGGCTGTTGTTCCTGCTTTAATATTTGCCCGAAAGAGTTGGGTTCCATGCCCAATATAGGCAGGCCCTTCAATACGGGTAAATGCCTGGATTTTGGCATCGTGATCAATCACGATCGGCCCTTTACGTGTATCAAGAACCACGAAAGGATCAATCTCTGCAGAGGATGACAGCCTTACTAAGTCAGGTTGCCCCACGATTGTTAGATTCTTCGCATCTCCATGATACTGGTCAGACGAAAAGTTCAATGAAAAATCAGCTTGTATTTGGCGGCGATTCTGATTCACTAGATCCCAAGGATAATTAAGTTCAACCCCCGTGACCTCAATCTTCTTTCTTGTTGATGCAATCTTTTTGATCGCATCATCCCAGGCATTCGTTGTCAGCAGGGTAGACTCTTCAGGTTCCAAAAGTAAATAAGCAACCGATTCTCCCATTATCCCAACAGTCTCACAAGAGACTTGAGAAAGTTGGTTGATTTCATCGTTTGCAGGAAGCCAACGACCGTTAATCAACAGAGTCCGACCTTCGCTTAACCAAATCGCATCATTGATTCGGGCATCAGGAAAGTACTCTGCATAGACCTCAACGAGAGCGGGGCGAATTAAGGCACCCCACTCGTCAACCTGAATCGATTTTAATAATCGCTGTCGAGAAGTGTACTGCCCACACAACAACTCAAAGACCGGTCTCAATAAAGAAATCGGAGTGAATTGCAGAGCGGAATTATCTTCAAATATGGCAAGCCGCATCACTTTGCACTTCCCTGTGCGAAATCAGCAGAAATATTTCTTTCGGTCCCTAAACACACGCCTGGTTTCATTGGCGTATTTGAACTCAGAATTCATATCATAAATACCCAAATGAGAAAAGGGGGGTTAAATTTGAACGCGATAAATAAAAAACACCCTGAATTACAGGGTGTTTTAGTATATTAAGAAATCAATAAATTCTTATATCATATTCTGGAATCGTTACGCGGCTGAAATATGGACTTCCTAGTTTGCCACAGCCCGTCCTGCCAGTGAGTAGATTGCCGATTGACAATCAGACAGCTTGGCATACTTATCCGAGACTCCTAACACAGTTTCTGCGGCTCCGAGTAACAAAGTACCTGAAGAATTCATCTGGTTACTGATACGATCTAAAATATCCTTCTTCACATCAGGCTCAAAATAGATTAAAACGTTTCGACAAAATACAATGTCAAACATTCCCAAATGCTGGAAATCTTCCAGAAGATTTAAATGCTTCCATTGCATACTAATCCCAGGATCTGTTTTGATCTTCCAGCCTTGTTCATTTTGTTCAAAATATTTCATCAAAAGCTGAACTGGTAAACCCCGCTGAACTTCGAATTGGGAATACACTCCCGTTTCGGCTCGATCCAACGCTTTTGAACACAAATCCGTTCCGACGATTTGAATATTCCAATCAGCCAATTCCGGAAAATGCTCCCGCAAAGTCATAACAATACTGTATGCTTCCTGACCATTAGAACAAGCAGAACTCCAAATCCTTAATTTCTGTGTCGCACTTCGCTCAGCGATTAGATTTGGCAATATCTCGTTTTTGAGTTCATCAAAAGGACGTCTATCACGAAAGAAAGATGACTCGTTCGTTGTCATCGCTTCCATCACGTCTTTTTCCAGATTTTTATCTAACCGACTTCTCAAACTGAGTACAAGATCTTCAATGCCGTTCATTCCATGGGATTGAGCCAGAGGAATCAGGCGTGCTTCCAACAAGTACTCTTTATTTTCTCCAAGAGAAAGTCCTGTCGTTTCCAATAAAAAATTTGTAATATATTTATAATCTTCTGGAGACACGAGATCACCACTTTCTATTAAGAACAAAGTCGGACGAGTTCAGGAGCAATATTCCTGAGTGGTAAAACCTGATTGGCAATTCCTGCATTAGCAATTGCACCGGGCATTCCCCAAACAACACTACTCTGTTCATCTTGTACGATAATATAACCTTGACGCTCACTAATCGATTGCGCTCCTTCAATGCCATCATCTCCCATTCCTGTCAACATCACTGCCAGTACGGAGCTGCCATACCATTTTGCTGCCGAAGCATACAAAGGGTTAACAGAAGGCCGGCAGAAATGTTCGGGAGCATCTTGATTCAAACGAATCACCATTCGATCATCTTGTTTATCAACCACCATATGAAAATCGCCAGGAGCGATGTAGATACGGCCTCTCTCTATTAATTCTCCATCTACGGCTTCAGCTGTAGGTCGCTTTGTTTCACGTTCAATATGCTCAGCCAGCGTTTTTGTAAACAAAGGTGGCATATGCTGCGCGATTAATATCGGTAAGGAAAAACTCGCTGGTATAGCAGACAACACCGATTTGAGTGCATTAGGTCCACCTGTACTTGACCCAATTACCAAAACCATAGGAGTCTTTATGGGTTGCTCAGCAACTTTCGTTGAATGGCTGATATCACGTAACTGTGAAGTTTGATTACTTCCAGCCAATGCTTTTATTAACGGAATCAAAGATCGTGCAACTTGCTCAATTGCTTCTGACGCATTAGTCGCGACAGGTTTTTGAATACAACCTGCTGCTCCCAAATCAAGTGCCTGCAAAGTCACTTCGGCTCCTTCACGTGTCAGAGCACTAGCCATAATGACCGGAATATCTGGATAATCCTGTTTGAGTTGTTTCAAACAGGCAATCCCATCCATGACAGGCATTTCCACGTCGAGAACAATCACATCAGCCTGGTTTTTACCAAGCCAGGTGAGTGCCGTCTGCCCATGCATCGCAGTACCAACAACCTCAATATCACGATCAGAATTAACCGCTTGAGTCATTAATCCTCGAATCACAGCAGAATCGTCGACCAAAAGAACTTTGATGACCGACTGGCTCACAGAACACCCGTTTCTTCCAACTTGTCACGAACAATGTCTTCCGTAAACGGTTTCATAATATACTCGTTTGCGCCTGCCTGCATGGCCTGCACGATTTGAGGCATATCATTTTCTGTTGTACACATTACAACAATTGGTTGTTTGGCGCGATCATCGGCCCTGAGAGCTGTTAAAAATTCCATGCCATCCATAATTGGCATATTCCAATCCAGCAATACTGCATCCAGATCAGGATTCGCTCTGGCTACTTCCAGAGCCTGCTTGCCATCTTCTGCTTCCAGCACTTCGAGTCCAAGAGTCCCCATCATGCGGCGTCCTACAAGCCGGACTGCCCTGGAATCATCAACAAGTAATATCGTTTTCATTTTCACCGGTCTCCCAGTTGTAAAATAATTATTATTAATCTCCATCACCTCAGAGCTCACTGAAGTCAATGGTTTTTCAATCTATCTTCAGAAGTCTAGAACACGATTGAGAGGGAAAAGCAATCAAACCTTGATTTCCTTCAATTTCATCTGTTTTGAGTTCTATCCCTCAATAAATCGACATGTTTTCCAGAAAAAACCGCCATGCCAAACACGAGAAACTAAACACTTGTTTAACATGACGGTAATTGATTATCGAAATACGAGGTAAACAGCTTAGATTGCTCTCATTCGTTCGAGGAACGAGGTGGCAGCTTCATCGAGCTTCACGGATTCCTGAGTCAGCCCTTGAGCAGCCGTCAGCATATCATTGGCCGCAGTTCCACTATCTGTTGCAGCCTGTGAAACACCTGAGATGTTGTTGGTCACTTCGGCAGTACCACGCGCGGCTTCCGCCACATTTCGAGAAATCTCATTGGTAGCCGCGGTCTGTTCTTCAACCGCACTCGCAATCGTGGTTGAGATTTCATTGATCTTTCCAATACTATCGCCAATCGAACCAATCGCAGTGACCGCCACATTTGTCGATCCTTGAATTGCGTTGATCTTTTCGCTGATCTCTTCTGTGGCACGAGCTGTCTGGCGAGCCAGTTCTTTGACTTCATTCGCAACCACAGCAAACCCTTTGCCAGCTTCTCCTGCACGAGCGGCTTCGATGGTTGCATTCAAAGCGAGCAAGTTGGTCTGTTGAGCAATCGATGTAATCACTTTGACAACCTGCCCAATTTCGCTGCTTGCATCTCCGAGTTCTTTGATTGTGTTATTCGTGCTTTCCGCTTCGTTCACTGCCTGAGAAGTCATATGTGACTGTTCCTGTACGTGACGAGCAATTTCACTGATTGAGGCGCTCAATTCTTCTGCAGCGGAAGAAACAGTCTCGACATTGCGGGTTGCTTCTTCACTTGCAGCAGCCACAACCTGCGATTGACGGGCAGTATTGTCTGCCATATCGGACAGACTCTTAGAACTGACTTCCATTTCAGTGGCAGAAGAAGTCACCACTCCCACGATACCCTGAATTTCAGATTCAAAATCATCTGCCAACTTTACTTGATCAGTAATCACAGACCAGGAAATCATCGGCCCAACATAATTACCGTCTTTATCCATGATCGCCGTGGCCAATAGATCAAGCGTATGTTCTCCAACATTGATCTTCGCTCGATGTGGTAAATTTGAAGGATCTGCCAACAGCCGTCGTTGCATTTCCGGATTTTTATGGAAGATATCAATACTTTGACCGATCAACTGATCTACTGGTTTTGGTAACAAGTGCTCGATTTCTTTTAATTGTTTATGTGAAGCTGGGTTCATATAAACAAGTTCAAAGTCTTTATTAGCCAACAGAACATTGATCGGGATGGTATCCATCATATTCTGAACGCGAGCCATCTCATTTTCGAGTCTCAGTTTTTCTGTGATCACTTCCCAGGTCACCATCGGACCAATGTAATTCCCATCCTTATCGGTTACAGCACTGACCAACAGATCCAGTTTTTCCGGACCGACTTCAATCACAGATCGTGAAGGAAGATTGGACGGATCCCCCAAAATACCCCTTTGATAGGCAGGGTTTTTATGGAATATATCAATATTCTGGCCCACGAGATTTTCTGCTTTGACAGGTAAGAACTGCTGCAGAGCACTCAATTGTTTAACTGAAGCCGGGTTGACGTAGGTAATTTCCAAATCTGTATTCGCCAGCATCACATTGACGGGAATATTTTCCATCATGTTCTGAACACGAACCATTTCACTTTCGAGTCTCAGTTTTTCTGTGATCACTTCCCAGGTCACCATCGGACCAATGTACTTTCCTTCTCCATCAGTTACGGGACTGACCAGTAGGTCCAGTTTTTCGGGACCTACTTGTATCGTTGCCCGCGAAGGAAGATTAGATGGATCATTCAGAATCCCTCTCTGGTAGGCAGGATCCTTATGGAAAATATCAATATTTTGACCAACAAGATTTTCTACTTTAACAGGTAAAAACTGTTCAAGGCTCTTTAATTTTTCAACTGAGGCTGGGTTGACATAGGTAATTTCCAAATCTGTATTCGCCAGCATGACATTCACGGGAATATTATCCATCATGCTCTGAACGCGTTCCGCCGCTTGTTCGGTCGTTTTTCTAGTAGTCACATTTTCCCAAACGATGATTGTTCCTGCAGCGGTACCATTTGAAGAATTGGCTTGAGTCAGTTTAAGCTCAAGGTATTGCTCACCTAATTGGGTAGTGATCGATTTTCCGCTAGTAGCGCCTTGAATTGCAGATTGCAATTCGGGAATTTTCTGAAACAGTTGATTAATGGTTCCACCCACAAGTTGTTGAGGTCCAACTCCCAATTCAGTACTGAGCCCCTCAATCAACTCTTGTCCTTTTTGGTTCAGGTAAGTAACCGTCCCTTCCGTATTCAAAAACAGAGTGGCCTGGGGACTGTGTTCCACAATCCCATAAAACTGCTCAAGATTTTGCGACTGTTCAGTAGCCGCGCTCTGATCTGTATTTTGTACTGAATCAATCGACATATCACTATTCTCCTTGGGATTTTTGATCTGCTCTTCAGACCTTGATGGTAGTTCGGTTTGTAGTTGGGTTTGAATCTCTGAGGACTCGGGAGTTTCTTGAACAGACTCCTCATCTTCAAAGTTGGCTCCCCCTGAGCCTGATACAACCGCCGATTGAAGCTGTTTTGCGCGACTAGAGTCTTTGGCACCTTCAATCATGATTGTTGCAACTGCTTCGAGAGCCTGACGCCAGCACTCTTCCAGCTCTTCGTTCCATGCCTCTTCAGCAAACTCGGCCAATACACTAAGTAGCGTATTTGTAACTGGTGGATAATCATCATCTTGAACTCCCATCTCTCCATGTTGTTTCCCAAGATTTTTCAAAACCTTGGTTAACGCTTCAGGAGTCTCGAGAGATTTCAATACAAGCACAAGTGCCTGTATCAACTTACCACGCTGCTCTGAAAAATCAGTATGTGTGAAGTATCGCAGTAAATCTGGATAGTCTTCGAACAGCTTTTCATAAAATCGTTCTGCTAACTGATCAGCACGTGGTGCCACCAGTTCGAATGATTCTCGGAGTGCAGTAACATTTAAATCCACAGGTATGGCCCTTAAAAATCAGCCAGATAAAACACGAAAATAATTCATTCAAAATTCAAAATTGTTTCCACATCTAGAATCACAAACAGGCCTTCTTCCAACTGAAAGACGCCAATCGTGACAGAGCGCCAATGTGGGTCAAGTGTTCTGGGAACCGGTTCCATCGAACGTCCGGAAACATTGATCACATCACCCACTTCATCTACTAATAAACTGAATGACTCTTCTCCCATTCGAGTGACAACATTCATAGAATTGCCATCTTCCAGATCAGGCAGACCCAAACGTTTTCTCAAACTGACTGCTGTTACAATCTGTCCACGAAGATTTAAAAGTCCTTTAATCTCAGCCCGAGAGAGAGGTGTGGGAGAAATGACTTGTTCGGTAAGTACTTCTTGCACCATATTGACTGGCACGCCGAGTAACTGGCCATCAACCCGGAACGAAACGTACTGGTTTGAATAATCAAGCTGTGATTCCATTCCGTGACTTGAATCGGTATCCATTTCCGCTGTGCTCATGCATTTACTCCTGCGTCTACTGTCATTTTGGCAAAGCAACCATCCAGACAAGAAATCAGTTCATGAGAATTGAATTTGACTAGAAACTGATCAAAGCCAACTTCGGTCGCTCTTGACTGGTTAGCAGAACTATTTGAAGACGTTAAAGCGAGGGTGCTAATATTTTTGGTTGTCTCCTGACCTTTAAGCCATGCACAGAATTCAAAGCCATCCATCATGGGTAAATCGATGTCTGTGATCACCGCATGAAACTGTGAATCTCGTTCTAAAAGTTCCATCGCATTGACACAGCTATCACTGGTTACAACTGAATAGCCTTCCGTCTCGAGAGCTGTTGCTACTAACTGGCGGAAGAACATGGAATCATCGACCACTAATACTCGAAACGTTTTTTTGTCTTCCACACTCTCAAACCAGTTCGGTGTAGAACGCGTAACATAATACTGTGTATCAATGACATCGATTGCATTTTTAGCAATGATTGCTGTCCCCAGAACTCCTGGTCGATCTGACTGCATACGAATTACAAATTGTTCATCAATAATATCTTTAATTTCATTGACCATGAGTCCCATTGATCGATTGTTATCTGAGAACACAATTACCGGCTGTGGATCGATTGGCTCGCTACTTCCGTATCCGGTTCCTTCCACAGAGAGCAGTGGAAGCAGGTCCTCACGATATTGTACGACCTTTTGGCCACCATTGTGCTCGATACTCGCCTGTGGAAATTCTTCCAGACGAGCAACCAACGAGAGTGGAACCGCCATCGTCTCATCTTCCCCAACACTGAAGAGCAGCATACTAATAGTATCACTATCAGCACCTGTATTTGCCTCTTCCGCTGTCGATTGAGAATGGGCAGCACTACCACCACACTTATTAAAGATCCCACCTACGTCCAGAATCATCACAACACTGCCATCTCCTAAAATTGTAGTGCCCTGGTAGAGCCCAATATTTTTTAAGAGTCGACCTACAGGTTTGACTACAATTTCTTCGGTGTCAAATATTCGAGACACAATGAGACCAAACTGATCTTCTCCTACCTGGACAACAACAATATTCGTATCATCCAGATCGTCATCTTCTAATTTCGTCTCTTCGAGCCCAAGTACTTCGTTTAAATGAACCAGAGGCAGCAATCGATCACGTAAACGGAAGACCTCTTTGTTATGAATGGTTTCGATTTTTTCACGATCTTCAGCAGACAGACGAACCAATTCCACAACTCCCAACTGAGGTATCGCGAATGGTTGTCCGCCACTCTCTAACACCAGGGCAGAGACAATCGCCAACGTCAGAGGAATTTTGATGCGTACCACTGTGCCTTTTCCAATTTTGGAAGAGAGATCAACAGTTCCCCCAATTTTTTCGATCTGAGTGCGAACAACGTCCATTCCCACACCACGACCAGAAACAGAGCTAATTTTTTCCGCTGTTGAAAAACCAGCATGAAAAATCATTGAATAGATGTGACTATCTGAAACACTATTAGCGTCTGCTTCATTAATTAATCCCTGTGCAATGGCTTTTGCCAAGACCTTATCCCGGCTAATGCCAGCTCCATCGTCCTGGATTTCAATAATAACGTGACCACCTTCATGATACGCATTTAAATGAATCGTTCCGGATTCTGACTTTCCATTTGCCTTACGCTCTTCCGGTGATTCGATTCCATGATCGGCTGAATTCCTGACCATGTGAGTCAGAGGGTCCTTGATGGCATCCAAAACCGTTCGGTCCAACTCGGTTTCAGCCCCCGTCATGACCAATTCGATATGCTTATTTGTAACTTGCGATAAGTCTCGAACTAAACGGGGTAGCTTGTTCCATGCATTCCCAATCGGCTGCATGCGTGTTTTCATCACCCCTTCCTGCAAATCAGTCGTCACTCGATTTAAGAGTGTGATCGGAGCCGCATATTTGGACTCTTCATCACCGCGCGCTAATTGCAACAACTGGTTTCTAGTTAAGACTAATTCCCCAACAAGGTTCATCAAGCTATCAACTACGTTGACATTCACCCGAATCGATAGATCAGCAACACTGACCTTTGATGATTTTGCAGTTGTGTCTCCTTCAGAAGCAGAAGATGTTGCTGAAGCAGGTGCTGATGGAGGAGTCGGAGCAGGTGGGGTAGGAGCAGGTTCTTCTGTTTCCGTTTCAGCTTGCACTTCGGAGCCAGGGGAAGCAGATTCGGCCTCTTGTGCTTCCGATGATGCATCTTCAATTCCTACCGCTTCTGGCTGTGGAGTTTCTGTAGATTCTGATGCATCCGATTCCGTATCAGTAGACGATGATGGCTCAGGTTGTTCCTGATTTTCAGAACTGTCCGAAGATCCAGAAGCGCATTTTGCTAGCTGATCCAACATATCTATTAACGCGGAATTGTCTGTTGTTGGTTCTTCACCAGTGGCTTCAAGACCCTCCAATAGTGCTTTGATCTGATCTATGCCCTCTAGCACTAATGAGATTGCGCCAGGGGAAATATCCAGTAATCCTTCTCGCATCTTACCAAGAACATTCTCGGCAGAATGAGCCACAGACCCCAAATTGGTAAGTCCTAGAAATCCACATGTCCCTTTAATCGTGTGGATCGTACGAAAGATACTGGCAATCAGATCAGCATTTTGCGGATCTTTTTCCAATTCAACGATTTCTGAGTCTAGTTGACCTAAATTTTCCCAGCTTTCTGCTAAGAATTCCTGCAGAATATCGTCCATCAGCCCGTCCTGGTGAAAAGGGAACGAAAAGTGAATTATGAAAATTTGAAGAAGAGATTTAAGTCACTAATTTATAAGATCTTATCAACAAGATTTTATATACAGACAATCAATACATTCCCCGTAATTGGGAGCATTCTCCTCAGATACACTATCGTCACTTCTGATGAACCCCCTTGAGGTTGGATTACTGTTAGACTTAGAGGGAGGGGAATCCTCTTGAAAAAAAGTTGTCACAAAACACATGCGAACACTGACTCTCTCTCAAAATATCAAATCGTTAAGAAAATTCAGTTATTAAGAAGCTGAAGGGACTCATTGCGTTCGGTTGTGTGACTCTGTCTCGCCTATTACAATCCACCCCGGTTGAAAGACATCCGGTAACCACAATTAGACCACTCGGAATTGTTTTCCTTCGTAGTTACCGTCAACAATAAATACATATAATTTGAAGTAAGGAGTTTGTACTGTGGCTGCAGTAAAGGTTGGTATCAATGGTTTTGGGCGCATTGGTCGTATTACATTCAGAGCACTCGCTGCTCGACCCGAGGAATTTGAAGTCGTTGCCATCAATGACTTGGGAGATCCCAAAAAACTGGCGCTGCTTTTAAAATACGATAGTGTTCAGGGACGCTTTCCAGGCACAGTCGACGTTGAGGGAAATACGCTGATTGTTAACGGCAAAAAAGTTCAGGTCTGTGCGGAACGCGACCCTCGTCAGCTTCCTTGGAAAGAATTGGGAGTTGAAGTTGCGCTAGAATCAACTGGATTCTTTACAAATCGAGAATCAGGTGACAAACCAGGATATGACAGCCACTTAACTGCTGGAGCACGTAAAGTAGTCATTTCTGCTCCTGCCAAAGACGCTCCTGACCTTACAGTCGTGTTTGGTGTTAACGATGATCAATTAAATGCTGATCACATCTGTGTCTCTAACGCAAGTTGTACAACAAACTGCCTCGCTCCCATGGCAAAGGTCATTCATGAGAACTTTGGCATTGAGCACGGGCTTATGACGACAGTCCATGCTTACACAAACGACCAAAGGGTTTCAGATCAACTTCACGCCGACCCACTTAGAGCTCGTGCTGCCGCTATCAATATTATTCCAACAACCACTGGTGCTGCCAAAGCAGTTGGGCTTGTACTTCCAGAGTTGAATGGAAAACTGACGGGGCTCAGCCTTCGAGTCCCTGTACCAGTTGGTAGTATTACTGATTTAGTCGTAACTTTAAGCAAAGATGCGACTGCAGAAGATGTGAATGCAGCTATGAAAGCCGCAGCAGAAGGACCACTTAAGGGAATCCTCGAATATAATACCGACCCAATTGTCTCCAGCGATATTGTTGGTAATCCTCACAGCTCAATCTTTGATGCTACGTGGACTACTCAAATTGGTGGAAATATGATCAAGGTATTAAGCTGGTACGACAATGAATATGGTTATTCCAATCGAACAGCCGATATGATCGCTCGTTTAGCACAACTATAGTCATGCAATTGTTAATATTGCCTGATATTTATGGTATGGAATCAAAACTCAGCCGAGATGATAGGCATCTCGGCTGTTTTTCCACAACAGAAAAGTGTACATTCAGCCACACCTTTTAACTTTCGACTAGACGTTGCCTCAGAAGATCGTCAAAATACCTCGCTTATAATATAATGTCGCTTTTCCAGAGACGAAGTACCAAATCCAACAAAGATTCAACGACTTAGAATTGAAGACTATTCCTAGATTCTATGACTTATTTCGATACAAAAAATAAATTGAAATCTCAGTTGCCAGTAATTGCCCCTTCAATGCTGAAGTGTGATTTCGGGAATCTACAGAGAGAACTTACACTTTTAGAGACGGCTGAAGCTCAGGTACTTCATTGGGATGTAATGGATGGGCACTTTGTCCCCAATCTTTCCTACGGGGCTTTATTGATCGAACGTGTCAGACCTTTGACTAAAATGTTCTTTGATGCCCATTTGATGATCAGCAACCCCGAAAAATATATTGATGATTATATTGATGCCGGTTGTAATTCCATTACGATACACATTGAGGCAGTTCCAAACCCGAAAGATTTATTGCAACATCTCGACAAATCTGGCGTACTACCAGGACTGGCAATCAATCCCAAGACTCCAGTAAAAGAAATAGAACCTTTTCTCGAACTATGCGGGCTGGTCCTTGTGATGAGCGTCGAGCCTGGTTTTGGCGGTCAGTCATTCATAAGCTCAAGCCTGCAAAAAATAAAACAGCTCAAAAAACTGATCTCCGAAGAGACCATACTTTCTGTCGATGGAGGCATCGGAATAGATACGATTGCGGAAACAGCCCGCGCTGGAGCGAACTACTTTGTTGTAGGAAGCGCGATATTCAACCAAAGCGATTATTCGATTGCCGTTAGTGAACTGGTACAAAAAGCCAGAAATGAAACGGCCTCCTTTACATAATATAGAGACTAAAAACAATGCCAACAGTGGTACTTATCCGTCCTGGTTGTACTGACTTTGATCGAGATGAGCGGATTCAAGGAACCTTGGACCTTCCCCTGAACGAAAAAGGGAAAGAACAAGTTAAAAATCTCGTGTCGAAAATTGAAGATTTTGGTATTGAGACCATCATTACCTCTTCTTCCGAACCTGCACTCTCAACTTCTGAACTATTAGGTGAGAATCTCGGCGTCCCCGTAAAAGAGAAATCAGGGTTGAAAAACCTGAATCAAGGACTCTGGCAGGGTCTCGAATATGAAGAAGTTCGCCGAAAATACCCCAAACTTTTCAAACAATGGGCCGAATCTCCCGAAACGGTATGTCCTCCGGAAGGAGAATTAGCATCCGAAGCAGTAAAGCGGGTCCAAAAGACACTTCAGAAGTATTTAAAAAAGAAACAAAACTTTGCGATTGTCGCTTCAGAGCCTCTAGCTTCAATTATTTCCAACATCTTACGAAATAATAACGAAGAACAGATCTCATTTGAGCAAAATGGTCGATCTTGTCAGGATGAATTATTTGAAATTATTGAATCACCTCCGAAAAAAAGTGATTTAACACAAATAAGCCCTGACGATCAATCACTACAGAAGGGGGCGCATGAAGATAACGAACCTCCATTACAAAAAGTGGCAGTTCGAGGAGGCCAAATAAAATGAGTTCTACGCCCAAGTCTAACATCGATTCATGGTTAAGCCATTCTTCCCGTCCAAAGCGAGGCGTTCCAGAAGGTTTATGGTTACGCTGTACATCATGTAACGCAACGGTCTTCAGAAAACAGGTTGAACAAGGATTAGGACTTTGTCCCGAATGTGATCATCATTTTTACATTTCTGCCTACACCCGTATTCAGCAACTACTTGACCCAGATAGTTTTGAAGAATGGTTTACAGACTTAACTGCAGGCGATCCATTAGAATTTGCAGATAAGAATAAAACATACAAAGATCGTCTCGTCATTGAACAGAAGAAAACGGGAATGAAAGATGCCTGTGTCGTAGGACGCGGATATATGCGAGGCCGCCCCCTCGTTGTTGGTATCACAGACTCCTCTTTCATCATGGGTAGTATGGGCTCTGTTGTAGGAGAAAAACTGACTCGCGCAATCGAAAGCGCGACTGAATTGAAACTTCCACTGATTATTATTAGTGGGTCTGGAGGCGGTGCACGTATGCACGAGGGAATTTTCTCTTTGATGCAAATGGGAAAAGTCTCAGCAGCATTAGGACGCTTTCAGGAAAGGGGAGGGCTATTCATCTCAGTATTAACAAACCCGACAATGGGAGGCGTTGCAGCCAGCTTCGCTTCTCTAGGAGATATTGTCGTCGCTGAGCCAAAGGCTCTAGTAGGCTTTGCCGGCCCACGTGTTGTACAAGCAACAGTAAAAATGACGCTCCCTGACGGTTTTCAAACTAGTGAATTTCTCCTTGAACATGGGTTTGTTGATCGTATTATCTCCAGACCCCGACTTCGGTCTGAATTGGCACGCCTGATCGATTATTGCGTCTGATTTGAGGTGGAAACTCACTTTATTTTGAAATAATACTCTAAGCTACCACTAATCTGGTGAAACTTCAGGTTTAGAATCCAGCGCTTTTGGTAGCACCCGCTTTGCGTCTGCTTACAAAGCCAATTATACTATCTGAGTTGGGCTGATTAATTTCTTATGAGCTTAGGATTCGGAATGATCCTGAATCCACTCCTTGCCATCTGGTGGATGCATGAATTTTCTTAATCGATTCTTTTCAAAAGAGCCCAAAACACCTCGCGTTAACATTAAAAAACGCTTTGAACTGATTGGACGCGTAGGGCAGGGAAGCATGTCCAAAGTATGGCGGGCCAGGGACTCACAATCTGGAAGAGTTGTGGCTCTTAAAGTATTGCATAAGCAAAAAACATTGGAACTCGAATCCCGTTTTGTCGGACTGAATAAACCAAAAGAAGGAGAAATTGCTGTTCAGCTAAATCATCCTCATATTGTTAAAACTTTTGAGCATGGTCTTACAACCGAAGGTGAACAATTCCTGGTTATGGAATTCGTTGAAGGCTATAGCCTTAGTTTTTTGGTAGAAGCACAAAATGAGGATATGCGTACGAATTGCCTGAAATATATGATTCAGCTCGGAGAGGCTATTAAGCATTTCCATGAAGAAAACTGGATTCATAGGGATATCTGTCCGCGAAATATTCTGGTAAGTAATGACCACGAATTAAAGCTGATTGACTTTGGATTAGTCGTTCCGAATACAGCTCCCTTTCTCCAACCAGGAAACCGCACGGGAACTGCAGCTTACATGGCTCCGGAACTCATCAAACGCCAAAAAACTAGCCAGAAAATAGATATCTTCTCTTACTCCGTAACATGCTACGAGATGCTCACTAAAAGATTACCTTGGGAAGCAGCAGAAACTCTGGACGCAGTTCTGCAACACATCAACACTCCACCAGAAAATATTCAACAACTCCTGCCGGATCTCAATCCACAAGTGGCAGATGCGATCATGAAAGGACTGGAGCTTTATCCACAAGATCGCTGGCAAACCATTGAAGATATGTTAAAACCTCTGAGAGCCGCATTAAAGGTAAATCAAAAACTTGTTGAATCAAAGACAACTCAATCACTTCAGACCGATCACTTTACTCTAAAAGCTTCTTCAAAACCCAAAAGAAAAAGAAGCGTTTCTGACAAACCAACTCATAGAGCAAATCAGCGCCGTAAATCTAAAAAGAAAAATAAAACCACTGATTCTTTTGATTTGCGTCAGGATCAAACACCCCCAGAAGTAGAATCATCGGTACTCTCAGATCAACAAGAACAACAAGCTCAGGATCCCGCTGTAAAATCCAATCGTCCACCAAAGAAAAAAACTTCTTCCAAACCTATTCCTAAGAATCCTGACGAGACGATCTGAAATCAAATCATCTAATGCTGATAATCGGACGATGATATAGATTTAATGTTTGTTTCATATTTTACCAATTGATGAAGTTCATGCCACTTTCTCCCAGTTCGAACCAATCTCAGCATTTGTTATCACTCAATGCAGCCCAGCGTGAAGCAGCCACAACACTCACAGGACCACTTCTCGTTTTAGCCGGAGCAGGTACTGGCAAAACAAGGGTGATTACTTATCGCATGGTAGAACTCATTCGAAACGGTGTTTCGCCGGATAAAATACTCTCGGTTACATTCACAAATAAAGCAGCGCGCGAAATGCAGGAGCGAACAGCAGATCTATTGGGAAAAAGACAGTCAGCCAAGCCCTCTATTTCCACATTCCATTCGCTCTGTGTTCGCATTCTGAGAGAAGAAATTTCCCTGCTGGGCTATCCTCAAAAGTTTGTCATTTATGACCGGGGAGATCAAGAATCTGCGGCACGTTCTGCATTAAGAGATATACGGGTCACTGACAAAATCCTGCGTCCTGGTGATCTGCTTACGCGTATCAGCGGCTGGAAAATGTCTAATGTTACACCAGAAGAAGCAACGAACTATACCGAAAATGATTTTGACTTTCTGGCCGCAATGGCATATCGAAAATACCAGACCAAACTGCGATCAAGCGGCGCTGTAGACTTTGATGATTTATTAATGTTGACGAATGAACTTTTTTCGAAGTTTCCCGAAGTGCTGGAGAGAAGCCAGGGTAAGTTCGAGTATGTTCAAATTGACGAGTATCAAGATACAAATCTCTCCCAATTCAATCTGATTCGTGCACTTGTAAAGCCGCATCAAAACCTATGCGTTGTCGGCGATGACGACCAATCTATTTATGGTTGGCGTGGAGCTGAAGTACGGCATATTCTTGGTTTTCAACAACAGTTCCCTGGTGCAAGTGTAGTACGACTTGAAAACAACTATCGTTGTACAGACAAAATTATAGATCTTGCCAATCGTCTTGTTTCCCATAATCGTGATCGACACAAAAAACAATTAATCGCACATAAAAAACAGGGTTCACCCGTTCGATTTCTCGAACTATCTGATGAACTAACCGAAGCAGAAAAAGTGGTTGGTGAAATTCGATATCTACACGAATCTCAAGATATTCCCTTACGTGATTTTGCGATTCTCTTTCGTACGAATGAACAACCGAGAGTTTTTGAAACAGAATTTCGTCGTACCAATGTACGTTATCAACTTATTGGTAGTCAGTCATTTTTTGATCGTCGTGAGATTCGCGATTTATTAGCATACCTGAAAACGCTAGCATTTCCGCATGATGAACTATCCATGCTAAGAATTATTAATACTCCTGCACGTGGAATTGGAAATAGTACGATCGAAAAACTCGTAAACCAATCTGTGAAAGAAGGAAACCATTTTTGGGGTACAGTTGCCTCAGCACAAAAATCAAATGAACTCAGCAGCCGTGCGTGTACGGCTTTGGATGGATTTCATAATCTGCTAAAACAATATCGTTCACGTTTGAATCGAAAACCTGCTGATCTTGCATTAATCATGCAGGACTTAATTAAAGAGATTGATTATGAATCGGAAATAAAGAAACAATATAAAACATCAGAGCAGCAACAGGCGAGAATCGTCGTTCTGGAACAATTTATTGAATCAATCAAAGAATACTGTCAGCGAACCAGTAATCCTACCCCAATCGGTTTTCTAGAAGAAACGGCATTAGGAGACCGAGATAATTTGAACGAAAAAGAAGATCAGCTGGCTCAAGATGCGGTCAAGTTGATGACTTTGCATAGTGCTAAGGGACTTGAATTTCCCCGGGTTTATTTAGTAGGCATGGAAGAAGGCCTGTTGCCGCATAAACGCTCAGTAGAGGGAACTGATTCCGAGATTGCAGAAGAAAGACGGATCGCATATGTCGGCATCACTCGTGCACAAGACTACTTAACCTTAAGTCGCGCTGCCACACGAACCAAGTGGGGGAAAAAGCAACCCACACTTCCATCTCGATTTCTATTTGAAATGCAAAGCACTGAGGAAGATTGAAGGATTTTCAGACATGCTCTCTAGTTGGAATTCTCTACATGAGCCCGTTTATGTTTTATTAATTGCTGGTTGTAATAACCAATCATTTCTTTACGAGTGAGCATTCCCAGCAGAATTCCGGGGTCATTCTGATCTACAACAGGTAATGCCTCGACATTGATCGCAGTAAATCGTTGTAAAGCTGTATTCAAATCATCATCAGGGCTGATCTTCGCAAAATCGGGTTTCATGATATCACGTGCTAGAGCCAACTTCCAAATAGTCTCATCATACAAATAAGCCCGTACATCATCCTCAGAAAAAATTCCGACCATTTTTCCTTCCTTGTCAATCACAGGAAAATAATGTTGCTGAGTTCCAGCCAGGGAATGTACGATTTCATCCAATGATTTGGATTCAGGAATTAACTGTATCTTTCTTCCTGGATCAAATACGTCCGAAATGCGACTACCTTCAAGAACATCAACTAGAAAGTCCCCACGATGCGCGGGTGAGTCAAGTCGACTGGGATACTGCTTTTGATAGAGATGCACTTTCTGGCAGAGTACAAAACACAATGTTGACGCGAGCATGGTCGGTAATAGCAACGCATAATTCCCAGTAATTTCAGAAACCATAATAATCGTCGATATCGGTGCATGCGCAGCCCCGGCAAAGAAACCAGCCATTCCAACAAGGCCAAATGCTTCTGGTTGTGTGATTAAATCAGGCCAAAGCTGCTGAAAAAAGAGTCCCGTTGCCGTACCTACACAACCACCAATAATCATAGATGGGCCAAAAACGCCTCCAGAGCCTCCAGACCCAATCGTCAACGATGTCGTAAATATTTTCACAAAGGCAATAGAGAGCAAGAGGGGAATCCCCAAACTTTTTGCAGAAGTCAATGCATCTTGGAGAAAACCATATCCCGTTGACAAAACTGCTAATGCACGCACATCCTTGCCGTAAAGATAATACATCCCAATACCAACCAACCCAGTTAAAAAGGCCCCGATCGCTGGCCTAAACATAGGCTTAATTGGTAATTTTTTGAATAACCCGGCCGTGCCATAAAATGTCTTAACGTAAAATGCCGCAGAGAGGCTAAGGATAATTGACAAAATCGTGTAGGGAATTAGTTCTCCATGAGAATCAACACTATGATGTAAGCCATTACCAAAAAGAGGTAAAAATTGGAGGTCCGCCGGTAATGAAAGGCAATAGACGGAGTAAGCAATAATAGAAGACATCGCTGCAGGAACAATGACATCAGACTCGAAATCAGCGTCACTATAGAGAATCTCTGCGGCGAATAACGCTCCCGCCAGAGGAGCACGAAAAATCGCTCCAATACCTGCACCGACTCCCGCCGCCAGTAAAATCCTACGATCGCGTTCTGAAAGCTTTAAAGCGGATGCTACCCAGGAACCAAAACCAGCACCGATTTGTGCAATTGGTCCTTCGCGTCCGCCAGACCCTCCTGTTCCCAAAGTCAGCGCGGAAGCAATCGTTTTGACAATCGGAACACGGAGAGGAATAATTCCACGTTTCGTATGAAAGGCGTCAATCGCAGCGTCTGTTCCATGGCCTTCTGCTTCCGGAGCAAAATTGTAGACGATAACACCTGAAGCCAATCCTCCTAAGGTAATGATCAGTAACACTAACCAAGGCGAAAAGATTGCCTCGTTTCCTTCGGTTTCAAATATAGTATGTTCGCCGATTGTTTGTGGATCATCAAAGCCAGCAATAGAAACAAGAGAATAATGTTCGACAAACTGAATCAGGGCATCGAAGGTGATTGCCCCAAGACCTGCTACAATTCCAATCAGACAGGAAAGAACAAACCATTTGCCACTAGTCCTCAGATCAAAGAATCTGAGTAGAGAACTCAATTTTTTAATAGATATCATTTTTAGTTTACAATAAAAACAGACGTTATTGTCGTGAGAAAAATTCTTACGAATACTATAAGAAATTTGTGGCGTTTCACTTTTGAACTACAGGCTTGATCAAATCTTACTGTTTTTTTATTTTTCAGACTCAGCTATACAGTCCATTAGCGACTTGGCGACCTCAAAGGAGTTTGTCATACTTTACAGGGTTTTAACGGAGTTGCATCTCCATTTCGATATATTTTGTTTGAGTCAACGTGGAAAATTCCCAGTTTTATTTAGGTATCGAGACATCAGAACGAAGTGGATCAATTGCGATCCTCAGTTCTGCCCAGCAAATTGTGCAAAATAAATTACAGCAACAGGGACGAAAACACGCGCAAACTCTGGTCGCTGAAGTAAAAAAAGTATTAAATCAACTGGAATTAAGTCCTGACCAAATTACCGGCATTGGAGTGAGCATAGGACCTGGCAGCTTTACGGGATTAAGAATTGGTGCCACTTTCGCAAAAACATTCGCATACGTAACCGGTTGTCCCGTAATCGGAATTGATACATTTGAAGCAATTGCCCTCAATTGCCCGCCTGAAATTAGCGAAACCTACGTGATTTCCAACGCACAACGAGGCGATCTTTTTGTTGGCAAGTATGTAAAAATCTCAGAATATCAGTGGCAGAGAAGTTCTGAGATTGCATTATGGGAAATCGACAGGTTCTGCCATAGTCTGAAACCAAAAGATACAATCAACGGTCCTGGAATCGAGTTACTGCAGACCTCATTGCTACCAGAGTGTCGGATATTACAACCAGAATATAGAAATCCGACTGCATCAAAAATCTCGCTGATTACAGCTCAAATCCTACAGAAATCTCAGCCTGCAGAATACGCTTCCCTCAATGAGGTATGGGATCTAACCCCTTTTTATCTGAGAAAAAGTGCGGCCGAAGAAAAATGGGACGCCCAGCAAAAAAATGACAACGAAAATTATCAATAAACCCTGTCTCTACAATATGATCTGTGATAAATAGCACGAAAAACAGTTAATAAATTGAGATTTCTCATTTTCTCGAAACAATTCCAAGAACACACTCTCACACCGAATCTTCGTTGGCTATAATATGAGATAAGAAAATGTTCGATTTCAGACTTACGAGTTTATATACTACCATGACAAACTTGCGAGAGTCTTCTTTTCCTCGTCACTCGTTACCTTTTCACTTTTCCCATTCTTCAGACTGGAGTTGAATTATGGCTCTTTATGAGATTGAAACAAACGCTCATATCATGGTGGGTTGGGCAAATACTCAAGAGGAAGCGGAAAATGCTGCTCAAGAGAATTATCCCGAAGATGAGATTCTGAGGGTCACTCGCCGTCCTCGTGATATGTGGGTCATTTCAAAGCGTCTGCTAGGTATTGAAGGGCACACTGAACCTTGTGATATGGCTCGTGAATGTCTTTTCCGTGCCTCAGGTGATAAAGTACATGCCATCAGACTTTATATGCGAGATACAGGGTCTGATCTGCATGAGGCACAACTGGCAATCGAAACCAATATGTCAGTTGGTTGGTAGCCTTCCAGACTAATTCTCAACTTAATACTATACTAGCAACAGTGGAATGACTTCAATTCGATGATCATACAAGGAACTCTCGTCAGTTCTTCAGGCACAGGGAACAACCAAATTCGGATCGAAAACGATCGGATTGTTGAGGTAGGCTCAAACCTGGGTAAAGCAGATTTCTCTTTTTCAGAGCATTGCCTTATTTTTGCTGGCATGGGTGATATCCATATCCATGCCCGAGATGATATTGGCGAATCTCAAACCTATAAAGAAGATTTTTGTACCGCAAGTGCTGCAGCAATTAATGGTGGTGTTGTACATGTTGCTGACATGCCCAATAATCCTGTTCCACCTATCACAGATGAAAGCTACCGAGAAAAGGTGCTACATCTGGAAAAACGAAATCCTACAATTCATTTCACGCTTTATGCAGGCATCGGACCGGGAACAAAACCACTTTCATTTGCAGTTCCTTATAAAGCGTATATGGGACCCAGCGTTGGAGATCTTTATTTCAAGACTCTGGAGCAACTTGATGAAACCCTTTCTCATTATCGCGGCGCTAACGTAAGCTTTCATTGTGAAGATCCTATTTTACTAGAAGAACATGCTGTTGCAGCCACGCATGAAGAGAGAAGACCCCCGCAATGTGAAGTTTCCGCGACACGATTTGCTCTCCAAATGATTGAAAAGTATGATCTCAAAGGAAAATTATGCCATTATTCGGTAGGTGAAGGGTTACCATTAATTCGGGAAGCGAGAAGCCGTGGCGTAAATGTCACCTGTGAAGTAACCCCCCATCATTTGTATTTTGATCAATCTGATCTAACTGATCAAAACCGTGGAAAAATGCAAATGAATCCACCATTGCGTACCATTTCAGATCGTCACGCGATGCTGGATGCACTTCGTGATGGGACTTTAGATTATCTCGCTACCGACCATGCTCCCCATACTCTGGACGAAAACGAGCAGGGGGTTTCAGGACAACCTCACCTGGATACTTACGGTGCGTTTGTGACCTGGCTGATACTCGATCAAAATTTCTCCCCACAGCAAGCGGCTAGCTTTTGTTCTGAAAACCCCGGAAACTTTGTAAATCCTTATGTCGCTCCTAAGAAGTTCGGAAAAATCGAAGCTGGATATACAGCAAGCCTGACCGTGCTTAACATGAAAGAGCCGATTACAATCCAGCGCAAGGACATGAAAACCAAATGCGGTTGGTCTCCTTTTGAAGGAATCACATTCCCCGGTTCCGTCGAATCAGTCTTTGTAGAAGGCCAAAAAGTACGCTGAGACCACGTATTTAAAGAGGCGTAAAAAAGGCGACCCTGAATATAATCTCAGGCTCGCCATTTTGATGTTTCCCGGTGAATTATTTCTTTCTCGCAATCAGCTGTTACTAACGCTTGTTTGCCGTTCACTTTGCTGAGTTGCACGTGCAGTTGCACTTCCAGGACGATTCATCAGCCAGACTAATACAGGGCTGGCGATGAAAATAGAGCTGTAAGTACCAACAATCACACCCAAGACAAGACAGTAAGCAAAGCCATGAATTCCTTCACCACCTATGGCGTATAGAATCAAGACTACGATTAAGGTTGTGATTGATGTAAGCAAAGTTCGTGACATTGTCTGATTTAAACTGGTATTTACCATCGTAGTGGTCAGAGCAGGGTTCTTGCCGCGTACTTCTCGAATACGGTCGAAAACCACAATGGTGTCATTTAATGAATAACCAACAATTGTCAGAAACGCTGCAATCATAGGCAGGTTAATTTTAAAATCATTCAAACCCATTAGAAGTCCTAATTGAGTATGGCTCAAATAAGCTCCCAACGCCACCAATCCTAAAACGACAAGCACATCATGAATTAAAGCAACAACTGCCGCGAGACCAAATGTAATTCGTTGGAATCGAAACCAGATATAGGCCACAATCGCGACCAAACTGATCAACATAGCCAGGATTGCAGACTCCTGCATCTCACTCGCCACAGAACTGTCAAAACTATTGACTTCGTCCAGAATCGCTGTGGTTGCCATTACTTCTTGCATTGCAACTAAAGCTGTTTTTAAATCATCAGTCAGCAAATCGGGACCGGCTTGAGCCATCATCTTTTTAAAACGATTTGATTCGGCTGTTGTATCACCTTCTTTTGAATCGGAAGTGACCCCACTCAATTGAATCTCAGGAATTCGCTCATACTTTTCCGAACCATCGGTATTCTCGATGGATGCAATGGCTTCTTTCAGATACGTTTCGACAGTTGACGTTTTCAAATCACCACTAAAAGTAAGTTCAACTTCTGAACCCGCTGGAGAATTCTCACTACCTTCCAGCTTCTTGATTTCTCCGAAATCCATCGTCACTTTTCGTAACTTTTGAGCAGAAGCTTCAAATGCTTTATCTAGCTTTGTTCTAATTGAGTCCGTTGCTTTGGTACCTTCATTTTCAATATCAGCATCATTTAACGTGGTTCGTAAACGGAAATATCGTCCTTCAGAACCTGGATCGTTTGATAGTTGCAGTTGTTCGAGTGTGAGACTATTCCCAAACTCTTTTTGTAGTAATCCTCGAATGGTGTCAATTTCCTGTTTATCTTCAAATTCGAATGTCACCATTGTCCCGCCGGTAAAATCAATATCAAAATTTTCTTTACCTCGCGAGGAGACAACGACCATTCCAATCAAGATCAGCAGCACTGAGAAAAAAGCTGCAATCTTTCTTTTGTTGATAAAATCAATATTTGTATTTCCGACTATACTCATCATCTTCAGATCGCTAATCCATCGCTTTCGCTCAAAAACATCAAAAATGAGACGACCGACATAGAGAGCAGTAAACATACTCATCACAATCCCGATAAAGAGCGTGACAGCGAATCCTCGTACCTGATCTGTACCAATAATATATAACACGACTGCTACAATCAGCGTGGTCAGGTTGGCATCGATAATCGTAGTGAAAGCTCGCGCGAAACCATTATTAATTGCCATTCTTAAACTTGATCCTCGAGATTTCTCTTCGCGGATTCGTTCAAAAATCAATACGTTGGCATCGACGGCCATACCAATGGTTAATACAAGGCCTGCCAGACCAGGTAGTGTAAATGTCGCGTCGATGAACGACATACAGCCCATCACTAGTAACAAGTTCAAAGTCAGGCAGATATTGGCTACGACACCGGCAAACCGATAGTAAATCAGCATGAATACAATAACGGCAATTGCAGCAATAATAATTGCCTGTTTTCCCTTCTCCTGAACATCACTTCCCAAAAGAGGACTAATGGAAAATTCGGAAACCGGTTCTGGTTTTAAAGGAACTTCCAATGCCCCCGCATTTAAAACATTTAACAGGGAAGAAATTTCTTTCTGTGTAAAGCGACCTGTAATTTGACCTTCAGAACCAATCGTAGTAATTAAACGTGGTGCAGACTGGACTTTACCATCCAGCAGCACAGCTAAATGCCGGTGGAATCCATCCTTACTAGGACGATTTTTGGATGTTAGCTGACTAAAAAGAGTTCCTCCTCGCGCATTAAATGTAAATGCGACTGCAGGGGCACCATTCTGATCTGTTGACTGTCGCGCACGTACCAAATATTTTCCTGTGACACGTCTGTTTTCATTTGGTTCAATAATGACTAGTACTTCTTCACCCTGAGTACCATCTTCTCGCGTTATCGGACGAGATACCATCTGATCCTCGGTGTAGGAATCATCGCCATTAACTTCACGCCAACTGGCAATCACACGTCCCTGGCCATCGCGAATATCTTTTCCGGGACTCTCTAATGCACGCGCGACAATAGAAGCATGATCACGTCGATTCGCCACGATATCAAATTCGAGACTTCCCAAACGTGTAATGAGTGATTTAATCCGTTGAACATCTTCCGTGTCTGCTCCTGGAACAATCACTTCGATCCGGTTTTGTCCCACTTTGCGGACTGTCACTTCTTCCGTACCAGAAGGATTAATACGACGTCCAATGGCTCCCACCATTTGATCCATTACATCATTCGAAAGTTCTTTTTCACTTCCGGCTTCGTCGACTTCGAAAACCATGTTTGAACCACCGGCAAGGTCGATTCCCAGCCGGATCGCGTTACGCCAATCATTACCATTAGCAATCTGCCAAATGAAGGGAGTAGCAGCAATGACAGCCGTAAATAGTACCAGGCCAATTTTCCGAGAGAATTCCTTCAGTTTAAGAGCACGTGCGATTATGACTCCCAAGATGAAAGGTAAAACAAACACGACAAAAATAACGAGCAGGATATACCATCCTGATACTTTTGATGTCGCATTATCGGCTACTTCCGCAGCAATTAATCCTGCTGAGTGGAAATCAATCCCTGTCATTCAATTAGTCCCAAAACTATACTATTTTTATATGGGCCGATTCACTCGGCAATGAAGGTTTAAACTGGCGTTTACTGCGCCAGATACTGTAAAGCTATTTTGAATCTTTTTTATCTTCTTCATAAAGTCCTTGAATTGCACTTCGACGGACTTTCAGGCGCGAATTATCATCTATTTTTATTACCACTTCCTGTTCGTTTTCAGCAATGCTGGCAATCGTACCAATGATTCCCCCAATGGTCACGACACGATCATTTTTCTTCAATTCGCCTAATGCCTTCTCGCGACGAGCTCGTTCTTTTTGCTGCGGACGAAACATGATCAAGTAAAAGAAGATCACAATGGCAATGATGGGTAAAAACTGAATGATTTGGGGAGGAGCAGGGGCATCTTTGGCAGGTGCTTCTTCGGCCAATAAATATAACGTTGTAAGTAATAAATTCATTTCGTTCTCGTCCAAGGCTGCAAATGAATCTCCTTAAAGTAATATGAATTAAACACTTAAGGAAACACATATTTAAACATACAAGTAAAGACATATGTCATTTTGAAGCATGCTCATCCAACAACTGAGCCAAAATCGGCCCAAACCTAAATAATTTCAGGAGTTATCAAGCAATGTTGCAAGCTGTATCTTAGAAAGATGCGTTCCAACGGGCAAGGTGAACCGCCCTAAACTCCTCAACTTGATCATTGAGTATTGCCTGTCGCAAATCTCGCAGCAATTTTTGATAAAAGGCAATATTATGGAGGGAGATCAAAATTGGCCCCAGCATCTCTCGTGACATAAATAAATGCCGCAAATAAGCGCGGCTATAATTCTGTGATCCTGGTGAGTCACATTCAGGGTCCAAAGGGCTCGGATCTCTCGCATGTTTTTGATTGCGTAAATTGACGCGTCCCTGGCTGGTAAATGCCATTCCATTCCGCCCATTTCGAGTAGGCATCACACAATCAAATATATCGACACCACGTATAATTGCCTCAATCAGATCAGAAGGACGTCCCACCCCCATCAGATAACGAGGTTTTTCGACGGGCAACATCGGAGTCGTAAAATCAAGCGTAGAATACATATCTTCAGGTTTCTCTCCTACACTCAAGCCTCCAATGGCATAGCCAGGAAATTCCAGAGGAAGCAATCCAGAAGCAGATCTTTCCCGCATCATCTGGTCAGTTCCTCCTTGCACAATCCCAAACAGGGCCTGATCATCACGTTTCTGTGCATCTCGGCATCTTGCTGCCCAATTTGTGGTTCGGTCTACGGCCTCTAACATTTTTTCAGAAGGAACATCATGCGGGGGACATTCATCAAGACACATAATACAATCTGCACCGAGTTGCTCTTGTATCTTCACCGCTTTTTCCGGTGACAATTCAAATAAACTACCATCAATATGTGAACGAAACACAACTTGGTCATCATCCATTTTTGTAAGTTGGGCCAGACTGAAGACCTGGAAGCCACCACTGTCCGTCAGAATTGGCCCATCCCAGTTCATAAACTCGTGAAGCCCTCCCATCTCTTCAACAATCTCTGCCCCGGGACGTAATGCCAAATGGTAAGTATTTGCTAATACCTGCTGGGTTCCGACCTGTTTTAGTTGCTCTGGCAATAAGCCTTTTACCGATGCCAAAGTCCCGACAGGCATAAAAGCTGGAGTATCCACAATTCCGTGGGGCGTATGCCAGCGTCCCACTCGTGCTGAAGTTTTTGAATCGCTATGAATCAGTTCAAAATGAAAATGGGACACTTTTACTTTTCTAATCGGTACTAAATACGGTTGATGACACTAGAAATAAACAAGTAGCTAATAGCTCAGATATTGTTTAAGGCGTCGTTGAGTATTCCCAAATACCAAAAAGCGATCCTGAATACAACAAAGATGATAAAAGCGGCCACAAGAGCCCAGACTAGCCAACCCAGAACTGCCGCTAATGTTGCCAGACTCCGCTGTGCGTCTTCCTGAAAACGGGGACTTAATCGCTCCAGAGTTTCAGGGACGGTTCCCGATGTTTCCCCCACATTAACCATATGAATATATTCATCTGAAAATAGTCTCGTTTCCGCTAATGCATCCGTGAGGTGCTCTCCATCATTGACAGCACCATTGACGCGTGGTATTTCGCGAATAAATGCCCCATTTCCGGTTGCTTTCAGGCTGGCATCCAGCGAATCAAGAATATTCATGCCAGCTTGTTGAGTGAGTGCAAAAGCCCAGGAAAATCGCGCAATCGCAAATGATCGCATGCATCCCCCCAATACCGGAATTTTAAGAAACAAGCTGTGAAAATATTGTTTGCCTCCGATCAGGCGGTCCATGATTTGATATGCTACAAACAACGCAAAAATTGATCCGAACGTACATGTCAACCAAATCATAGCTCCGCTGGGGCCAGACAATCCCAACCCCAAAACATCAATGGGTGCTCCACCTTGTCCACTAGCAAGAAGTCCTAAGATAAGAATCATCAAGGCAATCACCAGGATTGCAACGACAAATTGAAAAACAGGCCATGCGATGAGCCTTGTAAAGTTTTTTCGCATTTGGAGCAGATGATCGTAATGCTCAGCAAGTGCTTTCAACACTTCAGGAAGGCCACCACTTTGCTCGGCAACGCTCACCATATTGACCAGTAATTCGGGATAATATGTCCCCTGTTTACGCATTGCCGAAGTCACATCCATACCCGATTTCAATTCCGTAGCGATATCACGAATTGACTGCTGCAAACGACGGTCCCCCATCTTTTTCGCTGCCAATTCAAATGATTTCGTGATCGATACTCCGGATTCCAACATCGTACTGAGCGATCGACATAAAAGAGCCAACGATTTCAAGGAAACTCGTGACTGAAACATGAATCCCACCTTCTGAGAACTATTGAGAATTTGCAGGCCGTCAGATACCTTCCGACATAACATTCATTATTGCGAATTGCCACTTATCTGAGAGTGACAATCTATTCCACATTGCGAAAAAAAATGAAATTTGTCAGAGTAAATGACGTGTATTGAGGCTAACACGCTGGATATACCGGTTTTGTTTATATTTATTTTTCTCGGAAGTAAGATTGATGGACTTTTTGGAATTGGCAGGCAAACGTATTCTTATTTTTGGAGTAGCCAACCGAAAAAGCGTTGCATATCAGTCAGGGAAAGTTTTGGAAGAAGCTGGAGCTGAAGTGATCTATATTGTGCGGTCTGATACAAGAAAAGAATCATTAAAGAACTTATTAAAGCAGGCACCGACTTACGTCTGCGATGTTGAACATCAGCAGGAAATCGATCAATTACATTCCGAAATCAGCCAAAAATATGACACCATTCATGGTTTGGTACACTCGATCGCGTTTGCCGACTATTCAGCAGGCTGGCTTCCCTTTCATCAGACGCCCCGAAGTGCTTTTTTACAGGCTGTAGATATTTCCTGCTTTTCTTTCATCGCACTTTCAAATGCATTCAGTAAGCTCCTTGATCCAGAACAGGGGAGCGTCGTTACGGTCTCAATTTCGACGACTCGTATGGCTGCAGAAAATTATGGTTACATGGCTCCGGTCAAAGCAGCTTTAGATTCCTCTGTTTGTTTTCTTTCGAAATCGTTTTCCAATTTTTCGAAAGTTCGCTTTAATGCCGTCTGTCCAGGATTACTCAAAACATCGGCATCAGCAGGAATCCCCGGATATGTCGACAGCTATTTATTTGCAGAAAAGGCAACACTTCGTAAAGAAGCGGTCCAAACAAAAGAAGTAGCCGATACCATTGCATTCTTAATGAGCCCGCGTTCCTCAGGTATTACATCCCAGGGAATTGTCATTGATGCAGGAATGGGTACAAATTATTTTGACAAAGAAATCGTAGCGGAAGATACCTAGTATTGCAGAAAAAAGCCGACTGAATCTGATTCAGTCGGCTTTTTCGTTCACATCACTGAGCTACCAATGTAACCAAAGTAATGTTTCAGTGACCTGTCATCACTCTCAATTTTTCTTGTTTTTTCTTCCTGCTTTTCCTTTCGCTCTATTACCGGCTGCCCCTTTAGGACGATTCTTCATCATTTCTGCTCTCGCAGCCTGACGTTCTGATTCGTCTAGTTTTCCATCACTATTTTTATCAAACTTCTTGATGAATTGCTCTCGAGTCATTCCACCACGACGACGGCCTTGCTGATTACCCAGAGACTTACGAGCAGTAGCTCGCTCGGCTTCACTTAACTTCCCATCACCATCTTTGTCGAATTTTTTAACCATTTCTTCTCGACTCATACGTGGCCCCTTTTGGCCCATTTTTCCTCGTGCAGCTTTTGCTGCCGCACGTTCTGATTCGTCCAATTTTCCATCACCGTTCTTATCAAATTTTTTGATCATTTCTTCACGGTTAAAACCTGGTTTGCCTTTGCCCTTGCCACCAGCTCCCTTAGCTGCTTTCCCTTTACCACGTGCCTCTCTCGCAGCAGTGCGTTCTTCTTCGTTTAACTTTCCATCACCATCCTTATCAAATTTTTTGAGTATTTGTTCACGATTGGGGCGTTCTCCCTTTTTACCTTCTTCAGCTTGAGTCGCTGAAGTCCCAGTTAAAACAGCAACTCCCAAGACAAATGTTGATATCTGCATTAGTCTTACTCTCATTAAGATAACTCCTCGTTCACACTTAAGGGTCAAGGGATCATTCCCATTTCTGTTTCACTTTACTAAGAGATCAAACTCACATGAAAATCATTGGTTTCGCAGTTTCTCAAAAAAAAGGAGAATTTGTTGCTTAACTATATAGTAATTGGAAAGAAATTCAGGCGCTTCAACTAGAAAAACACCTATTTTTAAGCTGAAGAGTTAAAATTATGGGAGACGAAATAAAAAGCTGATATTGCCTCAATTCCTGTTCTCCCACTATCATGCCGCACTTGATAATAAGGTAGCCTCAAACAAAATCAAAAATAGTAGCTCAAAATCAAACACGATGAGTTCAAAGTATTCCATCTCTCAACTAAATCAAATTGAAGCCAAACGCATTTGCGTGATTAAGCCTAGTGCGCTGGGTGATGTTGTACAGACCCTTCCTATTTTGTCAGTACTCAGTGAACGATTTCCTGATTCAGAGATTTCATGGGTCATTCGCAACAGTTTTGCTAATCTGATCGAAGGGCATCCAAATATTGACCATGTGATTCCCTTCAGTCGGCGCAGCTCCGTTCGCTATTGGTGGCGTTTTTTGAAAGAACTTAAACAACGCCAGTTTGATCTAGTGCTTGATCTTCAAGGCTTATTGAGAACCGGAATCATGACAGCTTCCACATGTGCTCCCTGGAGAATTGGAATCGAAGCAGCGCGCGAAGGTTCGCACTTAGCCTACAACCTGACCATCCCTGATACAGGGCGACTTGTCCCCGCTTATTTAAAATATTGGCGCGTAGCCGATGCTTTAGGATTCGGCGAAACTCAACGACAAACTGGCCTTATTCTTAGCAATGAAGATACTACCTGGGCAAAAAGTAAACTCGATCGTAAGAACAATCTGATTCCGATCCTCGCCATTCATGCTGGTGCCCAATGGATCACAAAACGCTGGCCGCCAGAGAGCTTTGCAGCCGTAGGTGCAAAAGCGATCCGTCGCTTTCGCTGCAATGTGGTTCTTGTGGGGACAGCTGATGAACGACCACTGACTAATCAAATTCAGCAACTTTTGCATAAATTTGTACCCACAGGTCGTATCATCAACCTGGCAGGAGAAACTACACTCAAGCAGTTGGCCGCCGTACTCACAGAATCTGATTTTCTACTCACAAACGATTCTGGTCCCATGCACCTTGCCGCAGGACTAGGCACTCCAGTAACCGGAATCTTCACTTGCACAAGTTCGCTTCGCTCAGGACCTCCTGGTGATCAACACGAACTAGTCTCAACCAATGTGGAGTGTGCTGGCAGCTATAATAAACGTTGCCCTAAACGAGGCCCTCAAAACTTGTGCTGTATGGAAGAACTGGAAATCGGCCGAGTCTGTCAGGCTTTATTTCGATTGATTTCCAAACACACTTCTCAAAAATCAGGGAAAGCAGCATAATTGCTTTCATCTATCTTTCTGGACGACGAAGCTCATAATACCGACTTAATACTCTGACACGAAAAATCTGATAAGCAGTAATCGTTCCCAAGATTGCCAAAACCACAGCATAAATCACGGGATATTGCCACAACTCTGTTAATTCTGGTCTAAGAAATACAAGTATGGCGAAAGCAAGCATCGAAAGCGTGGTAGTGAAAAAGACTAATCTGACATAGAAGAACAGTCCGGCTGCAACGATCAGCATCGGATACCCAATTAACAAGATGCCAATGGGAGAATCAACCAGAATCAATAAGCCGGTCAATAAAGAAACATCTGCTGCAGCCCAGCAAAAACGGACTTTTCCCTTATTTTTCAGATGATCTAATCCCCATTGAAAGAACAGAGCTAAAATTCCCCAAAGACAAAAAATTGTCATAATCTTGAAATGATAATTGAAATCGGTTCCCTGTGTTGAATATACCGTTTGAATAATTCCAGCAGACAAAACGATAGCAGACAACCGAGAGGCTAAAGCTGGTTGCCTGCGAAACCAGCGCTGAAATTTCTGTTTGAATCCGGCTGGTTGAGCATGAATTGGTTCCCCAGCAATAAAACGCTCCAATTCATCGGCTAATTCTGATGCAGTTTGATAACGTAATTCCGGATCTTTCTCTAAACATTTCAGACAGATCAATTCCAATTGATGAGGAATCTTGGCATTTAGAGTGTGGGGTAGAGGGGGTTCACCTTCAATTACATACACTAAAGAATCTAATGGGGTATTCTGTTTGAAAGGAGAGACGTTTGTCAAAAGTTCATAAAGTATAATGCCTAGACAAAAAATATCACTACGAGCAGAAATGTTGGCTAACTGACCCGCAGCCTGTTCTGGTGACATATAACTGGGAGTTCCTACAATCATGCCACTTTGTGTTTGAACTTCACTGGCAGAGTTTTCCTGTAGCAGATCAAATACCTTTGCAAGCCCAAAATCGGTTACATATGCCGCACCGTTCTCATCAATTAATATATTAGATGGCTTTAAATCACGATGAATGATCTCTTTGGAATGTAGATAGTGAACTGCGCGAGAAACCTGCTGCATCAATGATGCAATCTGATAAAATTGATCGTGTGACGTTTCCGGTTTTAGTTTTATGTTTGCTAATGAGTTTCCTGATATATAGTCCATTGTAAAATAATGCTGTCCCAAATATTGCCCGACTTCGTGGATGGCAACAATATTGGAATGCTGTAGTCTACCCGCTGCTTGTGCTTCCAGATAAAAACGGCGTACTTCCTCTTCCGATGCAAACTGATGACTTAAAATGGTCTTCAAGGCAACGATACGGTTTAAATCTTTCTGACGTGCTTTGTAAACGACCCCCATGCCACCGCGACCAAGTTCTTCCAGGAGTTCATATTTCCCGAACTCGGTGATCAGTTGAGGGACAGACGGTTTCAGATTCGGACTGGAAAATAAGAGCGTGGGGTCTTCTGGCTCTGAAGTTTGATTTTGTTGACTGGAATTTTCGCTATCGGGAGCTAAACACTCCAGTGAATCCAGGCAGGCCATTAACTTTTTTAATTCCGGATTGACTGCCTGTAGACTATGACAACTTTCCTGATCTTTGGCTTGTAAATATTCGAGGTATTGATTCAATACCTCAACTAACTGTTCCGATTGATTTTCTTGCTCATTTGCCACGGGATCTAACATTCTCTCTATTTCAAAACTAGCCTGTAGCAATTCAGGTGAGTAAAAAGTTTAGACGCTTTCCAAATGTTCTTGCAGCTGATTTAGTGCACGTAGCCAAAGCATTTGGACCGCTCCCGGGCTACGATTCATTCTTTCAGCGACTTGCTTAAATGAAAGTCTCTGCAAATTTCGTAACATGATTACTTCCTGATAATCTGTGGGAAGCTGTGACACTGCATCAGCCATCAAAAGTTCCTGCTCACGATTTAACAGAATTCGACTTGGAGTTTCTGTTTCGTCTTTCAACTCCCATCCATGTTGGGCTGAGTCATCAGAATTCCCACCAGCCTGATCAATCGAAACTTCTCGACTGACATTGCGTTTAGCGGCTCCCTGGTATTTTCGGGCGAAGTCCAGTGTATTGTGGTTCAAGATGCCTCTTAACCAACCCAGCCATTCGGCCTCTGTTTGTCCTTTAAAACGCGCAAGTCCCTGATGTGCTTCCAATAATGTTTGTTGTACTAAATCGGAAGCATCAAATTTTGTATGCATCCAACCTTCTATTTGAGCACGTGCGATCAAAGAAACATAAGCACGGCATTTTTGCAGCAATTCATTTTCTGCAGAGCAATCTCCTGATCTTGCTCGCTGAATCAAAACTTCAATTTGTGATTGAGCCATGCGTGATCCCTGGAGTCAATTCAGTCTGCAACCCACTATCGCTTTGAATTAGATAGAAATTTGCTGGAACAGGTTATCGTTTCTTGTACTTGCTACTGGCCTCTTTGAGCAATGCACGTTCTTGATCGGTCAAACTTGCTTCGCCTTCCCGGCTGATCTTTTCAAGAATCGCATCCACTTTTTCATCTAATCTGGCTTTTGACAAATTAGTATCAGGCTCGGAGTAGACACGTAACTTACTCTTTCTGACGGAGCGTTTCAATTTTAATTGATTCCATTTGGTATTGAAATTACTCGACAAGTTCCAGCCAAAGTACTTATAAGCAATGCCAAATGCAGCACCACCTAAGTGTGCAACATGAGCAACACCATCTCCCCCTGGATTAAGAACCCCAAAGACATCAACCAATGCGTAAAGCACAGCTAACCAGCGCAATTCAATGGGTAAAATAAACATCAATAACACGGTCATGCGAGGAAAATACATGGCTGTCAGAAACACAACAGCCATCACACCACCAGAGGCTCCAATGACGGGTGCGCCGCTGATGGCAATATGACAAATACCACTGATCACAACGCCAATCAAATAAAACACCAAGAACTCACGTGATCCCAAGATGGGTTCAATTGAGCGTCC
The DNA here is from genome assembly GCF_007748175.1 of Gimesia aquarii. Classification (NCBI taxonomy): domain Bacteria; kingdom Pseudomonadati; phylum Planctomycetota; class Planctomycetia; order Planctomycetales; family Planctomycetaceae; genus Gimesia; species Gimesia aquarii. The sequence goes on from NZ_CP037422.1 coordinate 3,145,370, forward strand.
AAACATCCAGAGCACAAACATATTAAAGAAAATATGCCCCAAACCACTCAGAGAGTGACAGAAGCCATAAGTGACAAATCGCCAGATTTGGAAGGAAGCAAAAATAGACTCTCGGTCTAAAGCCAGAAATTCTATAACACGAGGAGAATTCCATTCTACAAGAAACACAACGACATTAGCGATAATCAAATACTTGATGGCCCAGCCACCAGAAGCCATTCTGAAAGAATTGAAACTTCCCCCACCACTTTCATGTCGCAGATAATCCCGGCTCTCAATCCCCATTGTCGAATCGATCCTTGCTTGACATTACTTAATTCACAGCGTTCCGAGAGCAAACGCCCACCTTCCATGCTATTGAGGAGCAGCCATTCAGACAACTCACAGGATGATTATCATTTTTTTGTTGGAAGCTGCTTAGTAAGTTCACTGACTTCTTGTATCAACGACTGTTGTGTTTTATAGACTCTTAACAGATCGCGTCTCAGCTTATCGGTTTCCTGAAATTCCTGGTTTCGCATTTGTTCTTCTACTTCCAACCCTGCAACCAGTCCTATTCTTAACTCGACCGGAAGGGCTTGTTCCTGAGGTGCGTTCTCAGAACCAATCAGTTCGCTTATCCTAGCATCCAGCCGTTCTTTTGCAGCCACTAATAATCGATTTAAATCTTGTATGCGATCTTGTTTTCGCTTGAGTTGCTGCTCGCGTTCTACTAAATCATCACGCAAGGTTACCAATGTAGAAATATAGTTGGGAGGTACGAGTGCCCTTAATCGCCAACCACCATTCTTCCAAGTCGTTACTTCACCTGGTTGAGGAGGAGCGACGGGAATGAGTTGCGCCCCATTGGCTTCCAAAGCACTCACTCGAAATGCTCCCACGTATGCAACCCCACTGGGCTTGCTCTGATCTGGCTGGAATGCAAAAATGATCGGCTGTGCAGCAGGATTATCACCTTGTTGGGCACTGCCTAATCCCTGATTTCCACCGATATTGACCTGAATCGCCCCTGTCTGCTGATTGGCGACTGTCACGTTGGCATCCCAGTAGCGATCCCAGCCGAGCATCAAACGAGTTAATTCACCTCGAAGTGTTTTGCTTTCTTCTTCTTTAGCTTCAATTTCTACTTTATTCTTTTGAATTTGCTCTGCGTTTTTTTCAACCGCTTTCAACCAACTGCCGCGGACATCCAGCATCTTTGATGTCAACAATACAGCTCCTACAGCCGTGGCAGCAATGAGCCAAACAAACACTACTCCAGATTTATGCATTTTCTTGAAACCTTGTTGAAAGCAAACGAGTGATTAATGCCTCGTGGTATTATCTTGCGAATGAAACTTTTACTTTTTTCAATAGTATTTTCTCTGTTTCAACACAAGACTATCTAAAGAATTGAAAACGAAAGCCATCTTGTCTATTACATCGACCTGATGCAGCAATAAGAACGAAAATAAATCGTGTAGAATTAATTATTCTTGTGATCGGAGATTAATAAAATCACAGTAAAAAAAGAGCACAAAAAACCAATCATATCATTATTTAATGATAAGTCCCTCTACAAATCGGGGTCAAGGAGAAACCGAGATTATACACCTTATCCTTACTGGATAATCGGCAAAATCGATAAATATGAATCATAAAACTGGTCCAAATACAGACTCTGAACAGTATCCCATTGAAAACATTGCCTGCAGTTGATTATCGATTCTAATTGAAAAGCAAGATTTTCTACACTTCGATTGAGTGCAATTTCTGGTGAGATTTCTTATAAAATACTCAGAATATACTCAGGTTTGGTAGATATCAGACCATTTTTAAGTTCATCAAGGAAACAACAATGTCAACGGTTAAAGTAAAACGATCTGACCTCAAACCAGGAGAAGTTTTATGCAGCTATTGTACAGCGCGCTGTTGTCGCTATTTTGCCTTACCGATCGAAACTCCTGAAAACTGGGAAGACTTTGATCACATGCGTTGGTACATCATGCATGGTCACTGTGCAATTTTTGTAGATGAGGATTCCTGGTTCTTAATGGTTTATGGAGATTGTAAATATCTTCTCCCCGATCATCGATGTGGGAACTACGAAGACCGACCAAAGATCTGTCGCTCTTACACGACAGATGATTGTGAATATGACAATGACGGAACTTATGATCGTTTATTTGAAACTCCAGAGCAAATTTGGGAATATGCTCATGCAGTACTGCCTCCGCGTAAGAAGAAACAAAAAAAATCTCAAGAAAGTGTGCACTCTCAAAAGCTTCCCGTTGTCCATGTTTAAGAGTTGTTCCGTAACGTTTCCTGATACACTAAGTAAACACGATCAAAGTCTGTAAATAACTGTGAAAAAAGATCTAATTGAACCACGGACACTCAATGGGTTTCGGGACTATCTTCCAGCTGCCATGATTCCGAGAGAGCAGCTAATTGAAACGGCAAAATCAGTGTATCGAAGTTATGGCTTTCGTCCTATTGATACACCTGCGCTGGAATATAAAGAAATTCTCGCAGGAAAGGGAGGCGCAGAATCAGACAAACAGATGTTCCAATTTCAACAGGGAAAGCGCGATGTAGCGATGCGTTTCGACCTGACGGTCCCTTTCGCCCGCTTTGCTGCACAAAATATTAATGAATTAGGAATCCCCTTTAAACGCTATCATGTCGGAACAGTCTGGCGGGGCGAGCGACCGCAAAAAGGACGTTATCGTGAATTTGTGCAATGTGACTTCGATACGATCGGGACAACTTCTAACTCTGCTGACATTGAAACCTTATTCATTATCCATGATCTGATGGTTCGAATCGGTTTTTCGGATTTCACGATCCGTATTAACAACCGTATGATTTTAAATGGCCTGCTTGAAACTCTGAAGCTTGAATCACAATCGACAGAAATCCTAAGAGCACTCGACAAGCTTCCAAAAATCGGTTCTGACGCTGTTATGATTGAAATGAGAGAGCAGGGTAATCTCACTCAAGAACAAGCTGAAAAAATAATTTCCCTCACCACAGTTCAGGGTTCGACTGCCGAAATCCTGAATTCTCTGGAACAGCAACTTTCCGGGAACGCCTGTGGAGAGCAGGGAGTGCAATATCTTCGCGAATTATTTCAATCGGTAGAACGCGCAGGTATTTCTAATCAACGAGTTGTCTTAGATCCTTCGATTGCCAGAGGCCTGGATTATTACACAGGCACAATCTATGAGACATTTCTGAATCAATTACCGGAAATCGGAAGTGTTTGCTCCGGCGGACGCTACGATAATCTCGCTGAGCGTTTCACAACGCAAGAGCTACCTGGTGTCGGAGCCAGCCTGGGTCTAGACCGTTTATTAGCGGCAATGCAGGAGCTCAAACTATTAGACGAGATTTCCACTCCCGCTCCCATTTTATTCACTCAAATGGACCAGAAATATACTTCTGAGTACTTGCGTCTGGCACGTGAACTGCGACTGAATGGTTTGAATGTTGAAGTCTATCCCGATACGAAAGCAATCAAAAAACAGTTCAAGTATGCGAATCGCCATGGATTCAAAATCGTAATTACCGCGGGAGCGAATGAATTCGATAATCAAGAATGGCAAGTGAAAGAGATGCTGACAGGAACTCAAACCGCTGTGAAAGAAGACGATCTCTTAGAATTCGTCACCCAACTTCTGTCATAAATAAAAGCTCTCATTTTTAAAGAAGTCGAACTCTTAATTCCCAGGCCACTATAGACCTTTACACCATTCCTCTATACAATAATCATACGATCAGATACCTGGCTTCATATAGAGGAGATCTGAGTTATATGGTCCTACGCAGAAACCATTATGACGCCGCTTTTGAAGAATACTTACGTGCGTCAAAGGCTCCATATGTAGCCGTTGACGAAAAACGCAGAGCATTGGTTCAAGACTCATCGATTAAGTCTCTAGATTTTATTGTTTATGCGAACCAGGGGCCAAATCTATTAATCGACGTCAAAGGGAGAACCGAAATTTTTGCAGATCATAATAAAAAACGCCGCTGGGAAAACTGGGCCACAATTGAAGACATTCGGGGGCTTCAACAATGGCAGCAACTTTTTGGTGAGGGTTTTCGTTCTGGTTTTGTTTTTGCTTATGAGCTCCCTATTGATTCTTTTTCCAATAATCTGGAAAGACTTTTTGCTTTTAAAGAACGTCTTTATGCCTTCTATCTAGTTATGATAGATGAATATTGCCTAAAAATGAGACCGCGATCACGTAGCTGGCAGACTGTTTTTCTTCATCAGCAGGACTTTCACGAAGTGCGACAACCTGTAGATGCGCTCATTCGAGTCTGAAAATCTTATCATTTTTCAGGATAATGCTTTAAGAATCATGAAACACTCTGAATCAGCTTTGTCAGCTTATTTATGATATCTCAGTTTATTTATGATATCTCAGTTTTCACTGTGGATTCTTACAAGAATGGTCTTTTCCTAATGCAGTTCTCATGAAAGACTGATACAATTACTAAGTTGAAAAGTATTCATAATGCTTTGACCTGTCGATTCCAACGATCATGCTGAGACTCCATAACATGTTGAAATTATTGCCTGTTTTGTGCTCCGGAACATTCTTATTTTCCGTAACCACAGCCCTTGCGCAAGAAGAAGAGCGAAAAAGTGGTATCGTTCAACAATCTCAGACATCCATCTTTGAGTATCTTCTTATCGCGGTCTTATTTGGGTTAGCATTATTTGCCATCTGCCGAACTAGCCACCGTTCTTGATTACCTCATATTCCTTTATCAACAACACGTTGTTTCAGTTCTAATGCGACCAAAGTCATCGGATATTGAGCGTTCTCCCCGTAAGGTCGTGATTACAGGTATCGGTTTAATTACTCCCTATGGAGTTGGACGGGAATCATCTTGGCAAAAACTTCTCACAGGTCACTCCTCAACACGTCTGCTAGATGATTTATCAAAGCAGCTTAACCAACCAGTCGTCGGTGGCGTCATTCCGGATCGCCAACTCTCATCCACTTCAGTTTCAAGTAAGCACCCGTTTCTAAAGGAACCTTCCATTACCTTGGCACTAAGGGCCACAGAAGAAGCAATCCTTGACGCTGGCTTAAATCTGGATGAGATGTCTAAAGATTCAATCGGGTGTGTCATCGGGTCTAGCAAAGGGGGGATGGCCAGTTTTGCACAAGCATCTGAATTAAGACGCATGGCCCCAGCAACGGAACAGCAAGTCCCGGATTCATTCTGGTTGCAGTGCTTTCCCAATGCAGCCAGCCACTCTGTCGCAGCTCACTTTGATCTGCAAGGGGCCGCCTTAACACCTGTTTCGGCATGTGCTACCGGGGTTTCGAGTGTGATGAGAGCAGCTGAATTAATACGTGATGGTGTCTGCGATACGGTTTTTGCTGGAAGTGCAGATGCTTCCCTGTTACCGACAGTATTAGGTTCATTTCAGCGTATGGGAGTCTTAGCCAAAGACATTCAAAGACCCAAAGAAGCTTGTAAGCCCTATGATTGTAGACGAAATGGATTTGTCGTCGGCGAAGGTGCAGGAATCCTCGTACTGGAATCGCTGGAACATGCGTTAAATCGAAACGTCATTCCTTATGCTGAATGGTTAACCGGAACTTGTGGTTCCGACTCGACCCATTTGATGCAATTTGACCCTGCAGCGGAAAGCCTCGCAAAACTGATTTCTAGACTGCTACGACAAACCAGCGTATCTCCATCTGAAATCGACTACATCAACTTGCATGGTACAGGAACTCAGATCAACGACCTCTATGAAACACGTGCGCTTCATACTGCGATGGGTTCTTTCTCTAAGAGGATTAGTTGTTCCAGCCTTAAAGGCGGAATGGGACATTTACTGGGGGCTGCGGGAAGTGTGGAGTTAGGATTCACATTGTTAGCAATGCGTGACAATCTCGTCCCTCCAACAATTAATTTAAAAGAACCTGATCCACGGTGTGATCTGAATTATACACCATTCACAGCTGAGTCTAAAGAAATTAAGACCGCGCTGAAACTCTCCTTCGGTTTCGGAGGACATCTGGTTGCAGGCATCGTAAGGAAATGGGATCATTCCTAACCACGCTGGCTATAGTGCAAATCGAGCTGATTTCACAAATTTTCGAAACTCTTTCTCAACTTTCATTAACTGGTCACGCGGACCTGTTAATTTGAGATAAAAGTCTCTGGGACTACGGGGAATCGCGACTCCAATCATTCTCATTCCCGATTTAGTAGCAGACTCTAAACCTATCCCAGATTCAAATGTGCCTCTTAAATCCAGCCAGATCACATCCGTATTGTCCACTCGAATTGTTTCCTGTGTCGGAGTTTCTCCAGGAGGTAACTGAAACTGACCTCTCCACCTCTGTAAATTGGCATCAATACCTCCCCCAACTGAAGAAAGCGTTAATTTGACTTGGTCCCCCGCCTTGGGGATTCTAAAACTGGCAGAGATTAAGCCTTGTTGAGCGGGAGATAAGGGAACTTCTTCCCATCCCTCAGGCACGTGAAATACAATTCCGTCGTATTTTTTCTTTCCAGACACTTGTGTCTTTGGCATGCTCGGTTTTGAATGATTCAAGTGAAGCGGTTCGGCTTCGGGAAGCGGCAAATCAAAGTTTGATTCAGTGTCATCGGTATGACAACCGTAAAAACCTAATATCATAGATAGAAGAAAAAATGCAACAAATCGAACCTGTCGAAAAATCTGATTCACTTTAAGCCCCCTACATATGACGGAGAATACAATTTGATGAATTCCGTTAATAGGAGTTTAGTCTATCAATTGAGGCACAGTTCATCCAGACTTGAAGTATCATCGTTATACTTTTGTGAAAGGCGGATGATCTCCTCCCGAATCTCAAAATAGGCCTCAATTACATCTGGGTCCCATTGAAACCCTTTACCTTGTTTGAAAATCGATTCAAGTTTTTCCAGAGGCATTCCATTTCGGTAAGGGCGGTCACTGCCCATTGCATCATAAGCATCCGCGACAGCAATGATACGCGCCATCAACGGAATGTCATTACCTTTCAATTTGTCTGGATATCCAAGTCCATCGATTTGCTCATGATGATTTCGAACACCTGGCAAAATATTCTGTAATTTTTTGATCCCTGATAAGATTTTGTAACCAATCATGGGATGTTTTTGAATTTGAGCGAATTCTTTATCTGTCAGTTTCCCTTCCTTACGAAGAATTCCATCATCAACTCCAATTTTACCGATATCGTGCAATAAACCAGAGAGATAGATATCCTGCAAAAATTCACCAGTGTATCCCAAACGTTTCGCTAATTGCTGTGCAATTAAAGCAACTCGCTCACTATGACCTCTCGTATAAGGATCTTTGGCATCCAATGTTGAAATGAAGGATTTAACAAAGCTCAACGTCAGCTCTTCCTGTTGAGCATAGAGATCGACGTTCCTCAAGTGGGTTCCTAAAAACGATGCAATCGAATTTAAAAGACTGGCCTGGATCGTCCCATATTCATCACTTTTGATCAAATTACAACTTAAAATCCAACCGTATGAGTTGGTACCATCTGAAATGGGTACTAAAACCAGGTTTTTGAGTTCTGGAAACTCAAGTGAAAGCAATGAACTTTCTACCTGATTGATCACCAATGGTTGATTCCAATTATGACCGTCAAACTGAGCAACAAGGCGCGCTAAATTTAACTCATCAAAATCGACTTTACTGTCTGCCATAAATTGAGACGTGCACTCTTGCCCTTCAAACCAGATCACGTTGGTCTCTGCTTCGATCAAATTTCCGATTCGATCCAAACATAGTGTTCCCAGTTGTTCTGGACTTTCAGATATTTTTAAATGCTGTGCCACTTCGTGTAACAGGCTGATTTCCTCGAATGTCTCATCCAGACATTCTGACAGATTATCGACTTCCTCATTCAAATCACCAAGCTGTTGTTCCTCTTCAATATGAAGGATCGCAAGGCTTAGCAGAGCATGTAACGATTTAATGTCCAGGACCCTTTGCAATTCGATCCAGGAATCTAATTCTTCGATAGCCCATTCTCTTTCAACAGCCGCTAATACCATTTCAGTTAGCTTGCGTTTTTCTTTAGAAAAGACAAAACCAGCGGCTGTAATTTTATGAAAATCATCTTCAATCAATGGAAAAATAAAATGAGAAACTCCATTCGTACTTTCAGTCAGCGTTAACCCATCCACATTTTTGATTTCGTTCAAAACATCTTCAGGAAAGAAAGGGAGAGCCTGGGTGCTTGTTTTGTCCAAAATCATCCCCGTTTTTGAATCAAAACAGAACATCGTCAGACCGGTTAGCTCTGAAATTCGCTTCATATTGCTGATAGCTAGCTCAATCTTTGCGTCGATTTGCAAGTCGAGCTCCCAGACACCACTATGTTTGCTGAAGTTAGATAACTTCTTTAATGAATCAGTCGTTCCTAAAACCATGAGGCTACTCTCTACTTTCTAAAGGAATTTTCCCAATAAAAAGTTAGTTCGTAGTCTTGAGTTCGCAAACAAGATTTCTCAATCTGCACTTAAATAACTCATTCTTAACCCAAATTAGCCATTTTTTTGCCCCCAGACACATTGAGTTTGCCCACAAGTTCATAGAAAAAACATCGTGAACATCGAGCTAAGTATCTGAATTTAAATCAAGATAACACCATTGTTGTGCTTTGTGGCTTTATTCATTCCAGGATCAGCGACACATATAAAGTTTTACCATAAAGACACTTACAGCGTTAAGATCATAACCATCAAGTATATGAATTGTTAAATTGGAAGCGGGACGGTGTTCACTACAAACTTAGCATCAAAATGAGAGTCTGCCCCATGAAAGTCCGTTTATATGGATTGTTAGAAATAATCCAAATTAACAGCCGGAAGTGTAATAGATTTCTCAAACACCAGAATTGATGGGTAAACATGTCGAAACATCCAATATTGATAACTGGAAATCAATCTAGGATGGCAGGTCAGAGATATTGAGAACTCTGATTTTAAGGATCGGAATCAGTCTTGCGATATCGAGCGCTCACTTGGTTTAACTGCTGTCTCTCTTTCGGAGTCAATGACTCCAATCCAAATTCATGTACTTTATGAAGTAATGAATCAAGTTGCTTTTCAGCGTTCAAGTTTTTTTCTCGTTCACGAAGTTCTTTCTGAAGCTTTCTTTTTTTCCGCCACTGCTGAAAAAATCCAATCTTTTTCTCCCCCAGTTGACCGCTAGATCGCTCTAAACTTGTATAACCCTGCGAAAAATCATAACCAAAGGTGGAATCATCGTAGGAGTCCTGATTGGATACTGTTGAAAACTCTAACAAGTTAAGCATCAACAATAATGCACTAAAAAAGACGACCCACACAGCCAAGCTGCAAAGGCCGATTACCATTCCGAGCCCGCCGATCCAGAAGCTCACGTTAAATAGGACCATATGGACCACTGTCTCATCAAAGCGGCGTGAGAGAATGATCTGTAAAATTTTTCCTCCATCTAGAGGAAGCATAGGGATCAAATTAATCAATAAAAGAAGCCAATTAATATTAAATATCATCAACAGGACCGCCTGACCGAGATTATTATCTAGATCAATGCCAGGCAATTGAAAGGGATTTAAAGATTGTGAAAGTTCACCTGACCAGATCACTGCGGGAATTGTAATTGCACAGAGCAGCAGATTAACGATCGGACCACCCAAAATTGTCAGAATTTGTGCAGTAGTAGCATGAGCAGGATTACAGGAAACAAGCCCACCTAACGGCCATAATATAATCTGATCGCCTTCTCCACCTGTCATTCGGCAGGCCACGACGTGACCCATCTCATGTAGAAAGACACTCAAAAAAAGAATGCTGAATAACGCAATTCCCAATCCCAATGAGTAATGAACCCAAAAAACGAGAAGTAAAACAGGTAGAAAAATACTGACACGGACCTGAGTTAGAAACCAAGTCCCAATGGGAAATGACCAATGTAATGGGTTCGACCGACTCATCTTACAAAAACCTGAAGAATTTAAACCTATCTCGCTTAATTTCAGATCAATTCAAAAAGCAAATTCGGCGTTTCAACTTCAGTATTCTTGACTCATACCAGTATGATACACGGCGAATTAACTCTTGAAAATTCCACTCTTTTTCTTTAGTGAATCATAATCAATTTAGTAGGCTAAAACATCCCCAAAAAATTTTTCTCACCAATTCCTGCAGCAATTTTCTTTAAACTCTCCCACTCGAAATCTCCAATTTGATGGACGCAAGTAGTTGAAATCGCTAGTACTCCAACAACTTGATCATTTTCAAAAATTGGTACCGCATATGATTGTTGTGCTCCAAATTTTTTTAGCCATTCAGAAGACCCTTGAAGTCCAGATTCTCCTCGTAATGTCCCAATCGCAGGTTTTCTCTCAACTACCGCTTTTACAATCCCTAAGCCCTTATTATCTAACGAAACTTGTTTTGTAAACGAAGTAAATTGTTTACGTATATGTTCATCCATTTCAGTTACTGCTCGAAACCCTATTTGAGTTAGCTGGCCCTGATTATCACAGCGCCACATACCTATGGCCCTTGCTTTGAGAAAGTCCATGATTCGATCCAAAACAGGCGCGAACGTTTTTTCCCGAAATGCTTGCTCGATCTGTTCCAGTATGTCATCAATCTGTTGTTGCATCTATACTTTACTCCTTCGAAATATTTGGCTCCAAACTGACTACAGTCTGTTTTAACATGAGAACTGTGAGTGAATCCGCTGATTCACTCACATCGCAACACTAAATGTATCTGCTTTAACCAAAGAAGTCAGCCAGCTCCTAGATAATCCTTGAACGAAAGGCTATCTACTGTATACAATATAATTTACAGTTTTAATTCAAAATACTTAACAATACACTTCTGAGTTCAGCCATAAAAAGATACGTTCAACATCTCAATCTACGGATTTTTCACAGCTCAATACTTTCCAAACTCTGACAATTTTAAACATATCGGACTACTGATCATGGATCTTCCTACTTGTCCCTCTTGTGGTGCATCAGTTCTTGATGAAGACGCCGCAGATTGCCCTTTTTGTGGTGCAGCCATGTCCGCGTCTGCTGCTTCTGGAAAGCCCAGTGGAACCAAGCAGCCATCCCAAGAACCTTCTATTAAAAAAGCTCCCAATAACAAACGGACAAAGCGTGAAACAATCGTCGACGATGATCCCTTCGACCTGGAACGACAGCAACAAACAACAAAAGTAATTCCCTTATTGCGAAAACCAGTTAAGGGTAAAATGTTTCGTGTTGTATGTCCGATGTGTGATACACCTGGATTTGCATCTTCTAAAGTCGTAGGAAAAGAAGTCAAGTGCCGTAATTCAGAATGCTTAGCTCCTGTATTCCAGGTTCCTAATCCAGACACTAAAGATCAAAAGTCCACTGAGCAGGAAAAACCCAAGGAAAAGAAAAAGTCTAAACTACCCCTCGTCACTGTTGTGCTAGTGGCTGTTGTGTTACTGGGTGGTGGATATTACTACTTAACTCGTGTTCCCGATGGTTCAGAATTGAGTAAGCCTTTTGATCACTCAGCTTTTGAAGATGCATCCAGGAAATCATTCAGCACTCCCACCAATAACAAAACGAATTCTCCTGATGCCAACTCTAATCTTAAGACTGGATCGAGCAAAACGTCTCCAAAGCCCCAGAAGTCTACGCAAGCTGTTCAAAAAGAAGCGTTAGAGATGATTATTGAGCTTTCTCGTGCTAGAGAAAATCGAAGTAAGCCATATAGTAGGCGATTAGCGGCTGAAGCCTATGCACTCTCTGGTGATATTAAATCTTCTCAGGAACAGATCGACTACATTGATCGGGTTAGTCCACGACTCCCTTTTTATAAAATTTTCCCTCTGATCGAAATTGGCTGGCTTCAGTTAAAAGAAAAAGATAGCTCTGGCTTGAAAACAACACTGGACCAAACAGGACAGCTTTCAAAACAAATTCCCGAATATGGGGGGAGAGACACTCTTGATCTTATTGCACGACTTGCGGCATTCTGGATTGCTGCAGGCAAAGAAGATCTGGCTGAGACCTTAATAAGAAAATATCAAAAAAAGGATAGCCTAGCACAACTATCAGCTCATCTTCAGGTCGCACATGAAACGAATCAATATAATTTTGAGTCTTTGATTGACCTGCACCAACAATGGAATTCTCCACAGTGGGTAGCAGTTACCTTAATTCTTATCAACAAAGGTTATCCACAAGAAGCTTTAAACTGGGCTGCACTTGCACCTGAACCTATCGCTCGAACAGAAGCGGTGACAGAATGGGCTTTATCTCAAGTAGCACGGGCTGTCAGTCAAAAGCAGAAACTAGAAACATCTCTTATTCAACCTGCTGAAACGAAGCTGTCTTCAACTGGAAGCGCGTTTATGTACGCGCTATGCGCCCAAAAATTAATCTCACTGAACTTACCCAACCCAGCAGAGATTTTTTTGGAAAAATCAAAATCGTTTCTTACGAGTACACCAATACCTGACCCCATAGAATTGGGAAATATCAAAGCTGTAAATGATTTAGTTCTTCCTCTGACAGCCCCTTTAAAAATGTTGGCTGAGGCAAATTTACAAATTGCCAGCGTCGAATCTAAATTAGGAAAAAAGGTAGAAGCAACAAAGTTCCTCAACAATGCTGTACAATCAATTCGTGCGATTGCACCGAGTGTCGAAGCAGTTCAAAGTAAAATAAATGAAACATCTAACTTTAATTTTAAAGATCAAATCAAAGAAGCTCTTAACCTAAGTAGCAATGATCGGGTCAGAAGAGGGATCAACGAGTACCGAAAACAATTGCGAAAATTAAAATCTGCTGCAGAAAATAGACTCGCGCTTTTGATTCAGCTTCTTTCGCAAGCCTCTCGATCTCAATTAGCCGCAGATGCCTGGAAAATCGCTTTGGAAAGCCATGAGACCACAAACGTTAATCTCAAAGACGCACTTTTGCAGTCCAGCTTGCCTGCTGTCATTATTCAATCTGTGGATCAGAGTAACAATGAGTTAGTTTCACAGATCAAAAAAACTTTGAATGACAGTATTTCAGGGTTATCTAAAGAGGATTTGCTGATTCAACAAGTTAGTTCTCTGGTAAAAAATGGGAGACCAGAACAGGCGGCACATGATATCAATCAGTCAGATCTTAAAAAAGCGTGGAAAGCACAGCTTTCTCTGCAGTTATTATCGATCTTGATGAATAAAAACCAATTCGAACAGACAATTCAGTTTATTACTGCTCTTGACGATCCGATTTTGCGCGAAGACATGTTGAATACGCTTAGTGCAGTTGCGGTCATAGAGGGTAACATCTCTGTCATAGAAAAACTTCTACAGAGTAACCCTTATACCCCAACCGAAAAAATCTCAGGCTATCTAGGGCTAATCTATGGTATTCAAGCCCTTCCAAATGAGCAGGCAGGCACATCAACCCCACAGGCACAACCGAAAAACTTGTAAACTTTTATGTAAGTCAAATGTCCTGTAAGTTATGCCTTAGTTCTATTTTTTCTTTATTAGTTGCCAAACATCAGTAACTATTTCGAGGAATCTCCGCCGAACTTTAATTTAGGCATTTCAAAGTTCCAAAGCAAAACAAATGAACATAAGAACCCTTCCCTGGATTCACCAAGCATACTGAATTTTGATTTCAACGATTTCAGACTTTAGCTATTTCTTCAACCAGAGTTCCCTATTCAACATTTTCATTATAAACTAACATCTCCAAATTGTAGTTTTTGAATTACGAACTGGTTTAAATTAAATTTGTTTCAAACCCAAACAATTAATCTCAGATCCCAATGATCCTCAGAAATACATCATGGAGGAATTGTATGAGCCGCATTGCTCATTTTGCTTTTATCCTGTCAATTGGATTCTTGATCCCGAACACAGTAATTGCTGAAAACGCTTCTGCTCCTAACATCTCTCTTGTCCAAATTAATGCAGATGGCATGATTGCAGACCTCAAATATCTGGTTCTGGATCTAGCCAATGACAAGAAGGGATGGAACAATCTTGAGGAAATCCTTCCTACATTCCTCGATGGAATTGACAAAAAACGCCCAATGCGTATCGACATCTTGCTTGGGGAGAACCAGCAGGAACGTTATCGGTTAATTCTTCCCATCAGTAATTTAAAAGACTTTCGTAACAACCTGGAAGTTTTTGAAATCTCATCAAAAAAGCAAAGGAATGGCCCTTATAAATTAGGTAATCTTTTTCAAGGATTTATGAAGTACTTGCAAGATTTCAAGTATGTCGTGATTTCTGAAAAACTCTCGGAAGTGGATGAGATCAAAGATCCGCTCAAAAGAGTTCAAGAGCTCTTGAACGAAAAATATGACTTCAGTGCTTTGATTACTAATGAAAAAGAAGGAGTCGATGCGCGTAAAAAAACAATGGATAACACGCGCAAACAATTACTTGCTGCGATCCAGAAAAAACGAGACGAAACAGAAAGTGCATTTGAACTAAGAAAACTGGCGTTCACTCACCAGATGGATGAAGTGGAGAGGCTGTTTGCAGAATCCGAAAAAATGGTTATTGGTTGGACGACTGATGCGACAAAGAATGAGGGTCGTCTTGACTTTACATTAAAGGCCATTGAAGGCACTTCGCTGAACGACAGCATAGAACAGTTTGCCAAAAAGCCCAGCTATTTTGCTAATGTTCCTGTGAAGCAAGACGGAATTCTGAATGGCAGAATCAATCATCCACTGGATGAAATGAGAAAAAAAAATATTACCGATTTTTACAAATTACTTCTTCCCACTTTGAAAGAACGTATTACAAAAAACGAAAAACTGTCAGAAGAACAAAAGACTGCTGCTACAAAAGTTTCTGAACTCGTCATTCAAATGCTTGATGCAGGTAAAGAGACTTCCCTGATCGATGGATTCATCGATACGAATCCTGTAGTCGATGGGGAAAATGAACTTTTGGGAGGCATTCGATCAAAAGATGGAGCGAAACTCAGAGAGATTGTTGAGCTTCTTCCCAAAGTACTCAAAAATCAAACGGTTGAACTCGATGTTGTCAAGGAAGACACTCTGAGCGTTCACAAAATCAATATTAAAGAACAGTACCAAGATGGTTTTGACGAACTTTTTGGGGCAGGGGAGGCTTTATATGTGGGAAGTACACCTGATGCACTTTGGATGGCTGCAGGCCCTAATTCTATAGAACGTATCAAAACAGCTGCCAAGCTAGTGAGTGAAGCTCCTCCTGAAACGGTCAATCCTAATGTCATTGAACTGAATGTGAAGACACTTCCCTGGTTAAAAATGGTCAACAAACTCCGGGGCAAGAAAGGGAATCAGGAAATGCGTGAGATTGCCTTAGAATCTCTGACGGATACTGATGACACCTTCACGTTTGTCATGAAAAAAGAAGAGCATTCTATCGATGGCAAGGCGAAATTAGATAAAGGAATTCTAAAATTCATCGGAAATCTCATTGCCAAGTTCTCAAAAGAAACTCTGTAAGTCCCACTATTCAGAAAGTGAAAGCAGATTAATTCATGATCAATATACTAATTTGAGTTTGTAGAAGTGAGTATGCAATTTTTACTTCATACTCACTTCTATTTTGATTCAAGTCAGAAGCTTCTTTTAAGATCCTGACAAGAGAAGAAGAATTAATCCCAATCTTCCATTATTTCTTGCAGTTGTTCTTCTTCGATTTGATCCATAGAAAGCTCTACTAATTGATCTTCAACCGAATGAGGATTCATGTTCACTGCACGACGCTCGATTGGTTGTTCCTCAGCTTTTTGCTTGGTCACAACTACTGATGCCAGATTCGGTCTCTTAGAAGAATGAGGCGAATTCGCACCTTGAAAGCCATCAGGTTGAGTAAATTTTCGCACTTTTTCCAGAAACTCTGACTTGGAAAAACTGGTTTTGATGATGTAATCGTTTGCTCCACCATGAATAGCAGCAACTACTGTTTCCTTACTTGCATCGGATGTCAGCATGATAATTTTTGTCTGACTAAGAGTTGGATGTGAACGAAACGCCTTCAACGTTTGTAGCCCATCCCAAACAGCCATTTGCACGTCAACGATCGCAACATCCGGAGGGTATTCTAAAGCTTTATAAAATCCCTCAGAACCATCACTGGCTACAGAAACAATGTACTCTCTCCGTAAAAATGAAACCATTAAATTTCTAAAGAGCGGATCATCGTCAATGACTAAAACTCGCGGCGTTGATTTTTCGGAAGCCTGTAGCATGAGAGGAGCCTACTTCAAAAAACAATTCAATTTAAGACTTACTAGAAGGAGCAATAGAATCAAAGACTTCGTTTAAAACGAGCAGCATCTCCTGAGAACGATGATCTAATTCAACAAGATCAGTAATTATAGAGTTCTCATCAGTTTCTGATAATTCCGAATCTGGTTCTACGAGTATCTCTGTATCGCTCATGAATATTCTCTCAGTTATTCTGATCATCCCAAACTATAAGAGGCCAAATCACAAATGTATCCAAGTGTTGTCCGTTGATAAAAAATAGGCCAGCTTTAAACAGATGACCTGTCTTTCTAGCAAAAATGGTCTGATAAGGGATTTCTTAGCGTAGGCATTCCATCCAAACAGTAAAATCGGAACAGTAAGACCAACTAGACGAACCCAGAAGTTCTAAACGACTTGACAATTCTACTTGCTGTCAAATCTGATGGTGCCATCCCAATCAGTAGGCGCAACCCTGTTATTTCGAGTAATCTGCTGGGCAAGAAAATCCTGAGCACGATCAGAGGGAGGAATTTCATGCAGCAATCGAAATGCTTCTTCCCAGTTGCCTTGAATAAAAGAATTCACAGCTGTCTCGTAACACACAACTTGTTCATTACTGAGCGAGTCTAATTTTGATTCTGGTGGAAGAAGCTCACTAACGATAACAGGCTTTTCCATCCCGTATGGTAAGATTTGCGCTAGTTTACGAACCCGACCTTCACGTTGATCCAGCTTGGTCTTTACGATTTGTGCCGTTGTCTCATCCATTAAAACCGGAACACGCAAGTGTTTCGTCAAACCTTCCAGACGACTGGCCAGATTGACGACTGGTCCAAAAACTGTCACTTTCACCTGATCGCTCGTCCCAATCTTACCTGCGACTGCCTTTCCATGGGCAATCCCAATTCCCATACGAAAATCAGCAAGTGGGTGATTGGCTTGCAAATTGATCTGCTCAAAGGCAGCTCGAATCGCTAACGCAGCTCGGCAGGCATCAAGAGGCGCCAAATCTGACGAGAAGGGCCACCCCCAGAATCCCAATGCCGCATCGCCTTGAAAATCACCAGTTACTCCTCCAAATTCTAATATATGCGAGGTCATGATCCCCAACGCTTGACTGACTCTGTCCAGCAAACCAATTAAATCGCCCGATGAATCTTCCGCGTGCTGACTAAAACCTCTCAAGTCACAAAACAAAACCGTAACATCACATTCCCTGGGTTCAAGGATATCAGTATCAAGATTATCTCCGATGGCAGACAGAATCGGAGGCGCAAAGAATTGTCTTAAACCTGCCTGCTGTCGTTCCAATTGATTAAGCCTGCGCACTGACTTAATGATTGAAGCAACGAGCTCTGTAAATTTCACATCCGCCTGAAGTTCTATCCCACTGACTCCCTGGGGAACCGCAACTTGATAAGGGTGGTTTAATTCTCCAGCAACATAGAGTCCCCAGTTTCCAGATGCACCATCTTCAATTGGAGTACAAAAAGCCCAATCAAATTCGGCAACGGCTGTATAATCTTCCTGATGCTCTAATTCATCCCTAGCTGCCCAGACATGTAAAACAGTTCGTTTACTTTTTTTCACAGCTTCCAATACTAACCGCCCGCTCGGCCGAAAATTTCCCTGCGTTTGGCGTCGTCTTTCCCAGAAGGGTACTTCCACTCGATTTTCATCATTTAGCCGCACAACGGCCACAGCCTCCGCATGCTTTACACCTGATAATAACATGGTCACTAAACGATGAAATAAATCCGCATCGTTTCTCGCATCCATAATCAATTCGGGCAAATGTGCTAAAACATCAATTCTTTGATCGGCATCACGGTACTTGACTTTGAGCAGTTCATTTGGTTTGAATGTGACCTCTTCCAATGGTGATTCGCGGGGTGATGAAAAGCTGGAAGCAGAATCAACCAATTGAAAAGTTGTTGAACCGATTACGAAAGAGTTGCCGACCTCAAGAAGAAGCTCATCAGACTCTTCCCCAAATGAGTAAATATGGTTCTCAGCAGCGGCAAATTTTTTTACGGAAATCTGCTTCTCCTGCACAGTCAAAAGCGCATGTTTACGGGAAATTCGGTCATCCCATAGCACTTGAACATCGGCATCAACTGATCGGCCCAACACAAGCTCCTGACCGGTCTCCAGACTGAATTTACAAGACTGCTGATGATTCGATCCATATACCATTAATTCCAACAAAAAAGTCTCCCAATATAAACGATAGCCTTCTGATGATTATTCACGGTGTTGATTAGGCCAACTGGATGACGAAGTGGAACCTTGATCTGTTCGTTTTTCAGACTGTTGACGAGCCCAATCCCAGGCACGCCGTTCTGTCAAAACTCTCATCACAAAATACCAGACAGTAAACACTAAAAGACAGCTCGTTGCCAATACAATCAAACCATATTGGATCAACCAACTTCTCATTTCTGTAACAGGACGCAGCGCCATACTCCGACGCTCCTGAACGACCGCTGTCCAACCAGTCATTCCAATTGGTGAGAACGCTGCTAACCAGACATTATCCTTGTCATCAATTGAAAGCACAGCTTCAACAGGGTCATGATAATCACTGATCATTGCTGACAATGGATCAGTTTGTTTTTTTTTCTGTGCCAGTTTAAATGATTGTAATTGATCAAAATGATTCTCTTTGAGAACTAAACGGTCTACTTGATGACGACTCATTTTTCGTAAATTATTTGCAGTCATTCTTGGATGAGCCAGCACTTTTCCATCTCGATTGTCTATCAACGCAATTTTTCGATCTCCACTGTTTTCTGAATCCCCTCGTATACTTTCATCATAGCTTGACAGTAATTGGTCGAGATGTGTAGTTCTAGCTAAGACTCCTAATACTTTATCGTTTTGCAAATTCCAAATCGGAACGGCTATAGCCACCATCCATTGATTAGTCGCCTCACTCTTGAAAACCTGACAAATATAAGGTTCAGTAATTGGTTTAATTGATTTCGGAGCATTTCCTTTTTCATACTCTTTACCATGCCCGTGAAAGTAATCTCGATAGGAAAAGTTCTGACCAATAGTAGGTCCTACAGGGTTACGCCAAATTTGCTTTCCCTTATCATTAGTAATAAACCAACTTGTATCCTTCTCTCGATTTAATGCCGATCGCTTCTCGTCAACCAGTGCTTTCTCTTGCTCCAAATAGTCAATTAACTTCGCATATGATTGTTTTTCTTCTGGTGTTTCTTTGTCTTCCAGTAATGATCTCAACAATGTTCTTTTAGATAGATCTACAAGTTGATCCTGACGGTCCTGTAAATCCCGCGCCACATTTTGTGCCAATAGATTGGCAGTAATGGAATCGCTTCTTAAGGCTCGTTCTGTCAGATTTTCTCGAAATCTATTTTCCATCTGACTTACCGCTGCACCTGCAACAGGTATGAGCCCTAGTATTAATAATAAAGGACCAATTACGCCTAACGCGATAAGAGGCCTTCTCGCGCGATGTTGTTCTCTTTGCAGTAAATTTGTCAGTACGGCTTGTGCGTTGGGAAACCGCTTTTTGGGATCGGTCTCAAGGCACCGATCAACAATCTCAACTAAACGTCGATCAACACCAGAAACCTTTCGATGCTCAGCAGGACGAGGAGAAGATCGTATTAAATCTCGATATGCCTCCAATTTGGCCTCGAGTGAATCCAACTTTCGAATTGATAGCTCATTCTCAGGTGTTCGATAGGGAGCTTTTCCACATAACATCTGATATAGCAAAGCTCCCAAAGCGTACACATCCCAGCGCGAATCGGGTATTGCCTCTAAGTCGGCTTGCTCGGGGGCCATGTAGAATAGAGTTCCGAGAGAGGGACTTTGCTCATCTGAAAGGCGTGATTGCCCGAAATCACATAACCTTGGTTCAAAATTAGCGTCGAGTAAAACATTAGCCGGTTTGAGATCACAATGCAAAATACCACGACCATGTGCATGTACCAGCGCAAGCAAAACGGTTTTCGCAATACGAACCGCTTCAGAGACAGGAAGAGGACCTGAATCTAAAAAGGATAATAGAGAACCATTTTCAAGGTATTCCATCATGTAATACGGCGGATCACTGTTCCAACCAACTCCCTGAAGGCTGATAATATGTCGGGATGTGTACAACTCAGCGAGTTTTTCTACTTCTCGATTCAAGAGCGACCAATCCAGACCGCGTCGATAAGTATAAAACTTAATTGCAACATACTTGCCAGTGTTTTCCTCCTGTGCAAGCCAGACCGATCCATAAGACCCTTCTCCCAAAGAGCGAATGATGATATAGCCTGGTATTTTGGCTGGTAAGGAACGCCCATCTTTGCTTAAATTAGCAGCGTGCGACCTTTCTTCTGAAGATTGTTTCAGCGTTTTATTATGAGAATCTACGTCACCTGACTCAATCTCCCGTCCACCAACCTCCACAGGTTGTTGATCCTCAGCGAGCGGCAAATCCTCTTTAGATTCTGATTGATTCATAGAAAAGTATCTTTATTGCAATGCTGCCAATCGAAGGAATTCTCGCCTCCACTGCAACTTGATAATCCACTTCTGTACTTGCTCTATTCTATGCAAAGGACAGGCAAGCCTCAACAATTAAAATCAGAACGTAACTTATTGATTTTCAAGGTATTTCTCCCCGTAAACCTGGCAAAATTCAGCCCCTGAGTTAGTTGTGAATTTATTGAAATATCGATACAATTTTGTGAAGGTTTTGCGACCTAAATTCTATCGAAAATTATGAGATTTTTGGTCTCTATTTTGCCGAAATCAGTTTGCTCTCAAGAGAGTATCATCACTTTAACAGTAAGGAAACCGGAACTTATTTAACAAAAACCGAATCGTTTCCTCATCATCGGAAGTGGCTCACTACATATCTTTTCTGAATGCCAACCGTATTGGCAGTTCAAATCACGAGTCAAATTCAAATACACAGATTATCAGTAGTTGTATTCCTTAAGGAGAACAAGGATTGGCTAGCGACAACGGCGAAGACTCAAATACTTCAGAGAACATTAAATACCTGGACATTCAAGATGAGATGCGTGACAGCTATCTCACCTATGCCATGAGTGTGATTATCAGTCGCGCACTGCCTGATGCACGCGATGGCCTGAAACCATCACAGCGTCGTATTCTTGTAGCGATGAACGATTTAAATTTGGGCTCAAATTCATCTCGGGTAAAATGCGCAAAGATTTCTGGTGATACCAGTGGTAACTATCACCCGCACGGTGATGGTTCTATCTACCCAACCCTTGTCCGTCTGGGACAAGAGTGGGTCATGCGAAACGTCTTGATTGATAAACAAGGGAACTTTGGCTCACTCGCAGGTTTGCCTCCTGCTGCGATGCGTTATACAGAAGCCCGACTTGCCCCGGTTGCTGCTGAAATGCTGGATGACATTAATCGTGATACCGTCGATTTTGTTCCCACGTACGACCAACGGAACAATGAACCCGTAGTCCTACCCGCTAAATTTCCCAACTTGCTGGTCAATGGATCCAGCGGAATCGCAGTCGGAATGGCGACAAGTATTCCTCCACAGAATATGGGAGAAGTCTGCGATGCCGTTACTCTATTGATTGATAATCCTGATGCGACGGTCGACGATATTCTGCAAGTTATGCCTGGTCCAGACTTCCCCACTGGTGGCATTATTTGTGGACGTTACGGAATTCGGAAAGGTTATGCCACTGGTCGATCTACAATTACGCTTCGTGCTCGAACACATTTCGAAACGGAAAAACAATCTGATGTGATCGTTGTAACTGAAATTCCCTATATGGAAACGCGTGACAGGATCAGGGAAAAACTCGAAACGTTAGTCCGAGACGACCGAGTCAAGGGGATCTCGCGGATTGTCGACTTGACAGACAGAAATGTCCCTCCCTGGAAAGTTCATCTTCAGATCATTCTTAAGCGGGATGCCGACAAAGAAGTTGTGCTGGCCCAACTCTTTAAGTTTTCCCCTCTTCAAAGCACGTTCAGCATTATTTTGTTGGCACTCGTAGGAAACCGTCCTGAAACGCTGTCCGTCAAAGAACTATTACAACAATTTATCATACACCGGATAGACGTTATTCGGCGTCGCACTGAGTTCTTGCTGGCAGAAGCCCGTAAGCGAAAACATACCGTCGAAGGGTTAATGATTGCCCAAATCGATATCGACGAAGTGATAAAGACCATTCGTAATTCTCCTAGCAGAGCCGAAGCCAAAATCAGCCTACAGGGGATGCAGGTTGATGGTAAACTGATTGAACGAGCTCTCGGTGAGGAAGGGTTTAAAGAATATCAAAATGAACAGGGAGTTCACGAATATTATTCGCTCTCCGCCAATCAGGCCGAAGCAATTGTGTCGATGCAACTAGGTTCTTTGGCAAATCTGGAACGAGAAAAACTAAGTGATGAGCATAAAGAGCTATTGAAAGCGATTTCAGGATATTTGTATCTTCTGTCTGATGAAGATCATATCCGAGCGGTAATTCATGATGACATGCTCCAACTCAAACAGAAGTACGCCGACAAACGTCGGACTGATATTTCTGAAGAAGAATTGACAGACGTCAATCGGGATGACCTGATTTCAGAGGAACCTATGGTTGTAACTCTTTCACAAAGAGGTTACATCAAACGAACTCAATTAAATACCTACCAGGCACAAAATCGAGGCGGAAAAGGAGTCAAAGGCGCCAAAACCGATGATGAGGATCCGATCCAGCATCTTTTTGTTGCCAGCACACATTCCTATCTTTTGTTTATCACAAATCGAGGCCGTGTCTATTGGCAAAAAGTATATGATCTACCACTGCAAGGTCGCACAGCCAAGGGAAGAGCATTGGTGAACTTGCTTACGCTCCAGGAAGATGAAACTGTCTCTAATTGTGTTGCGGTGCGTGAGTTTGATGAAGAACGTTTCCTTGTAATGGCAACTCGAAATGGAATTATCAAAAAATCACCACTTTCCGCCTACAGCCGTCCCCAACGTGGAGGCATCATTGCAATCAAACTCGATGAGGAAGATGAACTCGTTGAAGCCTTAATTGTTTCACCCGGAGAAGATTTGTTACTCGCCACTTCTGACGGGATGTCCATTCGCTTCGCTCAATCTGATGCGCGGAGTATGGGGCGTAACACTCGCGGTGTCAAAGGAATCAAACTCTCGAAATCAGGGCATGTGATTGGGATGGTGATTGCAGATCCTAATGCTTGTCTATTAACAGTTTGTGAAAACGGCTTCGGCAAGCGGACTCCGTTTGGCTTCATTTCCAGCAATTCCGATTCGGAAGAGGAATCGACAGAAACGATTGAAGACGAGATCGCTGAAACGGAAGGAGATCTCTCTGAATCTGATTTAGAAGATGGTTCTGATGATGAAACGGAAACTCGAAGTGGTATGCAATACCGCCGACAAAAACGAGGAGGTAAAGGAGTTCGAGACATTCGTACTTCAACGCGAAATGGACAAGCTGTTGATATTATTCCTGTTGCTGAGGACGATGAAGTACTCATGGTAACCAGTAGCGGAAAAATCCAGCGAGTTCGAGGGCGCGAAATCAGTCAGGTGGGTCGAAATACTCAAGGAGTTCGTGTCATTAAACTTGATGACAATGACAAGCTCGTTTCCTTAGCTCGAATTCCGGCAGAAATCGTTTACGCTACTGAAAATGGTGCACCAGCCAATTCAGACTCACCAACTGAAATTCCTCAGACTGATGAGAACCCCGAAAATGATTCTGAATCTAACAATTGACAGTTTCTTTAGTAGAAAGAAATCTGATTAATCAGGTATAAGGTAGTTTTAAATGAAACAAATATTAGTTACTGGCGGGTGTGGATTTATCGGATCGAATTTTATTCGCTACGAACTCTCCGAGTATCCTGGGGTTTCAATTACAAATCTCGACAAATTGACTTACGCTGGCAATCTAGAGAACCTGAAAGAGTTTGAGTCTGACTCACGCTACAATTTTGTAAGGGGAGATATTGCAGATCATGATTTTGTGAATTCTCTTTTGAGTTCAACGCATTTTGATGCGGTTGTTAACTTTGCAGCAGAATCACATGTAGACCGTAGTATTCTTGATTCAGGCCCCTTTATTCAAACCAATATCGTAGGAACGCAAGTTCTGCTTGATGCATTTCGCAAGCACAATATCAATCGATTCATTCAAGTTTCTACCGATGAAGTTTATGGTAGCTTGGGAGCAGAGGGATTCTTTACTGAGGAGACTCCTATCGCCCCTAATAGTCCTTATTCTGCTTCCAAAGCTGCAGCAGATTTATTGGTTCGCAGTTATGTCAAAACGTTTCAATTACCTGCGATCATCACTCGTTGTTCAAATAATTACGGCCCTTATCAATTTCCAGAAAAGTTGATTCCACTCTTCATTTCCAACGCGATGGAAGATAAACCAGTACCAGTCTATGGTGAAGGCACGAATGTTCGTGACTGGATTCATGTGCTTGACCATTGCCGTGGTATTGATGCCACATTAAGAAAAGGAGCTATAGGCGAAGTTTACAATTTCGGTGGTAATTCAGAGATGCAAAATATCAAAATCACGAAATTGCTACTCGGTTTACTGGGAAAGCCAGAAACTTTAATCAAATACGTCACAGACCGTCCAGGCCACGATCTACGTTATGCGATTGATTGCCGTAAAGCGAAATTAGAATTAGGCTGGGAACCAGAGATAGAATTTCAATCTGGATTAGAAGGCACGATTAAATGGTATCAAGATAATCAGGAGTGGGTTAATCGAATTCGTTCTGGGGACTATCTGAAATTTTATGATCAACAATATGGAAATCGTTTAAAGTCCTAGTCTTTTTTTGCCATGAAATAATTAATTTTACAGTTCTCTATCGAGTCGACTAACTTTGTACGAACTTAAATGTGTCACTCCGGGCTGCTAAGAGAGTTAAACACATATCGATACTGAATCTATCTCTAAACCTCGAGAGTATTATGAAAATTGCAGTTATTGGCACTGGATATGTTGGTCTAGTGACAGGAACATGTTTTTCTGAAAGTGGAAATCATGTTACTTGCGTTGACATCAACGAAAAAAAAATTCAACAGCTCGAGTCTGGCATAATCCCGATCTATGAACCAGGGTTGGAAGAAATGGTCAAGCGTAATATCAAAGCGCGGCGATTATTTTTTACTAGCAATTATGAAGAATCAATTCCTGACGCAAAATGCATATTCATCGCTGTTGGAACTCCTCAAGGTTCAGATGGCTCTGCGAATCTGGAGAGTCTCTGGAAGGTGGCTAATGTATTAGCTCCTCATTTGTCTGAAGAAGCGATCGTCGTGATTAAAAGCACGGTCCCTGTCGGTACTAATCGTAAATTAGCAGAACTACTTGAATCTTTGACGGGAAGAGTCGTTGATGTAGCTTCCAACCCTGAATTTCTAAAAGAGGGAACTGCCATTGATGATTTTTCCAAGCCTGACCGAGTGGTCGTCGGCGTTTCTCGTCCGGAAGTCTCAGCAACATTACATGAGCTCTATCAACCATTTTTGCGCACAGAGAACCCATTCCTCTCAATGGAACTGGAAAGTGCGGAAATGACCAAATACGTCGCAAACTGTATGCTGGCGACAAAAATCAGTTTTATTAATGAAATGGCAAATCTGTGTGAGCGTGTTGGTGCAGATATCAATCAGGTTCGACGAGGAATAGGACATGACCAGCGAATTGGCTTTTCTTTTCTTTTTCCAGGCGTAGGGTATGGAGGGTCTTGTTTCCCGAAAGATGTCTCAGCTCTGATTTCTGTTGCACAACACCAAAATATGGAGCCAACTATTCTGAATGCCGTAGATCGAGTCAATGTCGCACAGAAAAAAGTGTTATTTAAAAAAATCAGCGATTATTTTAAAGGAGATTTGGAAGGAAAGACCGTTGCACTCTGGGGACTCGCTTTCAAACCCAAAACAGATGACATCAGAGAAGCTCCCTCTTTGGTCTTGATTGACGAATTATTGCAAGCAGGTGTTAAGCTGAAAGTACATGACCCAGTTGCTATGGAGAATGTTAAAGCTCATTATGGAGACAAACTTTCTTATTTTGATCATCATTATGATACTCTGGAAGGGGCCGATGCGTTAGCCATCGTCACTGAATGGAATGAGTTCCGACATGCCGATTTTGATTACGTCCTTCACAGATTATCAACTCCCGTTATTTTTGATGGCCGAAATCTTTACGATCCGCAAAAAATGAAACAAAAAGGAATTGATTACTTCGGAATTGGGCTCAGTTCTGTAAAGTAAGCGCATTCATTCATCCCAGCCAACAGGTTTCTGGCAGATAGGAACTAAACACTTTATAATCCGTCTGGTTTTACCGATCACAGAATCAGGCTCTTAGACCAAATCAATATAAAATATTCCGAAAGTACTTAGTAATGGACCATGAACTTAAAGATAAATGTAATGGAATTATTGATCGCATTGTAAAACTACGAGACTCTCTTTGACTATGAAGCAAAAAAGAAACGCGCATCCGAGATTAACGAACTCATGGGGGCAGCCGGTTTTTGGGATAATCAGGAGAAAGCCCAGGCGTTAGTAAACGAAATGCAACAACTTCAACTGATTGTCAAACCATTGACAGAACTGGTTACTGGCGCTGATGATCTTGAAGTCCTACTGGAATTTATTGAGGAAGAAGGCAGCGCAGAGAGTATCCCTGAACTCTCTGCGACTGGAGACAGACTTTCAGATTTACTAGATCAACTTGAACTTCAAGCAATGATGTCAGCACCGGAAGATGGTTCTGCCACTTATCTCAGTATCCAGGCAGGAGAAGGGGGAACCGATTCTTCAGACTGGGCAGAGATGTTATTACGGATGTATTTACGATGGTGTGAACGACGGGGTTTCAAAGTAGAGCTACTTGATCGATCTGATGCGGAAGAAGCAGGCATCCGCAGCGCAACAATCCGTATCGAAGGTGATTATGCATATGGCTATCTGAAAGGTGAGACAGGAAACCATCGTTTAATTCGGATCAGTCCTTTTGATTCAGCAGGAAGGCGTCATACTTCATTTGCGGCCGTTGATGTCTCTCCTGATATGGGTGAAATCGCAGAAATTGAAATCAACTGGGATCAAGATGTTCGTGAAGATACTTATCGTGCCAGTGGAGCAGGGGGGCAACATATTAATAAAACAGATTCCGCCATCCGCTTAACTCATCTCGCAACTGGCGTTGTTGTACAATGCCAGAACAATCGGAGCCAACATAAAAATCGAGCTGAAGCACGTAAAATGTTAAAGGCGAAATTATTCAAAATTGAAGAAGAAAAGCGGGATGCTGAACTAGCTGCCAAACGGGGAGGAAAATCTAAAATCGGATTTGGAGGCCAAACCGTTCGCAATTATGTTTTACACCCAGAACAATATGTAAAGGATGCTCGTACCGGATATAAAGCCGGTAACCCCGGCCCCATTCTAGATGGTGATCTGGACGGATTTCTGGAATCATTCCTTCGGTGGGGAATGTCAGGGGACTAAAATCAAAATCAGAAATATCCCCATTTTCATTGTCAAATACTGGGAGCACATCATGCCACGGCATACGATCAAATTCGTAGTTTTCATTGCCTTAGTTCCATTTATGTTGGCAGGTTGCCTAAAATTAGAATCACCTTCTCCTGCTGCAAAATCAAATGCAGAACCACAGGCTGGTGAAGTTCCTATATCTCAGAAATCAGAAAAAACGACTGAACCTGCCAGTGATGTGGTCCCTGAAACAGGACTCACAGCTGAAGCAATTGAAGCGGGCTGGATTGCACTATTCGATGGACATAGTTTGTTCGGATGGAAAGCTAATAACGATGTTAACTGGCAAGTTGAAGAAGGGATCATCAAGGCAGATATGGGCAAACCCGGATTATTGCTGACAACCACGCCTTTCGCCGACTATGAATTGAAGTTCGAATTTCGACTGACCCCCAAAACGAATAGCGGTGTCTTTCTCAGAACAATCTTTGATCCTAAAGATCCCGGCAAAGATTGTTATGAACTCAATCTCTGTGATCAATTAACAGAATATCCTACAGGCAGTATAGTTGGACGTAGCAAGATCAAAGAGCCAGTTCCTCCCAGTATAGAATGGCAATCATTTATCGTACGTTTGGAAGGCTCAAAGATTCAGGCTTCACTCAATGGAAAAGAAATTCTTAATTTTAAAGATACTTCAGAGCAGCAGCGTAAGATCGGTTTCATCGGTCTACAAAAAAATGAAGGCCCCATTGAGTTTCGAAAAATCTATTTAAAGCCACTTCGAATGTCAACAATCTTTAATGGTGTCGATCTCGCAGGCTGGCGTGTTGTTCCGGGATCGAAAAGTAAGTTTGAAGTCGTCGATAGCACGATTCACGTTACTGCCGAGAAACAGGGCTATTTAGAAACCGAGGAAACCTGGGATAACTTTCTCTTTCAGGCAACCGCCAAGTCAAATGGAACATCGTTAAACAGTGGCTACTTTTTTCGAGCAATCAAAGGCTCTGAAAGTGGCATGGCGAATGGATACGAGGTTCAGATTCATAATGGAATTAAAGATAAAGATCGAACCAAACCAGAAAATGCGGGGACGGGAGCAATTTTTAGAAGAACAGAGGCCCGGCGCGTTGTCTCAAATGACCATGAATGGTTTACGACAACTCTTGCCGCTTATGGATCTCATTTCGCGGTATGGGTAGATGGATATCAGGTAACGGATTGGGAAGATACGAGAAAACCAGACGAAAATCCCCGAAAGGGACTTCGCTTAAAAGCGGGACATATCAGTCTGCAAGGACATGATCCTACCACAGACTTAAACTTTAAAAATCTTAAAGTCAGTTCACTGCCTGCGGAGTCGCCTTAATCTTCAATACGCGCGTGATTGCCTGAAACAGTGCCTGCTCGGGTCCTACTTTACATACAACCACTTCAATCCCGAGTTGTTTGGCAGCCTTAACGATTTCGGGATGGGCTAGACCCATTACGCCTATCATTACAGGCAAAGAATCCTGCGAAGATAGTTTCCCCACGACTAATTCCCATGGATCTAAATCAACAATCAATAGATCCACATCTTGATTCTGATCTTGCTTTGCAATCTGGCCTTTCCAGGAAAGAATCAGCTCTTCCAACATCGCTTTATAGTGACAGTCCCCCGAATTCAATTGGATCAAGGGAGAAACTTCATCGATATCTAATCTGAACTGTTCAAAAAAAGTCTCCGATTGAAAAACTTCATCACGTCCTGCTGTTAGAGGTAATGCGATTGCCTTTCCATGGACAATATCCCACTCTTGCCGAATCCGTACGTGAGCGCTGCGAGCGGGAACACGAACACTGAGAGGCCATTCTGTTCTCGTTCTTCCATCTGATTCACACCAGACTCCATAACAACAAATAAAACGACTGATTGGAAAACGGCTGATGAGCCCTCCCAATTCATCCGAATCGAATTCATCTGGCCAGTTTTGACAGATAATGATTAATGCAGGAGCTTCTAATTCTTCTGAGATGGTGTTTATCTTCTTACTATGAAAAAGCCCTGCTTCAGAACAAATTTCATTAAGAGAATCTAAAACAGCCCTCATTTCGAGAGTCTGATAGTCACCAACGATCAGCACACTCTCCTGTTCAGAATAATTCATGAGTCAAAACTTCTTGTTTAATTCACTAGAGAGAGGATAATTACAGCTTACCTTATACCCCAGATTACCAGTTTTAGAAAAGATCTCTCTGTTATTTTCACGTTGCTAGCCACAGATAGATCGCTCTTGCGAAATTTACTATTTTTTGTCATAAATAGGCCCGATTTCACCTTATTAGCGTGTAATCAAATCGACGACAGAAAATAATGAATTGCCTGTCACTGCCTCTTTAGAATTTTTATGTGAAAAAGGACTCATTCACATTGTTGGAACCTCCTTCCAAAGAATTAATTCAGCGATTAACAAAGTTAAAGCTCTGCACACCCGCTGATTTGAAGCGTTGTCGACGTAGAGTTAAAAAACTAGCAAGGGGTATTCCTGCTTTTGATTCCGTCTGGATTGATGCACTTGTCCAGGCACAGAAAATCACTCCTTTCCAGGCACGCACTTTAGAGTCAGGGAATCCGGAACAACTGGCAATTGGGCCTTATCTGCTCATCTCTGAATTAGGTCATAGCCACAAATCCAATACTTATATTGCTAATGTTCCAGAGAGTACAGAGCGCTGCGTCTTAAAAATCACCAGACCACAGTCAGATAATCTTGATCTCCTCCAACAAAATGCTCAGAAATTATTACAAAGCTTGAAAGGCTTAGATCATCCTTCTCTGGTATATCCTCGCATCATAAAACAGCTCCAAGACAAAATTGTCATTGTGAGCCGATATGTCCTATCCGCAACTGTATCTGAACTACTCATTCGAAGAGGGCGGTTTCCTGTACCTGTCGTGCTCGCGATTGGAGCCCAGCTACTTGATGCTTTAGTATCATTAGAAAAACGAAAAATTGTTCACAGTGATATTCGCCCTTGGAATGTGCGATTGAGTTCAAATGGAATTGCCACTTTAGTGGATACAGGTATTGAATCAATTCTTTCTCCTGAACTCACCATCCATGCCTCATTACCCCCTCGTTGTTACGATGGTATCGCCCCTGAATTAATTGGTACAGGCAATTTCCCGAATTGTCAAAGTGATATTTACGCACTTGGATGTTTGCTCTGGGAACTATTGGCCAGCCGCCCTCCATTTACTACCGGAGATCCATTAGCAAAACTTGCCTGCCATCAAACGAAAACAATACCAGATATTCGCACTTGGGCTCCTGAGACACCAGATACACTTGCAGAAGCTTTACTGAAATTGACTGCTTCCAATCCAGAACAACGCCCTTCGAATATGCAAGAAGCCCAAAATATCTGGCCTACTCAATCGAAGATGTCGCATAAAATACTAACGAACTTTTACTCTTCATTTGATTCTCAGGTAATTCAATCATCAGAGCGTTCTAAACCAAAGAAAACAGCTCAGTTATCAATCGTCGCTGCTTTAATTTTCGTGCTCTCAGGACTGTCATTAACACTTTTGAATGAAGGGGCGCGTAATCAATTCCTAAAAATCACCTCACAAGTTTCGCTCAATAAACAAAGTGTGATTAAGCCTCAAAAAGCAACGTCTACGAAGGATGAAAATCAACGAGCAACATCTGCAACTTCCCAACCCCGATTGATCCCTCCTCCTAACGAACAGGGAATCATTTTACTCGATTCTTCCACTCCCTATGAACCGACAAAAATTACAACTGTTGGATCTCTCGTAATCAGGGGTCCCGCAAAGAAACCTGCTATCATAAATATCAATGAAGATGGACTGACTATTGTTGCAGAACAATTGACGCTGGAAAATGTAATCCTCATTAATCTATCAGAAAATTCCTCATCAAAAACACAAGCAACAAAAAATACCCTGCATCCTTCACTTTTAAACGTCACAACTCAAAGCTTGATTTTGAAATCTTGCTTTTTTGCTCAATTGGATGATGAACAGGTAGAAGGTCGCAAGATTGAACGTGACGCCCTTTATTGGAAGCTCATTGATCCTCAAAAACAAAATAGAAGTCAGTTGGAAATTTATAATTCTATGTTTGCTGTTTCGGGGCATGCCATTCATTTGACACAGACACCACAAAGCCTTTCTCTGATAAACTGTCTGAATATCACTTCGAGATCAACCTTTTTCTTGGAACACCCACCAGAAATTGATCATCAGATCAATTTAAACTTACGACAGCTTACCCTGAGAGAGGCCGGGCCGCTCATGCTCTTTAATTGGAATGATGCCCAGATCATTCCGGGAGCAATCCAGATCGAAGCTAAAGATTGCGTCTTTGATTTGGCCCAGTCTGCGTTATTTCAAGTCGCCGGATTTAAGCCACCTGAAAATTGGCTTTCTTCAATCGGCTTTATTGGGGAAGGCTCCATTGCTTCCTCAGAAATCCGCATTGCGGCCTGGCAACAAGCAAAAGATCTGGCTTTAGAGGAGTTTGACGCTTCGACAATGCGAATTGAAGGGCTCTCTACAGGAAAATTTGAATATGCTGCCCCTCTCAGCCTTAACCCTGAAGACTCGATGATTACTGAAGCACAGGTCCCACGGAAATCCGCATTGCCTCCAGGGATTCAAGCAGAACAGTTTCCTGATTTCATTTCTCGCATACAAACTCTTAAAAACTAAGAGTCTGTATGAAATATCTCTAAGCCAACTCCTTGAAGGGAGCAGGGGGGATTGGTAATATTTGTTCCAACCCTGAGTAAACGACACGATCGGAGTGCGTCAATTTTATTTGTCTACGACCCGATTTGAAAACGCACACACTCAAACCTGATATGACTATGAATATTGATCATGAGTACCGAACAGACATTTCAAACGGCTGGACCCGTAAGCATATTTTAGGATTGCAGGACCTTTCTAAAGACGAACTCAATATCATCCTTAATCAAGCATCGGAATTTAAACGTTTAGCCGCGATTGGTGAAACCAAACTCACTCCCTTGTCAGGTACCGTTGTCGCTAACTTATTCTTCGAGCCTTCAACAAGGACTCGGGTCAGTTTTGGGCTCGCAGCAAAACGACTAAGTGCAGATACTGTCGACTTTTCCTCCTCAGGAAGCAGTCTTTCTAAAGGGGAAAGCTTCGTCGACACTGCCAAAACGATCGAAGCAATGGGAGTCTCTTATGTTGTCGTCAGACATAAAACCCCCGGCGCCCCGCAACTGCTGGCTCAACACCTCGACGCAAATATTCTAAATGCGGGAGATGGTACTCACGAACATCCGACTCAAGCATTACTTGATATTTTCACGATTCGGGAGCACTTCGGCAAAATTGAAGGACTTACAGTGACTCTGGTCGGCGATATTCTTCACAGCAGAGTCGCACGTTCCAATATTTGGGGGCTTAAGAAACTAGGCGCGCATGTCATTGTCTGTGGGCCAACCACTCTCATTCCCAGTGAAATTTCTAACCTGGGTGTTGAAGTTTCAAATAATCTTGATGATGTCATCAGCAGAACTGACTGCCTGAATTTACTGAGGATCCAGTTTGAGCGACAGCGAGGACATTTTTTCCCATCCATACGTGAGTACGCACATCTATTCGGCATGAATAAACAAAGAATCAACAAAGCCAAAGAGGATGTTCTCATCCTGGCACCTGGCCCCATCAACCGAGGTGTTGAAATCACTCCTGATGTAGCTGATGGCCCTCATTCAGTTATTCTGGGACAAGTCAGTAATGGTTTAATCATCCGCATGGCCTGTCTTTATCTTCTTCATCTACAGCGTACTGCTTCCTTGGGGATACCGGGATGAAATCAATCCTCATCAAAAATGGCCACATTGTCGATCCATCGCAAAACCTTGATCAACAGGCAAATTTGCTGATTGAAGATAGCAAAATCAAAGGTCTTTGTGATGAAACAACGACTGCCGATGAAGTCATCGATGCTTCTGGTCTTATTGTCAGTCCGGGTTTCATTGATATCCATGTTTCATTATGTGAACCTGGTTTTGAAGAAGACGAAACAATCGAAAGTGGTACTGCAGCCGCTTTGGCTGGCGGCGTCACTTCGCTGGGTTGTATGCCCAATACCTCTCCTGTTGTGGATGATCGTTCTTCTGCCGAATTCATTCTCCTTCAAGCTGCCCGCGCTGCCAATTGCCATGTCTTCCCTCTGGGTGCTGTCACCAAAAATCACGAGGGGAAAGAACTCGCCGAAATCGGACAACTTGTAGCCGGCAAAGCAGTTGGATTCACAGATGCAGATCAACCGATTGAAAATGCAGAGATCATGCGATGTGCTTTACAATATACACGCATGTTTGATCGCCCGATACTGAATCGTGCTCAGGTCCCTGAACTGGCCGAGAAAGGACAAATGCACGAAGGGTTCCATTCAACTGTACTGGGATTAAAAGGAATTCCAGCGGCTGCAGAAGAAATTATGGTGAATCGCGATATTGCACTCGCTGAATTGACTCGTGGGCGCATTCATCTGATGTGTATTTCTACACAAAATAGTGTGTCACAAATTCGACGAGCCAAACAAAAAGATATTCATGTCACCGCAGATGTGACTCCTCATCATTTAACGTTAACAGATCAGATGTTGGAGACATATGACCCCCATTATAAGGTTCTGCCTCCACTACGTTCGCAGGAACACATCGATGCTCTGATTGAAGGATTAAAAGATGGTACCATCGATGCTATCTGTTCGGACCACACACCGCATGCTTCAGAGAAAAAGACTGATGAAATTATAGGAGCAGATTTTGGAATCATCGGCCTGGAAACCTTGCTTCCTGTTTGTTTGCAGAGTCTCATTACCCCAGGACATTTAACATGGTCTGAATTGATTAGGAAATTGACTTGCGGTCCAGCTAAAATCTTGGGACTCTCAAAGGGTACGCTGGCAGAGGGCGCTGATGCAGATATCACACTGATTAACCCTGATATCAAATATCAGTTAGACCCTGTCAGCCTCAAATCCTCCAGTCAGAATACCCCATTTCTGGGGAAAGAACTGCAAGGCAGGGCAGAAATAGTCCTAGTTTCCGGTGAAGTCCGCTACAGAGCTGAAAAATAATAATCTTCGTTACACAAAATGATCGAAGTTGACGTTCCTCACTGTATCACCGACAATATAAGCAGATTAAATCTAAAGTATTCTGGCTATTTGCTTTACTCTAAATAAGTCTGCATTAAATTATTTATTAAAAGATTCCTCTTTTGTGTCGTATGAGAGATACAATAGTGAGAGATTCTTTACGCAAACTTATCTATTTATTTGAAGTGATTGAGCCTGAACCAGAAAATCAGATAATAAAAGATCCCATGCCTCTTTTATGACGGGACAAAAGAATTAATTATGCCAACCAGATCATTGAATTCTGAAATTCATCTCAAAAATAGCAGCGCCCCAGTCATTTTGTTATTGATCACAATCTTCTTATTAAATGGTTGTGGATCTGAGACATATGAGCAAAGACTGAAGGAAACAGTTAAGTATTTTGAATATGTTGACGTACGGAATCAGGCGTTATCTGGAATCTGGTCTGCACCAACGATCAAAATGAGAATACCAATTGAGTTCACGCAACTTGAAGCACCTAAAAAAGCTCCTGTGACAACTTCTGAAGAGGCTCCTCCTGAAGAAACCTCACCAGAAACAGTAGAAACAATCGACACCAGACAACCTGATTATATTGATCTCGAATTACCTGGGCTGGAAGGTGCGTGGCGTGGCGAAGTTCCTGTTGATTTGGATAATGAAATTGTTGACCGTCCCGCCTATCTTTATGTTCTCAGTAACAATTACCTGATAAAAGAAAAGAACATGGATGAAGCATCCGACTTTCATAATAAAGTTCTAGGTGCAATCGCAGGTACATTTAACCAATTCTTAAATCCTGATAACCAATTCTTAAATCTTGAAGAATTTACCTCTGAACGATTTCCGCAAGGAAAGGGTTATACCAAAGCCAAATCTTTTTTAGTGGGTAAATTCGAACCAGAAACACAAATTGAGGGCGTTGATTACCAATTTCGAATTTATCTGGACGAATCAGAAAAAAACCAAGTTGTGATCCTGCTTGTGATACCTAAAAATATATCGCGTGGATCAAAATTGAATGAGCATATGGACTACAGCCTGGAAACCGTCGATATCACATCACCTCAAAACTCAAGGGGTGGACAGAATTCATCATCAGGACGGTCTAGTTTTTAACCTGAGTCACGAATTTCGCTCACTGTAACCTGAATACTGTAAACTGAATTAAGTATATTTTTGATCTGAAGATTGAACTAACTGGATAGATGTCATTAATACACCCTGGTTTATTATTTGGAATCGCTCTCGCAATCATCCCGATCATTTTGCATTTCCTGCTTCGCTCTAAACCTAAGAAAATCATTTTTCCTGCTTTAGCCTTACTCCAACGCCGTAAAATCCAAAACTCGCGTAGACTGAAATTACGGCATTTGTGGTTATTGTTACTAAGAATACTGATCATTATCGCAATTGTGATTGCACTGTCTAGACCTTCACTTCCACCTGCCAACTATAGTTTTTCAACATACGAATTGGTGATGCTGATAACCATCATCGTTATCGCGCTACTGTCATATACTGGCCTAATCCGATATTTTCAACAACACTCTGTCTCTCAACAAACTTTGAATACTCAGCGTACTTATCTGCGAGGTGGAGTCGGATTAGCGACCTTTTTGTTGTTGTTATTATTTGTTTTTTGGCCGTATCAGCGCCGAATTTTTGCAGAAATATCAGAGCCGTTACCTGCTGTTTCAGAGAACATTCCTGTCACAGCCATATTTCTGTTTGATACCAGTCTCAGTATGGATTACCGACAGGAAAATCAATCTCGCCTGGATCAAGCAAAAGAAATTGCTGGCCAACACCTAAGCAATTTGCCAGCGCAAAGTAGAGTTTCAGTGCTAAGCAGCAGCAGCGAAGATATCTCACCCTACCAATCAGACTTATCAGCAGTTCAATCCAGAATCAAAGCCCTCAAAACATCTGCCTATTCATTATTCCTGGACAATCGTTTGCGCACAGCAATCAACCGTCAGGAAGATGATTTAAAACGTAGCCAAAATGAGCAGACAGGGTCACAAACAGAATCGTCTGGATCAAGTCAATATGTACGAGAAATTTATCTATATACAGATCTAGCACGATCTGCATGGAGAAGTCAGCCTTCACAATTAATGAAACAGCAACTGGAAAAACTGAAGTGGCTGGGCATTTATATCATTGATGTCGGTGTTACCAACCCACAAAACATTGGCATTTCACAAATCCGACTCTCCCGCGAGTCAGTTACGCTCGGAAATTCTGTGACTTTAAAAACGGAAATCGTTTCTTCCGGAATCACTGCAGAAAATACGATCCTCGAATTATTCACTCAAAATGAAAAAGGACAATTGATCAAACGCGATCAACGACCACTCTCAACAATCGCTTCTTCGGAGAATAGGGACAATGGTAACAACGCTGGCTTAAATCAGGGAGCGCAATTGGAAATGAGCCTTTCAAATATTGATCAGTCAGTCACTCAGGGGGAAGTACGCATCACCTCGTCAGACCCATATTTGCCAGATGACGTTCGCTATTTCACGATCGTAGCAGAGCCACCACCTCATATTTTGATTGTCAGTCCAGATCAAAACTCCGCAAGTTTATGGAGTAATGTATTGGCACCTGAAAAACTGGTTGCTTTGAATAAAAATCGATACCTCTGCAAAGTTGCTTCTCTTAATGAAATCGAATCGATTCCGCTTGAAGAGTTTGCAGCTGTCTATTTAATCAATGTATCGAGTTTATCGGTAACAAGCTGGCAACAGTTGACAAAATATGCTCAAAAAGGAGGGGGCGTTTGCTTTATCTTAGGAAGTGACGGAAATTCACCAGAGTCTATGATTGTCTCCTTCAATTCGGAAGCAGCTCAGAAATTACTTCCCATCGAATTACTCGGATCTTTGAAATTCATCCCACCTGAATTTTTAGACCTGGAGAACAATAAACACTCACTATTTTCTTATTTTCAAGATCTGGGCGGGACAGGTGAACTTGCTTCCATGGAAATCTCTCGCTTCTGGCGTGTCAGTCCTACCAAGCGAGGGCAGGTGATTGCACACTATACCGATTCCCGAAATTCCCCTGCAATTGTTGAACAGTCTCTGGGGAGGGGGAAAGTGATCGCATTAACAACCGGTATTGACGCAAAAGGCTGGAGTCAGTTTTTGTTTGCACGCTGGGCTTATCTGGCATTCGCCGATCAATTGACCCGATACCTGATACATACAAGATCCAATCGCACAAACTATCTTGCAGGTGAAGTGGCCAGTTATCAATGGCCTGCATCCGCGAATCCCCCGGTTTCATTTCTATTAAGAACTCCCGATTTAAAGCAACTTCCGATTACAGTCGAGCAAGGAAAATCGTCCGTGTTAATCCCTGACACGACGGCTATGGGTCATTATCAACTCATTAACAACTCCAATAATCAAACTCGTTTAGCAACAGGGTTCAGCGTTAATGTGTCCGCCAGGGAAAGCAATTTTCAACCGATATCCGTTGAAGAACTTAACCAATTTTTGGGTGAAGGACGCTATAGTCTCTCACGTGATATGGAAGGGCTTAAACGAACCATTCGTAGCGAACGACTGGGTGTGGAAATTTTTCCTATGTTAGCGGCGTTACTTTTAATCGTTTTCTGTCTGGAACATTTCACAGCAAACTACTTTTACGCAATTGACCAACCAGCGGAAGCTTCTTCCTGAAATAAAAAAGCATGCTTTTTATCACTTTTTCATTGATTTCAAGAACGTTATGAAACCAATATTTGAACCAATCTGGTCCTGGCCGACGATGATTCTGATCATCATCGCATTGATCTTACTGGTTCTCCAAACATATCCCAAACGAGTCAAACACTTATCTCCCGTACTTCGTCGATCGCTGATTGCAATGCGGTTACTCACTGTATCGATGCTTGTATTTATGTTGTTACGCCCCGCAATCGAGTTGACAGATAAATCAAAAAAACAGTCCTGGCTTTATATCCTGGCAGATGCCAGCCGTAGCATGCAGACTGCCGATGGCCCAGGTAGCACAACACGACGAAACGAATTAGTAAAAACTCTGAATTCTGTAAATAAACTATTTGAAAACATGGAACCCAATATTGGCATTAAGAGATTTAACTTTTCCAAAGAGCTTATGCCAGTTGAAGTATTTACTGAAGAGTCTAACGGAGAACAAACCGCCATTGGTTATTCACTGGAAACTATTGCAGCTCAATTACAACAGGAACATCTTGTCGGACTCCTGTTGCTTTCAGATGGAGCAGAGCGGGCACTCCCTCCATACGACATTGATGTAAGATCACGGGCCAGCTTTTTTGGTGATTCAGGGATTCCGATTTATACAATTGGCTTTGGATCATCAAGTCTGCAAGATACAACATTGGATTTGGTTCTGGAAAGTTTGGTGATCGATCCAGTCGTGTTCGAAAAAAAAACCACACCGATCAGCGTGAAAGTTCGTAGCTTGGGCGCTGCCAATCGTGATCTGACAGTGCGCCTTTTAGTGGAAGACCGTACTGGCAAGAAAAATGGTGAAGCTGGTAAAATGATACCTGCTCCTGCCTACAGCAATTCCCGTGTAGCAACACAAATTCATCCCACCCAGAATAATGAACTCAGTACAGTTGAACTTTTCTGGACGCCTGAAATTCCTGGGGAATATAAAATTGCCGTTGAAGTCGTTCCTTTGGAAGGAGAAATCAAACAAACCAATAACCGCCTGGAGACCATTGTTACCGTTCAAAAAGGTGGCATACAAGTTGTTTATTTTGACTCTCTACGTCCAGAACAAAAATTCATTCGCTCCTTAAACGACCCCAAAATACAACTGGATTATATTCCTCTCGGAAGCGGCTTTTCTGATAATCAAAAAAAATTGCGTTCAGAACTAGTAGATTTGTCAAAGTACGATGTCTTTATCATCGGAGATGTTCCAGCCGATCTGCTAGGGGCAGCTGTCCTCAAACAGATTGCTGACCGACTCGATAAAGGAGCGGGGCTGCTGACAACCGGTGGTTACCATAGTTTCGGGCCAGGTGGTTACGCGAATACACCGTTAGATAATTTTATTCCTGTAGAAATGCGTCCCAGTGAAAAGCAGACGGGAAATACGATTGCAAAAGATCTACATTATTTTCAGGACCTAAAAATGGTACCGACAGCTCTCGGGCTCAGACGATATGTGATGCAATTGGATAGTTCCACAACCAATAACCAGCAAAAATGGAATTCACTGGCTCCATTGAAAGGAGCCAATCGACTAAGGAAAAAGCATGATCTGGTTGAAGTCCTGGCACAATCGGCGGGAAACGAAGCGGTTCCACTCCTCTTTGCTTATGAAGTAGGACAGACGCGCATCATGGCCTTTGCCGGTGATACTACGTTTCAATGGTTTCTCTCAGGTAATCGGACTGAACATGAACGATTCTGGCGTCAGATAATTCTTTGGTTAGCACATAAAGAAAATGATTCTGGTCAGACCGTTTGGGCACGTGTCTCTCCCAGAAACTTCTCACCGGGAGCGAACGTCCCCATCCAGTTTGGAGCGAGAGATGCCGAAGGGAATCCTATTTCTGATGTTAACTTCACAGTTCAAGTGAAGAATCCCTCAGGCAAATTTAGCAAAGTAGAATCAACGAGCACGGGAGACTCCACAGTCACTTCGTTTTCTCTCACTGAAGAGCCAGGCGACTATTGGGTCACTGTG
Organism: Gimesia aquarii; assembly: GCF_007748175.1. Classification (NCBI taxonomy): domain Bacteria; kingdom Pseudomonadati; phylum Planctomycetota; class Planctomycetia; order Planctomycetales; family Planctomycetaceae; genus Gimesia; species Gimesia aquarii. Next base: position 3,186,011 of record NZ_CP037422.1, read on the forward strand.
CATGCGGAAAAAAATGGCGTCTCACTTGGATTTGATGCAACAACACGATTCATCGTTGATCCACGTGATCTCGAAATGGATAATCCGGCAGCCGATTATTCATTACTGGAAACAATCTCTTCGCTTTCTGGAGGGAGTTCGCTTCCCCCCGAAGAACTGTCAAGTTTCTTAACCCGTATGAATAAAGAGAAATCTTGGAATAGCGATCTGGTAAGATACAGGCGGATATCACTTTGGGACAACTGGTTCTTCCTGGCTTTATTTGTCGCACTCCTGACTGCAGAGTGGTTTTTAAGAAAAAATAAAGGTTTGGTTTAAGGTATTTCTGGTGATTTGTCTATAAAACACTCTGAAAAATCAGGAAAAATGAATCTGGATAAAAAATCAGGAACATTAACTCCATTGCCCGCGTCGATCATCCTATAATAGATATGGAAGATCACAAAGAAGATTCTACGAATCAGCAGGCTTTTTATGTCAACGGCATCCAAATCATCTCAATCGACAGAGCATCGTACTGAGCACTATGCAAAGTTCGATGAATATGTGGATTATCAGATTTCAAAAACCAGTTCTAATATTAAAGCTAATGACCTGCTCACAACTGCCGTCGGAATTTCCACAATTCTGCTCGGCTATTTGCTGGTATTTGTTGTATTCGACCATTGGTTTGTTAAAGGGGGATTTGGATATATACCCCGCTTACTAATGCTCGCAGGTGTCGTGCTAGCCTGTCTGGGCTGGGCCGTTTGGAAACTTGTCCTTCCGTATTTCAAAAAAGTCACGCAGCTTTATTCTGCACATTCTTTGGAACAGACTTCTGATAAAATGGAAGGCTCACTGCTGAATCTGATCGATTTAAAGAAGTCAGAACGCCCCGTTAATCCAGCAATTATTAATTCACTAGAAAAAAAAGCGGCATTGACACTTTCCAAAACTGATACTGACCAAGCTATCGACCGTCGTCCCTTAATGAGACTCTCTTATGCTCTGTTAGGCGTTGTAACATTGTTATGCTTCTACGCCTTGTTTTCTCCCAAAGAAATCTGGCCCTCACTTTCAGCGGCAATGTCGTTTTCGACTCAACGAGAATTTGCCACTCAAACTCAAATCAATTCTGTAACGCCAGGTAATACAGAGGTCCTCTCTGGTAGCCAGTTAGAAGTAATTGTTGATCTACGTGGCGAAGTTCCTGAAAAGGTGACGCTCTTCTACACATCAAACGATCAAGGCAGTGTCGATGAGCCGGTTACATTGCGCTCGATGGATGATACCTTAAAACGTTATCAAGGAGTAATTGTTGGTGTAAACGGGCGAGGTATCAGACAGGAATTGACCTATCACATCGAAGCTGGTGATGCCGTTTCTGAAGATTTTCAGGTAAAAGTCATTCAGCCTCCTTCTGCTACCGTTCATTCTGTTCGCTATGAATATCCTAAATACATGGAGCTTTCCTCAGTTGAACAACCGGGAGGCGCCATTGATGCCTGGGAAGGCACAAAAGTTACTGTTGATGCTACAACGAATATGCCAATCAGTTCCTTTGAAGTTCTTTTCTCAGATGAAGAAAACTCGAAGTCTCTACTGGAAGAATTCAAAATAGAAAAAACAATCAAGGACAATACAATTACGGCGTCCTGGAAACTAAAATTACGTGCTGACGGTAGCTTTCCTAACTTTTACCAGATTAAATGTCGCAACGAGGCAGGCCAAACCACGCTTTCGCCCACCGTGTATCCACTCGTAATACGTCCAGATTTACCCCCTGAAATCTCGTTGCTGTCTCCAAAACGAGATTTAAAGATGCCAGCAAATGGTACCATTCCAATCTCAGTCATCGCCGAGGATCCCGATTTTAAAATCAGGTATCTCAATCTACGAGTAGATAAGGAACAAATCCGTGTGCTCGATAAAACATTATTTGAAGGAGCCCAAAAGAGCGTCGACCTGACTCATGACTTTGAATTAAAGCCTTTGCGACTTACTCCTGGAGAAACTGTTTTTTTATGGGTTGAAGCCCGCGATAATAAACAACCTTCAGGCAATCGTAAAAATACACCGAAAATAAAAGTTGAAATTCTGGAACCTGTTTCGAAGGAAGAAGCGCAAAAACAACTGCAGGAACAAAAACAAGAGACAGCACAGGAAAATAAAAAACAAAGTTCGAACCAAAAAAATCAAACGGAGAAGGGAAAAGGTGGAGACCCTCAATCTGGCAAAGGTTCTTCCTCTAAGATGAAGTCAGGGCAATCTGAAGGAAACAAATCGGAAAAGAGCACTGAAGAAGGAAACAAATCCAAACAAGGAACTGACCAGGACAACCAAGATAAAAAAGAAAAGCAACAGTCAGATTCTGAAAATCCACAAAGATCAAATGAGCCTTCAACAAAACAAAACAATCAAAAATCGGAAGATAAAAAAGGATTAGACAGTACTGGTAAAGACGATCAGGAGGCGATCAAAAAGATTCTGGAACAATTGAAGAAAGAAGGAAAACAGCCTGATTCAGATTCAAAACCAGAACAACCTGATACAGAAAAATCAGATTCAAAGAATTCATCTTCTGACCCAAATACACAGGATCAAAATTCGTCAAAACAAACTCAAACACCAAATCAATCGCCTTCAAAGTCTTCTGATCACTCTAAAGGAACGCCCGACGCCAAAGGTTCCGAAAATAAGAACTCTAGTGCACAACCTTCATCAAAAGGTAACGAGCCTGATAATGACCCCAAAACTAAACCGAATCAAAAGCAATCTGACCAGCCTCTGAAAGGGAAAAAAGAACCGGCTCCCCCCTCTGACAATGCAATGAAAAGTAAATCAGATGGTAACACGAAAGGGAAAGCCACTCCGAACCATGACCCCGATGCCAAACCGGAAAAAAGCAGCAACGATATTCAACGTGACCCTAAAGAGAAGCCCGCTCTTCGTCCTGGTAAAAAAGATAATCCTGATTCCCCAAAAAACAAACGAGATTCGCAGACTCCCAAAGAAAATACATCACCAGGAAAAGCGTCTCCCTCTTCTGAAAATAAACCTCAGAAGGGAATGAGGAAGCCTGAGAATTCAAATCAAAATCCATCTCCTTCCAAGGAGCAAGAACAATCGAACGGGACTGATAATAAGAAAAAACAAGATCAAGTCGATGGTGCTAATACCCCACCCAAAGGTAAGAACAAACCCACGGAACAAAAATCAAAACGCCCGCAGGACGGAGAAAATGGAAATAGCTCTCAAAATGATCAGGGACAAAAAGGGAGCAAACAATCAGGTAAAGGTGACTCTACAGGACAAAAGGGGAATCAAGAACAAGGAACTCAAAAAAATTCATCTGGTTCTAAACAGCCAATGAATAATCAAAAAAGTTCTCAAGGAAAGGGCTCATCCCAGAAAAACAATCAATCAGGTTCTGGTAAGAAAGGCGCAGACTCGAAAGGCAAGGGAGGGGCATCACAGGGAAAAGGCCAATCGAAGCCAGGATCAAAACCAGGGCAAGGTTCCAGTGCAGGCTCTAAAACAGATAACCCTAAAGGCAGCAGTGCCACCAGCGGAGGACGAGCATCCGGCGATGGCAATGAAAAAACGGGGGCAGGTAACGATTCCAGCCTCCCTGAGGCTGAAGATGCCAATTTGGAGTATGGTAAAGAAGCAGCAAACTTAGTCTTAAAACGTATTAAAGATGAACTAAAGCGGAAAGAAGTCAACCAGGAATTACTAGACGAATTAGGTTGGTCGAAAGAAGAAATGAAGCGTTTTTCTGAACGCTTACAAAAACAACTTCAAAGTCCGGACGCAAAGCAACAGACTCCAGAATCTCTCGCTCGAAAACGCCAATTTGAAGAGATGTTAAAATCATTGAAACCAACATCGCGTGCCGCACAGCGAAATCGCACAAGTACTCGAAAGCAAACCAACGATAGTCTTGGCCCCCGCAGACTACCAGTGCCTGAGGAATACCGCGAAGCGTACGAGGCATTTACACGAGGGCTGTCTGAAAAACAATCGTCTGGTAAGTAACGTTAGTATTAAGACAAGAGCAGTTCGAGATCATCACTCGACAGATTCTTAAGTACGCTCTGATTTTCTTCGAGGATCGCATCTGCCAATTCACGTTTCTGCTGCTGCAGTTCCGTAATTTTTTCTTCAACCGTATTACGGCAAATCAGCTTATAAGCAAAGACGCGTTTCGTTTGTCCCACACGATGTGCACGGTCTATGGCCTGTGTTTCTACAGCCGGGTTCCACCAGGGGTCTAGAATGAACACATAATCCGCGGCAGTCAAATTCAATCCGAGACCACCCGCCTTCAAACTAATCAGAAAAATGCCACACTCTTTCTCAGTCTGGAATCGCTCAACTCGTTCTTTACGATCACGGGTTTGACCGTCTAAATACTCATAAACGATCTCTTTCTGATCTAAATGTTCCTGTACAATGGAAAGCATGCTGGTAAATTGAGAAAACACAAGGGCCTTATGTCCCTCTTCAATCAATTCTTCCAGATGTGGTATTAAAACATCCATTTTTGCTGAAGCATCCATAGCTTCACCACGTTCAAGCAGAGCTGGATGGCAAGCCGCTTGCCTCAAACGCAGTAATGCTTCGAGAACGTGTATTTTGGTTTTGCCAAGCCCCTTTGATTCGACCATCCCTAAAATTGAGTCACGATAGTGTTGTCTCAACTCGTCATAAAGCCGAGATTGCTCTTCGCCCATATCACAATACAGAGTTTGTTCAACCTTCTCAGGTAGTTCGTTGGCAACTTGTTCCTTCGTCCGCCGTAATATGAAGGGGCGTAATGCGTTCCCCAACATGACTCGCGAATTCTTGTCCTCGATATCACTCGTGTAGGTTTTGAAGACGGAACTACGCCCTAACATTCCCGGATTGAGAAACTCAAAGATCGACCAAAGATCACCTAAATGATTTTCAACAGGAGTACCACTTAATGCAAGCCTATGTTTTGCTTTCAGCAGGCGCGATGCTTTCGCGACTTGTGATCCTGAGTTTTTAATCATTTGAGCTTCATCAAGGACAGCATAATCAAATTGAATATCCTTGATGAGTGTTACATCTCGACGCATCGTACCATAAGTCGTTAATACTAAATCATGATCGGGTAACTGCTCGATGATTTTACTACGATCACCGCCCGAATATTCAATGACTTTAAGAGAAGGTGTAAATTTACCCGCTTCCTGCAGCCAGTTGAACATCAGAGATTTTGGTACAACAGCCAAAGATGGTAAATGTTCTTCGCGAGTCTCTTTACGTCTGAGCAGCAATGCAAGTAATTGAACCGTTTTTCCCAGGCCCATATCATCAGCCAAGCAGCCACCAAAATGAAAATCCTGTAAAAACTGTAACCACCCTAAACCTTCAAGTTGATATTTTCTTAAATCACCTTCAAATCCATCAGGCTCGTCTTCGATCGAAATTCCTGAAAATGAGCGAATCTTTTCCCGGAACTCATCGAAAACTTCATCTGTTTCTACAAACTCTTGTGCATTCAGAAGGGCATCCAGTAAAGCGACCTGATTAGGTGCAAAACGGAGGTGATCTTCATCGGTAACAGCGAGTCCAGCCAGAATCCCATATTGCTCAATCCATTCTTCAGGAAGAATTCCAAGTGATCCATCATCAAGTCGAATAGAAGTATCGCCGCGCGCCAATGCAGAAAGTAATTCAGGAAAGAGAACGGTCTGACCTTCAAAATCAATGTCGGCATGTAATTCAAACCAGTCGATTCCAGACTGTACTTTGAATTGCATGGCTGAGGGTTGATGAACCTGCTTACCATCAGCACGAACCGCCCAACCTTCTTTAATTAATTCACGAACCGCATTCCCCAAGTCCCGCGCCGCAATTTCGACATCACGTCCTTGAATACGACGATCCAAGAGCCTGCGAAAACCACTGTCTTGCAATAAAGTCCAGGCCTTCGATTCCAATTCTCGATTACGCAGAATGCATCGTTTTTCTTCCCTATCAACGATGGCCCACTGTGTACTGGCTCCTGAAACCAAATGGTCTAGATAATTAAAGTGAATTTCGCCATAAAGGCGGTCCTGTTGCCAACGTTTTTTTTGCGGAGAATGAATTAATAACTCTGGCAATGGTTCACAGGTAATCTCTTCAAGATGTAATTCTTCAGGTAACTGCAACCGAGGTAAAACGGGCATATCTAATAAGCGATCTACCAGTTCCTGCTGTTCTCCATCCTCCACTTCAATTGTCTCGTTTAACTGGATCATTTTGATCCATGGAAACGCATCGTAATCTTCCAACGGAGTAATTCGATCGTGTGTTAATACCAAACCACCTGGAACAATCAATCTTGCTGCAGAAATCTTTAAAATATCCTCTTCACGTTTTAAGTGGCCCTGCAGCCTCCAGGTTGACTCTTTTCGGTTCCGTTCGACCCCCATGCAAAATTCCCAGGAATTTTCTGCGTCCCAGATCAGAGAATCAACATCATCAGGCTGACGGTCCAGATATCGAACATGACCAGTTCCACACATGAGAGGTAAAATCAATTCACATAATTCATAGGGAACCCGGTATCGAAATGCTGCAATCTGGGTTTCTGTTTGCTGAGCCCGCCAATTTGTCCTTTCGGGAGTTCCTCCGGATAGGTAAGCAAGAATCCGACGGTCGTCTTCATGTTCGACTTCCTGCAACTGACCAGCCTTCAGCTTGAGTGGCTTTAGCTTGCCCCATTGACCATTTGCACGACGCTGTCGCTGTGAAGTTTGGACTACAAGTTGCCCTGACTCCAGACTTTCTTCCACATCAATCTCATAAAAGATTTCGCGTTCCTGTTGAGTTGTTTTCGAAAGTACAGGTGCCAGCGCAAATTCGTTTTTGAGATCGACCAGGCGGGTTTCCCATTCGCGCAACCGGGGCTTAGCAGAAACTGCTGTTGATTGACTGTCGCCTGATTTGGACTTTCTGGAACGAGGGCTCCCCAATTCAAACTCAGCAGGCATGGAGAAATCGAAATCTTCGTCTCCCTCATCAAATGAGAGTGGAGCATTTTCGATAATGAAAGGAGGTATGTATCCTGGTTTGACAGTACCTGTCAAATATCCCGCATCATCCACAGCTAGAATCGATGCCCAAAGATGCTTGCAGACATTAAACTTTTGAAACTGGTCGCAAGTACAATACGTTTTCAAATTACCATCGTCACGTGATAATTGCGTCTGATATTCGACACCATCACGAACAACAGCAAATATATGATCGGCAGTAATTCGAGTTAACTCAACTCGTTCTGCTTCGATATATGCTGCTCCTCGAAAACGTATATCTGCGCGAAATTGATTTTCCAGCAGTTCTGCTAACGTCATGGACGGCCTCCTGCCTGATCCCAAAACGCAACTCGCATAATGGAAACACTCCCATTTATTTGCATAAGTCAGTCCTGAGTATATTCTGGACCAACGAATTTATCGGTCTGAACACAATGATTTTGATCTCTCGACTTCAACAAAAAAGCCAAAGTGGCTCAGTTTAGAAATGAGAGCGTAAGCTCTCAAATCAAATCTACAGCGCATCTTACGAGGTTACTAGATCGACGCTACTTTTGACCAGTCTATCTGGTGAGTTTTCTTATGAATTTTTGACTTCCATCAAAAAAGTGATGTGAACATTCTATTTCCATCAAGAGTCTCACAAGTTCATTCCCATGAGACTGGTCTGACCACAGTCAGTGTGATATTACGACTTTCCTGGAACGAGGGGGAGCACGATTCACTTTTTACAAAAAATATTTATATAATAGTTTTCTTCGTTGTCCCACCAGAATATGAAGAACAAATGATCTTAAATAGACTTGTCTGAAAGTAATTTTCTTAATGAAAAACGTCCATAATACTCTTACACAACAGGAAGTGATTCAATGGTTCGAGTCCCATATTCCTGTTGAAGATTATAGATATAAAAGCATTCTGCTTATTGTTCCCGATGCGACCCGAACCGCGCCGTTGCCTCTTTTGTTTTCGACCTTCCATCGAATTCTCAGCCCGGTTGCAAAACAGATCGACGTTTTGGTTGCACTCGGTACACACCCTCCGATGCCAGAGGAAGACATTTGCCAGTTATTGGGAATTTCCGAAAGCGAGCGTGAATCAAAATACAAGAATGTAGGGCTTTTCAATCATGAGTGGGACCAACCTGATAAACTCACTCAGATCGGAACGCTCACAAAAGAACAAACGTCTGCTATTTCTGAGGGACTTCTGGAAATGGATGTCCCTGTCACCATTAATTCTCGTATTAAGGATTATGATATCCTACAAATTATGGGGCCAGTATTCCCTCATGAAGTAGTCGGATTCTCTGGGGGAAGCAAATATTTCTTCCCGGGCATTTCCGGTCCCGATCTGCTGAATTTCTTCCATTGGTTGGGAGCCTTGATCACGAATGTGGGAATTATTGGAGTCAAGCAGACTCCCGTTCGACAGGTCGTAAACCTCTCTGCTGCAATGATTCCGAACGATAAGCGTTGTATTACTTTTGTGGTAGCACCGGATAGCTCCCTTTATGGTCTGTTTTATGGTACCCCTGAATCTGCCTGGGAATCTGCTGCAGATTTATCTGGTCAGATTCATATCAAACGCAAGCCCCAACCATTCAAACAAGTTCTTTCCTGTGCGCCACTGATGTATGATGAATTATGGGTTGCCGGAAAGTGTATGTACAAGTTGGAACCCGTTGTAGCAGATCAAGGAGAATTGATTATCTACGCCCCTCATATGAAAGAAATCTCAATTACACATGGAACATTGATCGAAAAAGTTGGTTATCATGTTCGTGACTACTTTACGAAACAATGGAACCAGTTTAAGGATATTCCCTGGGGGATATTAGCTCATTCCACTCACGTGAGAGGAACTGGATCATTTGAGGGTGGTATAGAACACCCTCGAGTACAAGTCACATTGGCATCACAAATTCCACCCGAACTTTGCGAAAAAATTAACCTTGGTTACCGAGATCCGAAAAGTATTGATGTGGAATCGTTTGCAAACCGTGAAGAAGAAGGTATTCTGCTGGTTCGAAAAGCAGGGGAGCACCTTTATCGCCTGGAGAACGAGTAGGGAATTTCTAGACCTTCAGCTTATGTTCATTGGTTTCCAACTAAAGATCAGCCTCATATTTAAAAAATTAATACGAAAACAATATCATGAATACACACTCTGAAAGCTTTGAATTAAAAGCACGACTCGAATTAGCTTTATCCGCCTCTGAAAAGGCCAGAAGCTTAATTCTCAAATACTATCAATCTCCCGATCTCAAAGTAGACCGCAAAAGCGATGATTCACCTGTCACCATCGCTGATCGCGGTGCAGAAGAATTACTAAGAGAAGAAATCATTCGAGCTTTCCCAGAAGACAGCATTTTGGGAGAAGAACTCCCTCCAGTAGAAGGCACGAACGAGTTCAAATGGATTCTTGACCCCATTGACGGCACAAAACCATTTACTCAGGGTGTCCCTCTATTTGGAACGCTCATGGGCTTAGAGGAAAACGGGAAACTCGTTCTCGGCGTGTGTCGCTTCCCTGCACTCGATGAAGTTGTGTATGCAATTAAAGGATCTGGGGCGTGGTGGAAAATTAGAGACTTAGAACCACGACAGGCAAAAGTTTCTGAAAAATCACAACTCTCTGAATCTGTGTTTTGCACAACAACCATGACCCGTTGGGAAAAAATCGGTAAACAAAAAGCATATGAGGATCTTTGCCGAAATTCCTACTTGGCTCGTGGGTGGGGAGACTGTTATGGTCATATGCTGGTCGCAACTGGGAGAGCTGATGTCATGGTCGATCCTGTTTTAAGCCCATGGGATGCTGCTGCTTTGGTTCCGATCCTTGAAGAAGCAGGGGGGCACTGGATCGACTTTGATGGCAATCCTTCCATCTACACAGGGAATGGAATGGCTGTGAATGCTGCTTTAAAAGACGAAGTTTTGCGGATCATTTCGCAATAAGCTAGCATTTTCGGTCTATTAACACCTGAAATTGAAGTTCCATTGATCCGATTTAGCATTCTTTGCTACCATCCTCTTCATAAAGACTTGCTTCACAGAAACCAGAATTGTACCGCAGCTTCAGGGAAGATAAGTATGGCCGGTTACAAGGAACATATCAGTGTTAGTGGAATGCTAGGCATTGGATATGGAACAATCGCCTCTCTACTATTAGGCTTCACACCCGCTCAGGGAATATTAGCAGGCGTCCTCACCTGGATTGGCGGGATGCTACCAGATCTGGATTCTGAAACAGGACGACCTGTAAGAGAACTTTTTGGTTTGACTGCAGCCATTGCCTCATTTGTGGCAATGCGCAGTATGGTTCGAATCGGAGCCGACCCTGATGCTGCTCTGTTGGCAGCAGCGATTACTTATGCGGCGGTACGATATGGTGCTTCTGCCTTAATGGCGAAATTTGCCGTTCATCGAGGAATGTTTCATAGTCTTCCCGCTCTAATTATTGCAGGCGAAGCAGTTTTCCTGGCATACACTAGTGAATCTTATGCAGTAAAATTTTTAATGGCCGGGGGTGTCTGCCTGGGCTTCTTTTCTCATCTTGTGCTGGACGAAGTCTATAGTGTTGAGCGCAAGGGGGCGAAAATCCGTCTGAAAAAATCTGCAGGAACCGCGATAAAATGGTTTGGAAAAGGACTCTTTGGGAATGCTGTCGCTTATGCGATTCTATTTACCCTCACCTATATTACCTTAGTTGAATCAGGTATACTCATCCCGCCACAACAAGTCGCACCTACAGAAAACTCAAAGCCTATCCAACAAGCATCCCCCTTTGAATTCATGCGTCGATAACGAATTTTCTCGTAATTGAGTGAAGACAATAGCGACTCAGAATTCGACTCTCTATAATCAATGCATTGACATGTTGAATATTTAGTCCCTGCAATCGCTTGTTGGATCTTTCAGGAATTGGTGTCTATGAAAATTGCTGGCATTCAAATGGATGTTTCTTTGATGGAAAAGGAACAAAATCTAAATCGTGTGATTGAAAAAATGAACGAAACCGCGTCCCAGGGTGCCAACCTTTCCGTATTCCCGGAATGCGCATTAACCGGTTACTGTTTCGCCAGTTTAGAAGAAGCCATCCCTTTTGCGGAACCAATACCTGGTCCATCTACACAAAAATTACAACAGGTTTGCCGTGAATTAGATCATTCCATCGTGATTGGAATGCTTGAACTGACAGAAAAAAAACAGGGGGTTTATAACGCTGCTGTTCTCATCACACCAGAGGAAGTCTTAGGGAATTATCGGAAAATTCATCTTCCATTTCTCGGAGTTGATCGATTTGCTACTCCCGGTGATCGTGAATTCGATGTCTACAAGCACCCTCAAGCAATCATTGGTCTCAATATCTGCTACGATAGTGCCTTTCCTGAATCGTCCAGAGTCATGTCTCTTTTGGGAGCCGATTTGATCACACTTCCGACAAACTGGCCTTCCGGAGCTGAATGTATGGCAGAACATGGAATCAATATGCGCGCAATGGAGAATGGAATTTATTATTGTGCCATCAATCGGGTCGGTTTGGAGCGCGGGTTTCAATTTATCGGCAAGAGCAGCATTTGTGCTCCTTCCGGCGAGAGTTTAGTTCGCGCTTCCGGTACAGATGAAGAAATCCTGTATGCTACCATTGATCCAGCGATTGCTCGTAATAAAAGAGTCGATCGTGTACCTGATTTGCATGTGATTGACCGTCTGGCAGACAGACGGCCTGAAATGTATGAGAAGATTATCGAACCGCATGGCTTACACCCTCCCGGTCGTAATTAAAAATCACTCAAATTTAGGTTAAGTGATTGTATTTGATCCCAAACTAATATCGGTTGTAATCATTTTTTGGCACAATCTATGCTGTTGATCACATGACTTGAGTAAAATTCAACCGCATCATGTTTATCTCTTTACTGTTCTAAAGAAGAAGAGACCAGCTTAAATGTTTCTGATTCAAAGCGGTTTCGTGCTTGATTGTATCAGTTACTTAACACCTGATCGCATTTCTTTGCTGACAACAGTTTTAATTAATTTTGAGAATAATCCACATGACTTCCAAACTGTTTCAAAATGCAATAGCAGCTTTGGTACTTGCTCTCATTTCCGGACTTTGCTTTCAAGTATTGTTGATTAACCCAAGTGATGTTCTCGTAGGATCGCAAGATAACGGCCATAACGATACGACAAACACCTTCATTGCATTAAAAAACTATCAAAAAGACTCGATTGAACGACAACAACATATTCCGTATTGGAATCCTTACTCCTTACTGGGAGTTCCTGTTCTAGGAAATCCTCAAACATCGCTATTTTATCCAGGCAACTGGATATTCTTTTTTACAAATGCGCTATCCACAATGAGTTGGGTTCTCATATTTCATCACTGGTGGGCCGGGTGGGGTACCTATCTACTCGCTCGAAAATATCAGTTGAACTTTTTCAGTTCTATATTATCAGGAATCATCTTTCTGGCTGCGCCCTACTTTGTCGCCAAAACGGGAGAGGGCCATTTTACATCGATCACTCAAATTGCCTGGTTCCCTTGGATTTTTTATGGCTATGAACTTTTGATCGAAGGTCGCAAAAAAGCACCTGCTGTCATGGCTATTTTCATTGCTCTCGCTTTTTTCTGCGGACATGTTCAAGAAGTTTACTACCTGCTTCTCTTTTTAACAGCTTCCATCGTGATCGAATCTGTAATCGCTTTCTTTCAGAAAAATAGGAAAGTCGATTCTGATCAACTCGTTCATGATCAAATCAAACCTGAGAAGAGTAGTATTTCCTATTCAGCCGGTAGCTTACTCAAGAGTTGGCTAATCACCGGAATTTTAACAGTCGGGCTGGTCGCCATTGATCTGGTACCAGTTTATATTTACACCCAGCAAGCGGTCAGAGCCAGTGGTATTGATGCCATAGCGTTGAAAAGCGGGAGTCTCTCCCTTCCGAGCTTGTTACAGTTACTGGATCCCTTTGTATGGGGAGGGCCAGATCACTACAGAGGGTCAGGTGGATATTATTGGGAAGCGGTTTGTTATTTTGGTTGTCTGCCTTTGCTACTCGCGTGCGTAGGGATATTGACTTCGATCCGAAACCGAACTGTTCTTCGATTGTTTTTGATTGGTTTGACTTCGTTTCTGTTGGCGTTCGGCCCTCATTTGCAATTCTATACATTGCTATATGACATCGTTCCCGGATTTTCCATGTTCCGAATGCCTGCGCGGTTACTGTGGATCTGCTCGCTAATCATTGCCTTGCTGGCAGGCTTTGGCTGTGAATCAATTATGTCGTTATGCCTTAATACTGTTAAAAAGAGATATCGAATTCTCTCTTTAATTGGCTTGGTCACCACCTCACTTCTCTTATTTTATCTGATTTATTCATCGCAAGGTGTCATTTCTTTCGAAGTTGCCCCTCAACAAGTATTTAAGATCCAACTCATCTCATTTTTCGTTGCTGTTCTAACGCTTTCAATCGCAGTTTTTTCAGCATCTTTCTCACATAAATCAGCCATCTGTGGATCTCTACTGCTTTGTGTTGTTGCTACGGGAGAACTTACTCTGCATAGCAATCATATTTTAAGATCAATTCCACAATCATCGTTTCGAGCAGAAACAAAAATCACGAAGTTCTTGAAAGCAAATCTGGGACAACACAGAGTCCTCGTCGGCCAAAAGCTAATGAGTGATCGAGAAGCATGGGATAACCAGATACTCAAAGTTCAAGGATATGAGCCAGTACCTCTTGTACGTCTTGGGTTATTGGCGGCGGCGGCCTTTCCTCAACCGGATGCTGCACTGATGATGGCGGGATATAGTAAGCCACAGCTTTCTACAGCACGCAAACCAATCTTAGATCTCATGAGCGTGAAATACGCTGTTTTGGAAACTGAGAAACCTATTGAAATCGATGGCTGGAAAATCGTTGATCAAGGATCCATCCCTGAGGAGTTTGCTTTGCGAGATTCCGAACCAGCCACATTACCGTACCTGATTCTCGAAAACGTGAATCCATTACCAAGAGCATATTTAATTGGAAATACCAAAACCTTAAATCCCAATGAACCAAGTAAACAAATCGTCGAAACCATCGCAAAACTACAGCCAAAGAATGAAGTATTCCTGCAAGCTGATATCCTGCCCCAAGGCAAACGGCAATCCTATAAAGCAGCTACCATTAAGAGTGCAGGCCCTGATCACCTGGAAATACAGGCTGAGTTAGATACACCAGGCTATCTTATTCTCTCCGACATTTATTACCCGGGCTGGTCTGCACATGTCAAAGATAAATCAATTCCAATTTTACCTGCCAATTTTTCATTGCGAGCGATTCCTCTTCCAGCCGGTAAACATGTGGTTCAACTCTCATTCACTCCGCCAGGATTCAAGATTGGTCGCATCATTTCGCTGACCACTCTCGCTGTGATACTCATCTTATTGCTAATGTCTTCACGTTCGTCCAAAGAGGTTAAGCCGAACTAATGCTGTTGGTCTTTGAGAAATCAACAGAACAAATATGATAAATGTTGTGTTACTGCAATCATGGTTTCTTTGACTAGCCTGACTGTTTTGTCTGCTTCTTTTTTTTCTGTTGTCGATAGTACTCTTTGACTTGTGCCTCAGTGGGAAGATTTCCAACTCCCACAAATCTCCCGATAGGGCGCTCAATTTTATGAACCAGATATCTTCCTGAACGAAAAACAACGGGATGCGACCAGGGATAAGCACCTTTCAGACTGACTGGATAATCTGTAGGTGTCGTTTGTTTTGGGTCAGGTGATATAGCTAAAGCCATTTGTCTATTAAAACCGCTATCGATCAGGTCAGTCACAACGTATTTCTGTTGGCTTTCATTCACAGCCTTATAAAGTTCTTTGCGATGATTAGGACAAAAAATCAATACAGAATCAAAAAAGACAAATCGGGTAGCTGGCCTGACAGCAAGCTCAGGGTATAAATAAACCAGCGTACTGTTATAACAGTGCAATTGCCCATCCTTTAAATTTTGTGATTGCAGAAATTGTTTTACAGCATCCAGATCTTTCCAGTCCACTTGCACTAACAGAGCTAGCTGTGACTTTAATTCCGCATTGCTGGAGTTCAATAAACAAGTTTTCCACAACATCATGCGGTTTGGTCTGAATCCAGGGAATGATAAGACAACCATCATCAGAAAGAATGCCAATCCACTTTTCCATCCCCAGTTAAGCCCCTCATTCTGATATCGATTGTCCAAATATCCTCCAATAAGGGTGATTGCTAATAAGAGAGAAGGAGGATGCACATAATCAAACAAATGTTGAAAAGCAAAAGATTGAACGACCCAGCCTAAATACATTAAAGCCAACAATACTGAATCTCGCTTCCCAGATTCAACGAGAGTATCACGTTCGGAGTTACCTCTATATTTCCAATAGTCCCTGATAGCCATCAAAGCGAGAGGCACAGCAATTAAATGCAGAAAAACCCAGGGGTAAAATCGGTATAAAAACTGAGCAAATCGTAGAGGTTCCCATCCTGCTTTACGCGCTGCGACATACTCTGGATTCCATTCAGTAAAGGTCTCATAAAACGCAGGCCAGGCGCCATTCTGCCACATCCAGTAACTTCCTGCTGCTCCCAAAGCTAAGCCGCCCAACAGTAAACCAGAAAAATCGATCAGCATTTTTTTAGGTTGTCGTATTATGAACAGTGATCCAATCCAAACACATAAGGCTGGTACTGCTACAAAGGGCTTGATCCAAAAAGCGGTTGCCCACAAGAGACCTTCCAGGAAAGCCCATCTCCATACAGACGCGAACGAACGCTTACCTGCTGTCTGTCTATTCTCAATGAGTTGATCGCTTTGTCTACGTCTTAACCACACCGCAGCCAAAGCGGGAAAGAGAATCAATGTATCTCGCTGAAAGTGAGACCATTCTGAGATCGAAAAGTAAAATGAAAATAAAGCAATACCGATCCAAATCATGCCGGTCATAGAGAGTTGGTTTCGACGATTCCACAACATCAAAAGCAAGGCACTGCCGCTGAAAATGATCAAATCTACAATCCGAATCGCGTCAGAACTCATCCCGACTAAAGAACGAACCAGCATGTGTAACCATACGATTCCCGGCAGATTCGTCTCAAACATATCTTTGTATAAAACCCCATCATTAAGAGCCATTTGCGCTTGAAGGTCATATAAGACGACATCTGTTGCTAAAGGCATCCTGATAAACAATGGGACATTCAAGATCAGAATCAGAAAAAAAATAATAAGAGCAACCCAGGTTAAGCCTGTGATTTGCCGGGCTGGCTGGCTTTCCACAATCAATACTCCACATATTTACACATATTACTGCTGTCATGAGAACCAGATGGAGCCAATACTATAGACGGCATAAACACTATAGGTAAAATAAATCCTTGTAGATTGGATGAAAAACTGCCATTTTTGTGGAGAAACAGGAAGAGTTGTCCTATTTGCACTGTTATGCTGGGCTTAGTAGGCCATTTTTTTAGTCAGAGATCTTATTACGATTTTATTTTAAAACCCATAACGAAAACAGAAGAATTGTGGATCCCGGACATCTCACTGAACTTATTGAATTAGAAGAGAATTATTGGTGGCACGTTGCTAAACGTAAGTTGGTAACTGAAATTCTAACCTCCGAATTTCCCGCTCCCGGCTTAATTATCGAAGGGGGAATTGGTTCTGCACGTAACTTACTGGAATTCAGCCAACTAGGATACGAAGTGACTGGATTTGACCTCATGGAAGATGCAGTAGAACATGGGCGTTCGCGTGGATTAAACAATCTCTTCGTACACGAACTCAGTCAACCTTGGCCCGTTCCTCCGGCCACTGCAAAAGCGGTGCTTCTGTTAGATGTCATGGAGCATATGGAGAACCCGGTTCAGTTATTAAAAAATGCTAAGGAAACATTAGCTGACAATGGTGGGATCATTATTACAGTCCCCGCTTACCCCATGCTCTATTCGGACTGGGATCGAAAATTGGGACATTTCCGACGCTACACAAAATCAAAATTTCGTGAACATGCTGAGCAAGCAGGCTTGAAAGTAAAATGGTTGACATACTGGAATTCGTTTACTTTACCCGCTGCTATAGCGATTAGAGGAAAAGATAAAATTCTGAAACGTACTGATGATTCTCCTCCGCGCTTTGCCAGAGTTTCACGATTTACAAACGCCTGTCTGAAATCGTGTGCCAATATTGAACGTAAACTAATTCATTCGACAGGAGTCCCATTTGGCCTTTCACTGGTAGGAGTATTGGTCAAATGAATGAATGTAATCATGAACATTCTCATTCTGTGAGGAAACCGATTGCAGATGCCCTGATTTCGGTTGTTCTACCTGTGTTTAATGAGCAGGATGTGCTACCGCAATTACTACAAGCTGTTGAAGATTCATTACAAACAGCAGGATGTCAATATGAAATTATCTTTGTTAACGATGGATCGTCCGACAAAAGTGGAATCATTCTTGATGATCTTGCCGAATTAAATTCTCGTGTTAGAGTCGTCCATTTCGCCAAAAATTTTGGACATCAGGCAGCAGTTCAAGCGGGTTTGCTGCACACAACCGGTGATGCCATTGTGATTATGGACTCTGATATGCAAGATTGTCCTAAAGCCATCATTGACTTTATCATGCACTGGCAAGCGGGATATGATGTTGTTTACGCGGTACGTACAGAACGAAAAGAGAATATTGTAAAACGGTGGGCGTTTCAAACTTTCCATAAAATTCTGAATCTGATTTCCAGTACTCCCATTCCACGTGATGCTGGCAATTTTGGTTTAATTGACTGTAAAGTAGCCATTCAAATCGCACAGCTTCACGATCGAGACCGCTACTTTCCCGGACTCCGATCCTGGGTTGGTTATCGTCAGATAGGTGTTACGGTAGAACGCCTGGCCCGTTATGACGAAAATCCTCGCGTGTCTTTTATTCAACTGTGCCGCTTAGCAAAAACCGCTATTTTTTCCTTTTCTTTTTTACCACTTACGATTTTTTATGTGATCGCCGCCTTATCAGCTGTTGTCTGTATCGGACTGATTTCCTTTGTGCTTTATCATAAGCTATTCACTGAGTTAGCAATTCCTGGCTGGGCTTCGACTACAATTACCGCATCATTTTTCGGAGCGCTGAATGCATTAGGAATTGGAATTCTCGGTGAATATGTCACCCGAATTTATGACCAGGTAAGAGCCCGGCCGATGTTCATTGTTGGATCTAAAACCAATTTTGACTCACCTGAAATCGAAGCGCCACTACTAGCCAAACTAGAAAAAAATCAAATCGCTAAAGAAGATGACGCTCTTGATGCTGCCGAAAATTTTTCTTAGCAGATTTGTTCGAGATCAATCGAAGTCTTATTGAGTCGTCGGTTTCACAATGCTGACTGAATCTTGAAAACGTGAAGTGGGCTTTTCGCTACTTTGTTGATGCCGATCCACGTCTTTGTTCTGGGTAGTATGTAAGAGCCGTGGACGAAAGACAACCATGAGCAGCATCGGTAAGTACCACAGCAAATAAACGCTTCCTTGTTGAGGATACCACAACAGCGTCGCAATAATGATAGCCGTCGAATGTGACATGAGATGGGCTAAATTCTTTCGACGCGGCCAAATCGTCAGACAGGCAATTAAGAGTACAAAACCAATAAAGACGGGAATACGATAAGCCGATTCATAATCCCCCCAGAATCCGGGAATTTTTTGTCCTCCCTCAAATTTGAGAACTGACCAGTCGATCGAACCAATTGTTTGTTTTGTAAATGAAAAGCGATCAACAGATGTCAGGATAAGACTACCTAATAAGATAATACCAACAACACTCCCGGACAAAGCAAAGCGTTTGAATCCATTTTTCCAATAAAAGCTGGCCCACAAAGGTAACAGAAATACGGGAAAAAACATGGCGCCACATGCCAGCCCCATAAAAATGCCCGATAGAATGGGTTTCTGGTAGGTCACAAACGCCCAAACCAGTAACGCAGCGGGCAGCACGTGATTTGCTTTACTTACATCATATGCAGTACATGGCAACAAAAGATAAAGTAATGCCATCGCTAGTCCCAATTGAGTATCGGAAAAATGAACCTTTCCCATAATAATCAATCCTACCACGACAAAGGCATGCGCTAGAAACGCCATAATGCGTGCTGCCAAAGTGGATGCATCCAGTCCGTTAACCATGGCAGTTGAAAGTGGAACAACAGGCGTCGCTAATAAACGAGCAGTTGGCCCGGCTTCAGGAGTTCTTTGTATTTGAGTTTTTGTGACATCTTGCATACTCAATAAATTATCTGCCTGCTTTACGGTTTGAATGGTTTCCGGTGCAGGGATTTCCGTGAATACGCGAATCATCAAAAAGGTGAATATTGAAATACACAGAAAAGCCATTCCGAAACTATTCAGATTCTGTTCACCACGCGGCCTGCGTTGAAAAAAACAATCAACACTCATCCGAACCACAAATAACCCGGTTCCCACAAACAACCAGACATTCCCCAATATAGGATTGGTACCGACAAACAACAGACCTGGAGAAATCGAAAGCAACAACAATAAGTCTAAATTGCGCAAGGACAGGATACGATCAAATCGGAAAAAGACCGCGATCGACAGCAACAAGGATAGATAGAACCATGTTGCTTCACTGACAAAATAATCGGGTAAGATGTGATCCATACGTGAATACCGCCAGTGATTAGAATTGATCACCAGTCGAAACGATTCGTTGTTTGAGCGTCAAACAGGTCCCCTTGTTTTTACCCAAACTTTTACACCTATTCCAAGATTGATCTTTGAAATCAATGTTTAATCTTGATTAGAGGATTATTCTGCACTCATTGTTTAAAGATTTGAAAATTATAACCAGTCGATTAATCGCATTTTTCTCAAGTTGGTAAAGATTCTGAATGCAACACGAGTCATTAGTACACATAAATAATCTGACACACACTCTCATGATTTCAATCATTAGCCCATCAATATAGAAAAACTCGCATGATTTGCTTCATAAATATCATTTGCTAAACTCACATAGGAATACTGTTTTTTTCAAATTTCACTTTGAAATTTGAAATCAATGCTGAGATGATAAAAAACAAATCAACGTTATTGGATCTGAGATTCCAACTCGAAATGGAAATGATTCTCACAGCTTATTACTCTACAAGACCTGCAGAGGAATCAAATTATGAATCGAACCAAAATATGCTCACTGTTTCTCATCTACTGTTTGTGTTTAGTGATTCATACTCCACTTCTGGCAGAAACCCCGAAAAATAAGCACACCGTTTCCTCCGATACTGATGCCTCTCTCAAAAAATTGAAATCGAATAAAGGACTGTGTGTCGTTCTGGGACTACCTCAGGTAGATAAAGCGTCCTTCGTTGTCGAATTAGTTCAGAATACCAATTTACAAGTTTATTTTCAGTCAGAGTCACAAGCAGAAGTGGCGCAAGTCCGCCGCTTGTCAGATGAAGCGGGACTATTAGGTCAACGTATTTTTGCTGATCGGGGAACGAAGAATGCCATTGCTCTGGCCAGTAATCTGGCTGATGTGATTTTCGTACAAAAAACCGCGGGAAATTGGGACTCTAAGACTGAACTCTTACGTGTCTTACGACCTCAGGGGATCGCTTTTTTATCGGACTCCAAAATAACAAAGCCAGTTCCCAAAGGAAATGATTATTGGGATCACCCCTATCATCGTCCCGATAACAACCCTCAATCGACTGATCAAAATGCGCGATCTCCTTACCGCACCCAATTTCTGGCAAATCCCAAATTTTCACCAATGCCTGAAATATCCGTTGCAGCCGGAGGAAAAGTTTATAAAGCATTCGGCCACATTGCGCATAAAGAAAATCAAAACGCCATCTTAAACACTTTAATGTGCATCAATGCCTACAATGGAACCATTCTCTGGAAACGTAAGCTGCCAGAAGGTTTCATGATTCACCGTAACACTATGATCGGAACCGAAGATGCCTTGTATATGGCTGATAATGAATCCTGTAAAATCATTGATAGTGAAACGGGAAAGATCCGGGATGAAATCGTCATTGATGAGAAGATGGCCGATGGTCCTGTCTGGAAATGGATGGGTATGCAGAATGGTACACTGTATGCATTGATTGGCAATAAAGAGGTTCAGGTGGACACTAAAAAATCTGCTAGACGCGGATTAGGACACTGGCCTTGGGGGATGTGGAAAGGGCATGATTATTCCGATCCCAAAAACGCATTTGGTTTTGGTCGCACCTTTGTTGCCATCAATCCTGCCAACAAAAAGATCCTCTGGCATTTTCGTGAAAAAGACTATATCGACAGCCGCGGCGTCTGTATGAAAAATGACAATATTTATTACTACTGTCCAGACAAATTTCTAGCCTGTCTCAACATCAAAAATGGAAAACAAGTCTGGAAAAATGATGATAAAAAGCTGTTGGCTTCAATTGGCTCAAATCAAAAAGCGCAACATTATGTCACAGGCTACGCAACGACCACCTACTTGAAATGCAGTGACGACTATCTGTTTTTTGCAGGACCACAGCGATTACATCTCGTAACGGCATCCGCCGCTGATGGTTATTGGTTGTGGGAAAAAGAGCATGGAAATCTCCAATTAGTTTTGCGTGATGACGGCATTTACGCTGCTGGTCCTAAAGAAACAGGTATGAAACTCGACTATGCAACCGGAGAGAAAATCGCTTCACTACCAACCCGCCGGGCTTGTACTCGAGCTACAGGAAGTGTCGACAGCATCTTTTTCCGTACTAGTGGAGGAACTGTTCGACTGGAAACGGACTCACATACTGCCCAGCATATTGCCCCTATGCGGCCTCCCTGTCAGGATGGAGTCATCGTTTCTAATGGCCTGTTATACTGGGGTCCCTGGATGTGCGGTTGCCAGTTGTCTCTGTATGGACACATTTGCTTGGGCCCTGAAAAGAATTCCTCTACGCCATCCGCTCAAACTCCTCCACGAAGAGTGACTTATACAAGTAAACTGTCAGATGTCGAATCGCTATCAGTCCAGAATGATGACTGGCCTGTTTTTCGTGGTGACAATCGGCAATCTTCCACGACGAAATCCCCCATTCCGATGAAATCAAAACTTGCCTGGACAGCACAAGTAACAAAGTCCTCATTACCTACGGCACCTATTGTCGCAGGAGAAATGATTTTTGTGGGCGACCGGAATGGCGTTATCAGTGCATTTGATATGCAGGGTAAATTGATCTGGAAACGATATACCGGAGGCGCTATTTATTATCCACCGACCGTCAACAACCACCGCCTTTTTGTTGGTTCAGCTGATGGGCGAGTTTATGCATATGAAGCAAAAACAGGAAAACCTCTCTGGTCTTTTCGAGTGGCACCGCATCAACGTCTGATTCCTGTTTATGGTAAATTGATTTCAACCTGGCCTGTCGCTGGTGGCGTCGTCGTTCAAGACGATACGGTTTACGCTGTAGCAGGAATTGCGCACTTTGATGGCACGCATGTCGTTGCTTTAAATTCAATTACTGGTGAATTGAAACAGGAAAATAATTCCTCAGGTGCATTATCACAAGAAGTAAATAGTGGGATCAGTCTGCAGGGAAGCTTATACATCGAGGAAGATGAGCTCAGGTTCCTGGCAGGGGGCGTCTATGAAACAGCCCGTTATGACCTGAAAACATTAAAGTGTCTTAATTCTCCCAGTACTGAAGTTCGATCACAGTATCGAACTGCATTTTATCCCTACTATCCTGGTTACGGTAAATATCTATCGATTGAACACATGCTAAATGACCGACGGGAACTGGTCCATGACGCCAGTTATGAAGGAAGCGTTTTTACCAATCTTACTTTAAAAGAAGCGCTTCCCCCTGGTGCCCCTAAAGCGAAAAAAGAAGCAGCTCGCTGGTTAAGTATGCGTGCTCGACGAACAGGGCAAGCTTACAAACGTAAAAATCTCTGGGAAGATCAGAAACAACGCCGTTTTACCAGTTTTATCGTCTCTCCTGAAACACTCCTGGTAGCCGGTCATCCAGATTCAAAACCAGAGTCACCTTTCCTGACAGCCATCAATATTAATGAAGGTACAGATCTCTGGACCCACAAGCTACCAGCTTTGGCAGTGAAGGGGGGAACTGCCATCGATTCAGAAGGAAGAATGATTGTCTCATTGGAAAATGGGCAACTCTGTTGTTTTCACAAAGAATGATTCCTATTTGGTATCAATGTTTAAAAATGACTTTCTGCTGAAATGAAAATCAGGTACTTTAGAAAAGACAAAATGATCGCGTCCTCATAAAGCCTCAATTTTTGATTCACTGAAGTTTGATACCAATGACAGCCCGTACCCAATTTTATCTGCTCGGAAATCACAGCCATCTGTCTGATAGCTTGAATAAACTCTCTGATTACAATTGTACTAAACTCGAAAATCAAACTCTCGAAAACCTTCAACCGGATGAGATCGTTTCCCTCTTTGAAGAATCTTCTTCAGAATATGTCGGATTTATAGAACAACCAGAGTTAATTGATCAGGCCCAACTCAATCAGATCAAAAACTTTGAGTTAAAAAGAGATCAGACAGGAGCCTGCTTTCTTCCTTTCAGTTCTGCAGAACTATTTACACAATCATATGAAATTCTCTCTCCACTAGCAGTGCTTCTTGCCATGAATCCTTTTCGGCACGCAATCGTGCTGATGCATAAATCGACATTTTTAAGCTTGAAAGAAATTCCCAACTCTAAAGACCTACTTTGGCATTCATTGATTCTCATGGCGCAAGCAGGAATTAAAAATCAGCTAATTGCTGCCCCAGCTCTCGATGTAGGTAGAAAATTACCATTTCCTTTACCTCAGTTAGCTCCAGATTATCCTGGATATGATCGCGACTGGTTGCTTCATTTGATACGCGATTATCAACCTGCTCAGGACTTGCCGTCGGTTTCTTCTCAAGCGGACGCGATCGCTCTGAAAGCGGGATTACTCTGCATCCACGACTATCTTGAGGAAAGTCATCAGCTCTCACAATCAGTTGAGCACGAGGGTCCACACCGCTCGGGAGATTATTGGCATCACATAATGCACCGTCGTGAACCAGATTACTCCAATGCTAAATATTGGAGCAGGGCTGTGGGTCATCACCCCTTACATGCGGTCTTACCTGAAACTGTAGAGCCTCTGTTTGATCAGTTCCATAGCCCGGTTGTTGCTAACTGGAAAAACCAGTTATTGCAAAGTGAACACTGGTCTCTCAATTCCTTTGTTGATTGTTGTGCTGAATGTGAATCAAATCAGAATTCGGAACTGAACGACTTGGCTCAAAATATTCAATGGATCGAAATGCAACTCCTGCTACAGAAAACATCCCTAGATGCCACAACAGGTTAAGTTCAAGCGAGAAATCAGATATTTTGAGAGTCTTAATGCGGAAATACTTCCGTTTTTTCAATCATTGCTGTTCATAATGACAAATCACAGGAATTGCATAGCTAAATTCTGTTGACAGCCACGTTTGCGCGGTTATGATTTATGTACTTACCGCTCAATCCTCCTGCGACTCCTGCGGGCAAACCGAGTGGATATCCATCCATGGGATTTCCTTCGAGATATATTTTCGCAGGGACTATCAGACAGGAATGACAACATTCCTTTTGATCTATTCCTCAGCATCGGCAGAGCATACCTTTTCAGGAATATCCCATTTATCTGGTATTCATTTTATCGGTGACGTCTTTGTCAATTACCATTTCACTGAAAAAACCTGGTTGCTCGAGTAGATGTCAATACTCGATGATTTCACCATAGTTAATGGGATAATTAGTATGTTTGGCTTTCCTGGCTGGATTGAAATTACGATCATTTTAGGAATTATCTTGCTCCTCTTTGGTAAGCGTTTACCTGGAGCTATGAATTCTCTTGGAAAAAGTATCGTAGAGTTCAAAAAAGGTGCACGGGAAGTTTCAGAAGAAGATGAAAAACCTTCTAAAATGGAGGCCCCAGACTCTGAACAGGACAATCAATCAAGCTAAAATATCAAACTGAATGATAATGACACTGAACTCTTATTAATCGCATTGGAAAAGAAACAAGGCTCAAAGGGCTCGCTCTTTTTGGTAAAGAAATCCCTGAAACCTTATTATAAAAAGAGGTGAAACAATGTTTCAAACTATCACACACATAACTGCCGTTCCTGCGATTTTTGGAATGCCCGGTGGATATGAGATGATCATCGTCGGAATTATTGCGCTTCTCTTATTCGGTAAACGCTTACCGGAAGTGGCACGTAGCCTGGGGAAGGGGATTGTGGAATTTAAGAAAGGCGTCAGCGGAATTGAAGATGAGGTAAATCAAGCCTCTTACTCACAATCACAGACAGAAACCCCTCGACCTACACCTGAGGAACATTCTGAGGAATTTACAGCGCCGAAATTTGAAGTGCCCACATCAGAACCAACTACTGAGAAGAATTCCGAACAGCAGTCATAAGCATTACCAGCTTTTAATGCTAAACCAAATCAGTCTGAATTAATAGGGGGCTTTACTGCTCATCACTTCGACATCAACAATTCGTCCTGAGGGCTTCGTTAAGTCAACAATGATGGGTTGAGGTGTAACCACTTCGGAGAGATTTCCGGCTGCATCGCGTGCAACGACCTGTAGATAAAACTTGGATGGATTACCTTGCTTAACAGACCAGGTAAACCGTCCTAAATCTTCCTGCCATTCTACAATGGGCTCCCATGGTCCCTGCGGTTGAGTAGAAAAATTGATAGAGATCGGTTTTTCGGCTGGATTCAATTCGTTTACTGTCCAGGAAATGGTTACTTTGTTTCCTTCCCCACCCAGTCCCTGTTTTACTGGATTTAATTTGATTGTGGGGGCAGTTCGATCAACGGCAACCACAACATCAGGCTTTTCACCGGACTTGGGTAGGGCATCTGCCAATCCGACACCACTGCGAACACGCAACGCAAATCCATAAACTCCGTCATGAGGAACCTCCACAAGAAATGGGCTCTTCTTGTCAGGATCTTCTCCATACTTATACCACTTTTGACCATTATCTTCTGTAATATAAAGTTCAACTGCACCAACGCCTGATGGTCCTACTTCATCAATTTGAAAACCGATCTGAAAATTTGTAGCGTTCACTATCTGCTTTCGTTCAGAAGACCATTTCTTCTCCTTTACGGGATATCGATTTTTAGCATACAGCGGACGTTTCTCCGGATCATCGGCGACATATTGTCCTTTGATCTGGTCAGGAATTGACTGCCCTCCAAGTGATGGTTCAGTCGATCCATCATTTTTAGGAAAGACATTGGGAAGTTGTTGATTTGCAAGTGGCGTTTGATTCTCAAACGAATCCGGCTGACTCGTCTGTAATGGCTGGGGCACATCAGAATAGGGAGTCAACGCTTCTGGTTTCGAAAATCCTGAACTACCCTGGGCAATTGGTTGATTAAAATCAGGTACATCTTGTTTAGGTTTTGGTACTGTACGGCTCGCAGCAGCTACTACACGGATCTGTTTTTGACTGGTCCCTACATTTGCAGCCCTGTCTTTGATTGATCCCCTCACCGCGACCACACCACCTTGGGAAATAGACCAGGTTGTTTGACCTTTACTATGTGGAGCCACTATCACACGTTGCCAGTTCTGACTACCATTTTGAGCATATTCGAGAACCAATTTTGTTGGATCAAGATATTTATCGGTTGCGTTCCAAACGAGTTGTACTTTTCCGGGAGAAACCTGCCTCAAATCCAAATCTAACTGGGGAGGCGTGGTATCGATTACAACACGTAATCCTGGTTCAAAAACTCTCCCTGAAGGATGAAGCTGATTATTGGAATCCAGAGTTCTGACTGAAAACCAGTATTCTCCATCCTGATTCGCCTCGAATGGAAACTTTCGAGCGGTAGGCGCAACGGATTTCATATGATTCCAAGTCACCCCTCGATCGGTAGAAACATAGAGCCGGATTTCTCGAGCCCCCAAGCGTTCAATCTCAGCTTGATCATAGTGGTAGGGAATTCGAAACTGAGTCTTACTGGTATACACGGGCGCGGAAGAAACTGCTGCTGCCTGGGTTATAAAAGGAAAAAATCCATAGACCCAGCAACTGACCACCAGTAATGTCACTCGTCTCATGCCAAAACACCTCCCTACCTGGACAACATAAATAATAAAATGATCCAGGCTTGGAGCCCCTCCTGAGAAGTTGGAAATCAGTCAATAGCCAATGCGAACGGATAAGAGAGCCTGCACTCCCATAAGCCGGAACTCGGGCGAGTAAACGGAATATCGACTATCTAGGCATATCGTCAAATGAGTTCGTATGACTTGAGAGGATCTTTCTGGTTAAAACAGTAGGGTAGTTGAAGGAAATCTTCCCTGTATTGAGTAACAGCAAGATCAATATGATGCAAACGATTCAGCTGAATAAGGGTGCTTTAGCAGTCTCTACTGAATGCCTAATACTTAGAACAATAAATACAATCTATAAATACATTTACGAAGAAATATACAACCAGATAAATGCACGTATCACCCTAGAGAGAATACTTAATGACTAGTTTTTGCGTATCTCTTTGATCTTATTCATGTATTCAGTAGTTAAATTCTGAATTCCCTCCAGGTCTCCTGCTTCAACCATCTGTTTTGTGACAAGGGAACTTCCTAAACCAACTGCACATGCTCCTGCCTGGAGATAGGCCGGTATTGTTTCTAAATCGACTCCTCCAGTAGGCATCAGCGGAATTTGAGGCAGAGGACCATGTAATGCTTTGAGATATTCAGGCCCCCCCACAAACGCAGGAAACACTTTAATAATGTCAGCACCCGCTTCCCAGGCTGTAAGCGCTTCTGTCGGAGTCAAAGCCCCCGTCATAATCAGTTTGTCGTAACGATTACATAACTCAATGACATCGGTGTTAACCGTAGGAGTTACAATAAACTCCGCTCCGGCAAGAATTGCAGCACGAGCAGTCTCTGAATCAAGCACAGTCCCTGCACCTAAGAGAATCCGGTCTCCTAATTCCTGCTTCACCTGAGACAGGATGTCGAGAACTCCCGGAACTGTAAAAGTCACTTCGATCACATCCAAACCACCAGCATAGACTGCTTTTGAGACATCAACCAGTAACTCACCTGATTTTGCACGAATTATGGCAACGGCACCACGATCAATAACCTGAGAGAAAGCCGTGTGTCGACTCATAAGAAGATTACCTTTTTCTATTATTAACGACAGCGTCGATATTCATCAGTTATGTTTGAAACGAAAATTGTTCAGCAAATTCTAAAATCCATAAGTCCACCAAGTCCTGAAATGACTGCATATCAACTTCAGCGATGAATTGATAATGAGAACGATTATAAGTCTCTTTATTTCGGATTGTGGCCTTAGCAACCAATTCAATGATATGAGTATCCGTAAATGGTCTGACTACCATTTCCAAACGGCTATAAAGACTTTGCGCCCTTTGCTTCGATCCGATGCTGACATCATCACGAGTGATTCTTGATCCCCAGCCATCTTCTTCCATTAGTGTTTTAAATTGGAATCCAGGAAAATGATCGGTTAGTTTCTTCAGACAATCATCAATGTGGTCTGTTAGTTCCAGTCGGTATTTCAAATGCAGATTCCGAAATTCTTCTTCCGTCATCTTCTTGCCGACTTCCTGTTGTAATTCTTCATCTTTGGCTGCACGCCCTTTATTGATGGCATGCTGAAGACGTTTATTAAAGTCCATCCAAAATCCTCAGTAAAATTGAGCGTATGCTGCTGGTTCGATTGTCACAAACTCTACTCAGAAGGTATGAATCATGGTAGTTTAAGAATCGATCATAAAAATGAGCAGTCGGGGATGCAAGGTATGCTACTACTCGCATGTCAATTCTGTCAGTCTGTTATGAATCAGCCAATTAAATTAATAGTCCGATTTTGTGCTTCGGTAACATCAACAATGTAAGCTTTACTTTTTTCAGGGTCCGAAAGTACATTTCTCGCTAATATGAAACCAATTCACATTTTTTCTATTTTCTGTGAGATGATCACT
Organism: Gimesia aquarii; assembly: GCF_007748175.1. Classification (NCBI taxonomy): domain Bacteria; kingdom Pseudomonadati; phylum Planctomycetota; class Planctomycetia; order Planctomycetales; family Planctomycetaceae; genus Gimesia; species Gimesia aquarii. The sequence continues at coordinate 3,215,145 of NZ_CP037422.1, forward strand.
CATCAACGAACTTGATTTAAGTGATTTTCAACGGAATCCAGTTGTTTTTACCGTATCCCATGCAAAAATAATCTATTATGTCAACACCAAATCAGACGCTGGCAATCTTTGTATTCCATCATATTTTACAAATTTTTGGCGCGAGATATGCTAAATATTCCCGTATACTAATACAAGTCTTTAATACTCAGGAGGACTTGCCTCAAACTTGACTGTACCCAATAATAAACGATATGCCAGAAACGAGATTGGGATCAGCAGTGAGGTAAGTTCAAAAGAGGATTGTTTTCGTAGCGAAACAATTTAGGGATTCGTATTAGGAAAGGCAGGGAGAAAATACTTTCTGCTTACTTTAAAGTGATTCAACTTAATTTAACTCTAGGAAATTTATCAGGAAAACAAAAGCTATTCAAGGAACTCTTTGAAGGTCAGGTTCTTGGGTGGATTTTAGCGGCTTTCATTATCAGTTTTTTGATTTGGTTGACCGTAAGGATCGTAGGGCGTTTTCGGGAAAATGAGGATCGTCATGTTGATACATCTGAATTACTTCTACAATTCTCAGAAATGCGCCGAGAAGGTGACCTCACCGACGATGAATTCCGATCCATCAAAAAACGGCTTACTGACCTGCCCGATAAAGGTCTCAAAGAAAATGAAGCTACTGATCAAATAGAATAGTCCGATTAGAAAATTTGGACTGTTAGAATCTTATTATTCTTAATTGATTATCAAATGATCGTAAATTTACTCAATTGCCTCTTGTTAAGTTAAAGTAGATTCAACCTTTAGATTCATGTCGCAAGTTTTTTACATATCAAGTGATTTGCACGGAGGCAGAATCAAAACTCACTGGACGTTGAACGCCATTATTTAGTTGACACCGTTGAAGGGAAGCTATGCCCACCGGACGAGATATCACCTCTGGAAAACGTAATTCTTCTGGGAAGAAAAATGCAAACTGTTCTTTTTGTAGAAAAAGTTATCGCGAAGTTGGCCCCTTAGTAGAGGGTCCAGACAACGCGTACATCTGCGGAGAATGTATTGAAGTATGTCAATCAATACTGGAACAAGAGCATCGACGTAGAGGAACTACAAAGAAACTCTTTAAGAATGTTCCTACACCTCGCGAAATTGTAACTCACTTGAATGATTACGTCATTGGTCAGGAACGAGCCAAAAAAATCATGGCTGTTGCTGTGCACAACCATTATAAGAGACTCATGCATGCCGAAGATGATAGTTCGGAAGTCGAACTTGATAAATCCAATATCCTCCTGATTGGACCAACAGGATCCGGGAAGACATTGCTGGCAAAAAGCTTGGCGCGTTATCTCCAAGTTCCCTTTGCAATCGGAGATGCGACAACCCTTACGGAAGCTGGCTATGTTGGTGAAGATGTCGAAAACCTTTTATTGAAATTATTGCATGCTGCTGACTTTGATGTTGAAGCAGCACAAAGAGGAATTCTGTTTATTGACGAGATTGATAAGATCGGAAAAACGAGTCAGAATGTCTCAATTACACGTGATGTTTCAGGCGAAGGGGTCCAGCAGGCTTTACTTAAGATGCTGGAAGGAACTGTTGCCAACGTTCCTCCACAGGGAGGTCGTAAACACCCTGAGCAACAATATATTCAGTTAGACACGACCAATATTCTCTTTATCTGTGGCGGAACGTTTGTAGGCCTGGAAGATATTGTAGGTAAACGTCTTGGTCGAAAAACGATCGGCTTTGGTCAGTCTGGCCAACAGAAAGAGCAGGAAAAGACGAAAAACGAATTACTTGCTCACGCTTCAGTCGATGATGTCTTAGAATTCGGGCTGATACCAGAGCTTCTTGGACGTCTTCCCGTACTATCATCATTGGCCCAACTCGGCGAGGATGATCTGGTTAAGGTATTAACTGAGCCTAAAAACTCACTCGTGAAGCAGTTCCATAAATTCTTTGAAATGGAAAATGCAAAACTCGAATTCACTGATGCGGCTCTTCATGAAATCGCATGTATTGCACAAAAGAAAAATACAGGGGCTCGAGGCTTACGCAGTGTTATCGAACAGGCAATGTTTGATATTATGTTTGAGCTTCCCGAACAAGAAGAGGGCAAAAAATATGTGGTCACACCTGAAGTCATCCAGGGAACAGAACAATTATTCCCCACGGATGATTCAGCAGCCGCATAGACTTCCAGCCACCCAGTCCCTATAATTAATTCGAGAAATGATCACATTTCCCGCCGAAGTCTTTATCTTCGGCGGGTTTTCTTACTTGTGGCTGAGTCATGAAAATTCGACTGAACGTCCAAAATCCCTCAAAAAAATCCAAACCAATCACACTCACAAAAAACACGCTTATTGGGAGAGCATCTGATTGTGATTTGAAGCTAAACTCCGATCTAGTCAGTCGTTATCACTGTAAAATTTTTCTGACTGATTCAGTTGCTTTACTGCATGACCTGGGCAGTTCAAATGGTACCTTTATAGACGGAAAAAAACTCACCCCCAAACGTGACACTAAATTGTCTTCGGGCAGTCTACTTTCAATCGCCGATGTAAGTTTTCGGATTGAGTATGATTCCCAGGAATTCCTTGAAGTAGGATCAACAATTCATTTAAATAGTCTTGATGAACTTACTTCAGATAATCCACTCGTTTCAGTTTCTGATGACGTTGTTCCCATCGATTCACCTGCGGAAATTTCACTCCCTGAAAATCACAAGCATCCAGATCAGAAGAAACCGAAGGACACTGTTACGATTGAAGAATATTCTCCCGATGATCAGACAGATGAAAACAAAAAGACAATTCAATTTCCCGAAATTGACCTGACCGACAATATGGAAGAAGATTGACACAACTTAAACTTTCTTAGACGGGATTCATTTATGTCAGATAATGATGTTCAACAGCTCTTGAAATTAAATAAACAATTACTTGATGCCATTGATCACAAAGACTGGAATACTTATACCGCCCTTTGTGATGAAGAATTGACATCGTTTGAGCCAGAATCAGAAGGGCACTTAATTTCCGGAATGGATTTTCACCGTTTTTACTTTGAGATGAACCCAACGGGGAGACCGAGGCAATCCACAATCAGTTCCCCCATGGTTTCCATTATGGGTGACGTTGCACTCGTAACCTTCGTTCGAATCGTCCAGACCATTGATGAACATGGTCATGATTCAAGTTCTGCCTTTGAAGAAACACGTATTTGGCAAAAACAGAACGATGAATGGCAGCATGTTCATTTTCACCGATCAATCGTATAAAGATTTCACGTTAAATAATGAATGAACCCACGCAAACACCTCAAATTGTCATTCTTTGCTCAGACATGCTTTTTCTAAGCAAGATCACAGGAGTTGCGAAACATCTGGATCTCTCGTTTTGTACTGTCCTCAGTGCTAAAAGGGCTTCAGAATCGATTATTGAAGGAACAAGACAACTACTACTGGTAGATCTCAACCAGCCTGACCTGAACTGGCAACAACTTGCATCAATTCATGATCGTTATTCAAATGTGGTCAGCATTGCGTTCGGACCACATGTGGATACGGAGGGTCTTGAAAAAGCTAAAGCAGCAGGGTGTACTCAAGTATTGCCACGCAGTCAATTTTCTGCACAGCTTCCTCAGCTCTTGCAAACAGCACTTTCAGTAGAAACAGACTAGCATCACTGTTTAAGCAGCAGGGAATTATGTCAATTGGAATTTCTTTAGTAGTCCTTCATAAGCCTTTTTACCATGCTTAAGATCGACAACTGCACTGATGCGGGTTTCGCTGGTATTTATCATCTGAATATTGATATTGGATTCTGCCAGTGCATGAAACATGGATTGCCCCACACCCGTATGACTGCGAAGCCCAATTCCGACAACGGAAAGCTTCGCAATTTCCGCTTCATGACTGACTTCTGCCTCACCCCATTCAGAAAGTAGAGGCTCTACCAATTCCAGGCTTTTTTCCAAAGAGGTTCTCGGAACTGTAAATGACAAGTGTGCCTGCTCTTCCTCACCCATATTCTGCACGATCATATCGACAGACACGCCTCCCTCAGCCACAACAGAAAACAGTCTTGAGCAGATCCCAGGACTATCTGGTAAATTTCTGACCGTCACGCGAGACTGACTTTGATCAAGTAATACCTCGCTGACGACGATATCTTCCATATTGGCTAGCTGATCGATGATTTCCTGCTCTAACTGCGACATTTTTTGTACTTGTATTTCAGTATCAGAATCATCTGATTGTTTCTCGTTAGTAGCAAATTCATAACTTGGGAGGCGATTAAGCTCAAAGCCGTTATGAATGACTTGTACTGCTTCTTCACACTGGTTTCGATCTACGAGAACCGTCACTTTAATTTCGCTGGTGGTAATCATGCCAACATTAATGTCGGCATCGGCCAGGATTGAGAACATACGACTAGCCACACCATAATGATTTCGCATTCCGCTACCAACAATCGAAACCTTAGAAAGATTTGTCCCATGTTGAATCTTTCCTGCACCGATTACATCAATCGCTTCGCTGGCAGCAGTCAGGGTTTCTGCCAGGTCTGACTGAGGAACGGTAAAAGAAACACGAGCCACCCCTCCAGTTCCCACATCCTGAACGATCATATCCAAACTAATCTTCCGTTCTGCCATGCGGGTAAAAATACCGCTCATGACACCAGGCTCATCAGGAATGTCAGTCAGACTGACTCTGACTTCATCTCGAACAAAAGCAATTCCTGTGACTACTGGTGCTTCAGTGAGTGGTTGGATAGCGATCAAAGTTCCCTCGCCATCTGAGAAAGAGGGGCGTACCCTCAATGGTACTTTATATTTTTTTGCAAATTCGATAGACCGTGAATGCATCACCCCGGCTCCCAAACTTGCCAGTTCGAGCATTTCGTCATACGAAATGCTGTCCACTTTGTGAGCTTCAGGGACAATGCGCGGGTCTGTTGTGAAAACTCCTTCAACATCAGTATAGATCTCACACATATCAGCATCCAGAACAGCGGCTAACGCTGTTGCCGTTGTATCACTTCCACCTCGCCCGAGCGTGGTAATATTCCAATCTTTATCTCTTCCCTGAAAACCGGCGGCAATGACAATCTTTCCTTCGTTGAGTGCTGTTCGCATTCTATCTGTCGAAATCGAAATAATTCGTGCTTTCGTATGAGAGGAATCAGTAACGACGCCAATTTGTGAACCAGTCAGACTAATTGCTTCTCCTCCGAGCTTGTGAATCGCCATAGCCATTAATGCGACAGATTCCTGTTCGCCAGTCGAAAGTAGCATGTCCATTTCACGCGGAGTAGGGTCATCTGTAATTTCAGCGGCTAGCCTGACAAGCTCGTCGGTCTTCTTTCCGCGTGCGCTCACGACCATGACTACCTGATGTCCTGCCTGATGCATGTCAGTGGCACGCTGAGCCGCAGCTTGAATCTTGCTAGTATCGGCTACACTTGTTCCACCAAATTTCTGGACAATCAGTGACACGTTTCTTCTCCGTTTCTTTTTTAAAAACTCGTTTTAATAGCGGGACAACCAGAGTGTCCCTGATAACAATTTACATAAAGCTCACTCGACTAAGTTAACGAACCTAGAAAGGTAACAAATGGCCTCGTCTTCGTGAATCATTAGCGTTTTCAGATTCCATAAAACATCGAAAACCCCATCGAAAGTTCGGTTTTCTCTGTTAGGAGACACGTTGATTTAGTCTTAGTTCTTTCACAGCACAAAAAAATGAACAAACAAACACATTACTTGGCGATCAATTTTACCACCTCGTCCGCAACATGCCGTGCAGCACCTGGAATTGAGAGTTCCTGCATCGACTGCCTCATTTGTCTTCTACGTTCATCCTCCTCCAGTAAAGCAGTTATCGTCTCTCCCAGCAATCTGACAGTGAGATCAGATTCCTTAGACTGCAATACGATAGTCGCTGCACCCCGGTCTGCATAAAATCGAGCGTTTTTGAGCTGATGATCCCTAATAGAACCCGGAAAGGGAATAAGGACCGTCGCACACCCCACACTTGCCAATTCTGCAAGTGTGGTTGCTCCTGCTCGGGAGATTACCAGGTCAGATTGCAGATACCAGTTTTTAAGGTCATTAAAGAAGGGCTGAACCGTGACTTTGAGATTTGGATGCCTCTCTCGCAACAGCTCATATTTTTGCTCAATATTTGAAAAATCAAGCATGCCTGTTTGATGAACCATATGAAGTGGACCGCTTATCTTGTCCAAATACTCTTCCAACATTGAAATTACAGCAGCATTGACCGCAGTGGCTCCCTGACTGCCTCCTAAGACCAGAATCGAAGTTTTATCAGATGGTGTTGTACTTTTTTCTTTCTGTGAAACTGCTTGAACAATTTCCTTTCTGATTGGATTTCCAGTAAATACAATCTCAGGAATCACAGTTTTTCGAGTCATTTTGATTTCAAATGGCGTCTCTGCAAAAGAGGTACAAACCAGGTTTGAAAGTGGAAATAAAAATCGATTGGCTCTTCCTGGTACGGTATTCTGCTCCAGTAAGACAATGGGAATCTTGAGACGCGATGCTGCCAATACAACTGGTACACTAGCAAAACCTCCCAAACCAATCACGACTGCCGGCTTTTCTCGTATTAAGAAACGACGCGTCCGAAAGAACGCACGGCTATTATTCCACAGAAAACGAAAGGGAGCTCGTTTTAAATCACTCGTTGAGGAAGAAGGTAGGGGGAGATGCTGGTATCCAGAACTTTTAATGATTTGTTGCTCGACTGATCGATTGGAACCAACAAACGTAATTCGACATTGGCTGAGAGCAACCAACTGCTCAGCGACAGCAATTCCCGGAAGCAAATGACCGCCTGTTCCGCCACCTGCAAAAACGATCAATTTCGTATCTGAAATGGTTTCGGTCATAGTACTGAGGAATCACTGCTGAAGATACTATTAAAGTTCAAAGACTGATCGAAAGTGACAGCATAGAGGAATTCCACTTAGTTTCCCAGTCAAGCCTCCTCTTCATCTTCGTACTCTTCATCTTCGTACTCTTCATCTCCGGATTCTTCATCTTCGTACTCTTCATCTTCGTACTCTTCATCTTCGTACTCTTCATCTTCGGACTCTTCATCTTCGAACTCTTCGTCTTCGAACTCTTCGTCTTCGGACTCTTCATCTTCGTACTCTTCATCTTCGTACTCTTCATCTTCGTGCTCTTCATCTTCGGACTCTTCATCTTCGGACTCTTCATCTTCGGACTCTTCATCTTCGGACTCTTCATCTTCGGACTCTTCATCTTCGGACTCTTCATCTTCGGACTCTTCATCTTCGGACTCTTCGTCTTCGGACTCTTCAGCCTCATAGATTGGCGATATCGTGGCGAGTTCTGAGATCGCTGCCTCTTCTGACAATGACCTGTCTTCATCTTCACTGTCGGTATCGATGAGTAACTCATCTTCCCCAGCTGATCGTGTCAAGCTGACAATAATACCCAAAGAGAGCAGGCTCACCATCAAATTCGTTCCGCCATAACTAATCAAAGGATGCGATATTCCTTTTGGAGGTACCATGGCTGTCACAACCGAAACATTGATAATCGCCTGCAAAACTAACTGCAGTAACAGTGTGAATCCCACAACATAAGCAAATGATTTCTGATTTTGTGACCGCAAAATATTGTAACCAGCAAGAAACAATCCTAACCAAAGTCCGACAATCCCAAGTGTTCCAATCAAACCAAGCTCTTCACCTGCTACCGAAAACACAAAATCGGTGTTGGCTTCTGGTAGGAAGCTCAATTTTTGAGCACCTTTCCCTAAACCAGATCCAGTCACTCCACCGGTTCCTAAAGCCATGAGAGACTGTTTGACTTGATAGGGAGCCGATTGCCAATTGGTCCAGGTATCAAGAAATCCACTGATACGCTTTAACTGATAGGGACGCAATGCGACTAAGACTCCCAATACGGGAATCGCACACAGCCCTCCCACGACAAAGTTGCGCAGAGGCCACCCTCCCAAAAATAACGCGATTGTGACGCCACCAACCAGGAAAAGTGAAGTTCCCAAATCGGGTTGTTTCAACACAAGCGGTATAACAATTGCAAGAGGAACCAGTAAAAAGACCGTGCCTTTAATCCAATGCTTTAGAACTGTTCTGCGTTGAACCATAAGGCGTACTGTCAGAAGGGGCAGCGCAATTTTAGCAAGTTCAGAAGGTTGCAGTGAGATCGGTCCAAATCTCAGCCAGCGTTGTGCACCATTCACGCGCGTCCCAATTCCCGGCACAAGCACGAGTGCTAACAAAACAACCGTGACCCAAAAGAGAAGGGGAGCCCGATCATACCAGAAACGAGCGGGCAGATAAGAAGCAACCGAAGCAACAATGGCGGCAATCGTCAGAAACGTTAAATGCTTTGATAAGTAAACCTGCTCAAATTCAGTCGGCCAGGACGTAATACTGGCGCTGTGCACCATGAGCACACCCAACCCCAACAACGCACATGCCATTGAGATAAAAAGACTGCGATCATGTTCTGGATTTGATAAAAGCGAAGCCGACTTCATGTTGAATATCTCATTGCTCTTTGCGGATGGATATCAATAAAATCGACTTTCAATCTGATTTAGCCGCAGCCGTAAGCCCTTTGGTAATTCACGATTGAGAAACATTCAGCGGCCAGATGAATTAGCTGACAGAATCGTGATAACAGGCCTTTTCCCAATCATGTCGAATTTCCTGACTGGTAGAAACCGTATTATCAACAAACTACTTCAGGTTTACGTTGCAATCTTCAGGCTGGCAATCGCGATAATGGCCAGTAATGCTGAACAAATCCAGAAACGAACCACGATTTTCATTTCATGCTGCCCTTTAAACAGATAATGATTATGCAAAGGACTACAGGCAAGTATGCGGTTGCCTGTTCTCCGAAACCAGAACACCTGCATGATGACGCTTAATGTTTCAGCAACAAATACCCCACCAGCAATCACTAACAAGGCCTCTTGGCGAATGACGAGCGCCGCAAATCCCAATAACGCTCCCAGAGGCAGCGAACCGGTATCTCCCATGAAAACCTGAGCCGGATAGCAATTGAACCATAGGAAACCAAGAACCGCACCGACAGCGGCTCCTAAAATAATGCTCATTTCCCCAGCACCAGGAATGTAAGGCACTTGTACATATTCAGCCATCACTTTATGACCGGCCAGGTAGGTTAATCCGGCAAATGCAGAACCAGCAAAAACCATACAACCACTGGCCAGCCCGTCCAAGCCATCAGTGAGATTCACAGCATTGGAACTTCCCACCAACACTAACACCGACCAGGGCACAAAGAACATACCCAGGTAACAAGTGATCCGAGTCACAGGCATAATCAAGTCTAAACCAGAAGTTAAACTGGAATTGCTAAACCAGATTCCTGTCCCTATGAGGCAGGCAAGCACAATTTGAACAACCAACTTCTGCCGTGGTGTTAATCCATTCCGGTTAGTACTAAGTTTGATCCAATCATCATAAGCCCCCAATAATGCGAAACCAGTAGCTGTAAAGATCCCCAACTGTACGTATCGATTTGAAAGATCCGCCCAAAGCAATGCCGAGATTAGGATGGATCCAACAATAAAAATCCCCCCCATTGTCGGAGTCGCATTTTTAGAGGCATGGATTTCATTAAGTCTGGCAGAAGCACTATCGACCCGTTCGCGAAAGCGTTTTTCCAGCCATCGAATTGCGATAGGGCCTAGCAATATGGCAATTAAAAAAGAAGAGATGCTGGCTAATGCAATCCGCGCAGTAAGAAAGACGCGCGAATCACCCGTTGAAACCACTTCAAGTTGTTCTAACAAAGGAGAAAATGTCTTCAACAACCAGATTATCATGAAGTAATTTTCTCGCCGCCTACTAGTTCACAGGAAAAGATCTAAGGGTCGATTTCAAACTTAGCAGTCTAATTAATCCGGCACGGACTCACTACCCCTTATTGTCGTAACTTCTCAAAAAAAGAGAGACCGGACGCCGAGACCCCATATCTCGACGTCCGGAAATGATTTCATCATGCTACAGCAGTGGAGTGATCGACCCAATGAATCACATATTTCCTTTGCTGATTTGTCCGCCGAAACGAACGCACTTAGGATTCCCGCAAACCCAAAGTACATGATGAAATCACAACGTTAGACACATGATATTTTTTCTTCCCTCAATGCAGCCTGCTGTTTGAGACTTTCAATGAGTCGTTCCATTCGCATGCTACGAGAGCCTTTTATTAAAACAACATCTCCCGGCTCTAACCGAGAGTAAAATTCCTTTTGTATTTCACTGACATCTGCCGCTTGTAACACTTGATCTTGAGAGAGAATTCCAGAAATTGCCCCTTTTGCTACTGCTTCTGCCTGTTTTCCACAAACGAAAAGTAAATCAATTCCTGATGAGGCGATCAACTCACCTATTTCCTGATGATACCTGCTTGACTCGGCCCCCAATTCAAGCATGTCGCCCATTACAACGATTCGCTTACCCGTACCAGTCCAACCCTGAATCACCTGACAAGCTGCTTTCATCGATACCGGACTTGAGTTATAAGAATCATCGATGATCGTCCAGGGGCCGATTTGTTCGATATGACAACGGCCCTGCACTGTAGTAAATTGTCGAATACCTTCAACTAGATCTTGGTTTGATAATCCAAACTCTTTCGCGACAGCAATGGCAAACAGAGCAGGGTAGACAAAATGTTTGCCAAGTACCGGCATGAAGAACTCAATTCCTTCTACCTTAAACGAAACTCCCTCACTTGTTTGTCGGAGGGATGCCGCACGGAAATCATTCGACTCGTCGAGCCCAATCTTCAACGTACGCGCTGAAGCCTTAGAAATTAAACAGGAAGCAAAAGGATCGTCCCCATTTAAAATCGCCAAGCCATTTTCAGGTAACTGTTCGAAGAGCTCTCCTTTTGCATCCGCCGTTCGTTCCAGACTGCCAAAATGCTCCAGATGGGAAGGGCCAATCCCAGTGATTACTCCTATTTCTGGTCTGGAAAGTTTGGCTAAAGCTCGGATTTCCCCCTGATGCGAAGCCCCCAACTCCAGAACCGCATATGCGTGATCAGATTTAATTTGTGCAATACTCAAAGGTACGCCAAATTCATTATTATAATTCGCAGGACTTTGAATACCTTTCAAGAAAGGTGACAAAGCCGTATGAATCATAGTACGTGTTGTCGTTTTCCCAACGCTTCCCGTCACTCCGATTACGGTTAATTGTTGTTGACTCCGATACCAACTCGCGAACTGCTCAAAAGCCCGGTTAACATCATCAACATAAATGAGTGGCTGTTGTAGTTTTTCTGGTTCACGTCCCTGTTTTACGACGCAAGCTCGAGCACCTTGCTCTAATGCGTTTGAAACAAATTGATGACCATCCTGACGTTTGCCTTGGATCGCAAAGAATAAATCTCCTCTCTTAATTCTTCGCGAGTCGATTGAAAGCCCCTCAACATCGGACATCATCAGATCGGGACGTATAAACTTCCCCTGTATAACCTGACTAATTTTGCTGAGTGACACACGATCCATGCTATTTTTTCTCGGTTTTAAAACAATTAATAAATGGTAGTTCTGAAGAAGGCTTTAAGCAGGAATCTTATCTGATTTCCTGGAGTGTAAATTTCCAAAATAATTCTCTACAACTAAACGGTCACTGAATGGTATCTTGCAATCTCCGATAATCTGTTCACATTCATGCCCTTTACCGGCAATCAATACCAAATCTCTCTCACAGGCAATTTCCAGAGCCCGATATATGGCCTCTTTTCGGTCCACAATCAATTCTGGTGTTACTCCTGTCTCGCTAAAGCCTGTAGCAATCGCCTGCATAATTTGTTCTGGATCTTCACTTCGCGGATTATCACTCGTAATGATTGCCAAATCTGCTTCGCTTCCAGCCAAGCCCAATAAGCCACGTTTTGAGATGTCACGATCTCCACCAGCTCCAAATACACAGATAACGCGTCGGTCACAAACTTGCTTTGCCGAACGAATGGCGTGCCTTAAAGCATCATCGGTATGTGCATAATCAATCAGAACTGAAAATGGCTGGCCACAATTGACCTGCTCCATCCGTCCAGGAACAGATCCAAGGTCGCTAATACCCTCTGCAATTTCGGCTAAAGATAAACCTAATACCAGACAGACAGCTGCCGCTGCCAAACAATTAGAAATATTATGAGTTCCTATCAAATTCGTAATGACAGGAACTCGAGACCCGTTATACAAAATTTCAAACTTGGACTGCTTATCTGATTCCTGAAGTTGAGATGCGGTTACATCCGCGACATTTTCAATGGCATAGGTCAACAATGTTTTTGATTCATTCACGTTCGGTATGAATGAATGGCAGACAGGATCATCTAAATTTAAGACAACCGTTCCATCCCGTTTGACATGCTGAATGATTTTTGACTTGCATGCAGCATAATTATCCATATTTTGATGATAATCAAAGTGATCCTGCGTCACGTTGGTTATCACACCAACCGAAAGCTCTGTACCTGCGAGCCGGCTTTGATCCAAAGCATGGCTGGAAACTTCCATCACTGCATGTGTTGCATTGTTCTTAACCATCTCTGAGAAGAGTTGAGATAGCTCTTGCGCATCCGGAGTCGTTAAAGGTGCAGGGCGTGCTGAAACACTATCATGATACTCTACCGTTCCCAGCAAACCGGTCTTTCGTTGCGCACTTTGCAAAATTGCTCTGACCAACCAGGAGACGGTTGTTTTGCCGTTTGTTCCAGTCACTCCCACAGTCTGCAATTGCTGCGAAGGTGAGCCTGCTAATTCAGAACAGACAAGTGCATAAGCTTTGCGCACATCATTAACAATACACTGCGGGGCCTGGAGTCCAGTCAAAGGACGCCCTGTGAGTACAGCTTTAGCACCATTCTTTAGCGCTTCAGGAATAAATTTCTCTGCATGCTGCCTTGTGCCTGAAATGACAGCAAAGATATCACCCGGTTTACAGAGACGACTATCAGATTGAATTGAAGTCACACAAATATCTGCACAATCTACAAAACTAGCTGAAGGAAGCAGGGCTCTTAAACTAACAACCACTGATCCTGAGGATAAGCTGAGCGATGAAGACGGCATGGAAGTGAGGTAAGAACCATGCATTTCAGGGAAACCAATTAATTAAAAGGCGAGATGGCTGAAAGAAACTTCGTTGACTAAATTGATTATAAAAAAATAAAAGCCGGAATCGGCATGGGAGAGAACAAACTTAGATGTGATCAGAATGCTGCTTTCTGAAAACGAAGGGCATTCTCTTAATTACTTGAATATCGTCAACCCTGGATATCCAAAAAATGTGGTTTTCAAATCTTCCTTGTAATTATTACAGAAACGAACAGGAGTCACTCGACTGGGAAAATTGCGAACACAACTAGATTCAATGTCCCTGCAAAACCAAGTAAAACCTTACGGTTCTATACAGTAAATATCCTCATTTTCAGACCCGAACTAAGAACACTACAGGTATGAATAATCAAGGCCTTATCACTGAATCTCTACTATTTCACGCGATTATACATAAGAATTAATATTAGTATTTTTACCTATTTAATAAATAATACTATAGATAACAGAGCTGCACCTCGATATGCTATTTCTTATCAGCTACTTTATGTCCCTTCTCCAAAAAGTATCTGATTCTCAGGCCATTTAGGCTTATTGTTTCAAAATGCGAGTTCTCGTTAGCAAATCCTGCCAAGTCTGGCATTCGGTTTGCGATACATTTAGATACATAGGAAAACTGTGTGGAGAAAGTCTTCGTACACCAACTTTCCCCTTTCTCAATGATCTCATTTCAATCTGTTAAAGGATAGAGAAGATGCAAAGGCACTCACGATTGAAAAAAGGCTTCACTCTGATTGAACTACTTGTTGTCATCGCAATTATCGCTATTTTAATTGCCCTTTTGTTACCGGCAGTCCAACAGGCCAGAGAAGCAGCCAGAAGGTCTACCTGTAAAAACAATTTGAAACAGCTTGGTCTGGCGTTTCATAATTACCATGACACTCACCGCTGCTTCCCTTTCGCCTGGTTTTTAGACCCTACGAACCCGGCTAATATTAAGGCAGGTGGTTACGGTGTCATGCTACTTCCGCTTATAGATCAGGCCCCCCTCTACAATCAGTGGAACTCCTCGTACCCTGCAATTAACGAATTCGCAGCCATTCCAGAAGTCCAACAAAATTTATCAGTAATTGCTACACCACTCCCCGTATTTATGTGTCCGTCCACACCAGAAGCGTCAGTGCATGACTACACCCTGGCCCCAGCTTTTCCTTTCAGCTGGACTGCCGCTCGTTCTGACTATTGCCCTGCATCTGGTGTCCGTGGTACTTATTCTTCTCTTGCCTACACAGGGCATCCGGCAGCTGCGAGCCGTAGCGGAATGCTGAATTTTGTGGGACTAGATACATCCGGCTCACCTGGAGACTCTATTACTAGAATTCGCGATATCGTCGATGGCTCCTCTAATACTGTTTTACTCGGAGAGAGAGTAGGAGGAACGAATATCTACAGCGGCCAAACAATTAGCCCCACTTTATCAGTAGCCTTGGGCCCAAGTAACGGTGGTGCCTGGGGAGATTTCCTGAACGGCGAACATTGGTATCAAGGATCCTTGCGAGATGGGACTGACGGTGGCAGCGGAGGACCTTGTGCCATCAATTGCAGTAATGCAAGAAGCACTGGTTTCTTAAGCTTCCATGTAGGCGGTGCACATTTTCTGCTAGGAGATGGTGCAGTCCGTTTCATTAGCCAAAATGTGGATGCTTACACATTTGCATCACTTACCACCCGGGCCGGTGGCGAAGTGGTTGGAGAATTTTAATTCTCGAAGCCTTTCTTAAGTTAATCGTTTGCCGGCAGTACACCACAGAGATACTGCCGGCTTTTAATCCCCTCTTTCAAACACTCTATACGATTCTGAGAGTGCGTGACGATGATACGACTGACCTTATCTCTGGTTTTGACTACATTCTTACTCCTTTCCTGCAAAAGCCCTGAAGAACCTTTCACAAAAAAGACCTATCCTGTTAAAGGGAAAATCATGGTTGATGGAAAGGAACCTGACTTCCCCCTTCAGATCACCTGCCACAATACTGGCGAAATCGACACGGAACATCCCACTGCCTCTGGAAGTATCTCCAAGCGAGGTGGTACATTCGAACTTTCAACTTATACGACCGGTGATGGAATCCCTCCAGGTGATTATGTTTTAACATTCGTCTGGAAGAAATTTGATGTAATGTCGCGTAGTTATACCGGCCCCGATAAACTCAATAAGCGCTACGACGAACCTGAAAAATCGGATATTAAGTTTTCTGTCGTCGAAGGAAAGCCAACCGATCTCGGGGTCATTGAATTAACCACAAAATAACGAGACTCCTTCTCTAATAGTTAACCTGAGAAGAAAAACAACCAGTTATTAGGATTCAAACGGTCCTAAAAAAAATCACTAATACAACTTCTAGATTGAGATGATTACTATGTTCTTACGAGTCGTTACAAGCCTGTTGGTAATCACACTCTGCACATCATTTATTTCGGCAGAGAGTTCCAATATTCCCGCGTCATTGAGAGATGCGAAGGAAATCCCAGAAGCATTTTTCAAATATATCGAACGAGAAGAACCAGAGTATAAGTGGGAAATTCACGATTCATTTTCACATGAGGGCGTTACCGCTTATCCCGTCGAATTGACATCTCAAACCTGGCAGGGAATCACCTGGAAACATTGGCTCTACATCTTTGAACCGGATAACGTTCGCATCAACAGCAAGGTTTTATTGTTCGTAACAGGTGGCAGTAATGGATCTCGTCCGAATGAAAAACGACTCAAGCCCGCATTTTTGCTGGCAAAAGCCACTGGAGCCCGAATCGCTTTACTCACACAGGTTCCCAATCAGCCTCTATTCGATGGCAAAAAGGAAGACGATCTGATTACAGAAACCTGGTTGCGTTACCTCAAAACCGGCGACGAAAACTGGCCACTGCTGTTCCCGATGGCTAAAAGCGCAGTGAAAGCCATGGATGCGATTCAGGAAATCGCCTTAGAGAAACGAAACCTTGCAATCGACGGTTTTGTCATTACAGGGGCGTCCAAACGGGGATGGACAAGCTGGCTAACCCCGGTTGTAGACAAGCGAATCATCGCTACTGCGCCAATCGTCATTGACACACTCAATTTCCGCAAGCAGATGAAGCATCAAATTGCGACCTGGGGCAAATACAGCGAACAAATCATCGATTACACAAGTAAAGGACTGATCGTCGAAGGCGAAGAAAATGCCCGAGAAAAACATCTCCGCCTGATGATGGACCCTTACACCTATCGACAACAGATCAAAATTCCCAAATTGCTCGTGAATGGCACCAATGACCCTTACTGGGTGGTTGATGCCATGCGTTTTTACTGGTCAGATCTGGTCGGGCCCAAATATATCCTCCAGGTTCCCAATGCAGGTCATGGCCTGGGGGATGGAGTCGAGTATGCCCTGCAAACAATCGGCGCGTTTTTCATTCATGCTGCAACAGGAAAAGAACTTCCTGCTATCAAATGGGATAACACCAACGAATATGAATTAAAACTAACATGTATCAATAAACCAGCACAGGTCCGAGTCTGGAGCGCCTACTCAGAAGACAAAGATTTCCGCGACGCAGAATGGACCTCAAAAGAAGTGAGCCCAGAAGACAATGTATATCTAGCTAAAATAAGCAAACCTGAAAAAGGTCATGTCGCCTATTACATGGAAGCAGTATACTCAATAGGTCAAATCCCTTTTTCATTATGTACAATCACAACATCTAAATAACCCACTCTTCCCCAATTCTTTATTTCCATTAATGGAGGCTCTTTTTAAAAATAATCAGAGAAGATTTCTTTTTCGATCTATCAGTTTTGTTTTTGAATGTTAAGATTATGTGTAGAGGTTGTTAGCCTCTCGGAGAAACTGATAGAAGGAACGTATTTTAGTGGTGAAAGGAACAACCACATGAAGAAGAAATCCCTCGCCCCCTCTTCAAAAGTCATGCCCCCCAAAACCGTTGCGGATCGGACCTCCGCACTACAACTAAGTGATCCTCATTCTCTGGAATGTGAGATCCAACATGCTCTGGCACTGGATTCCGATGTTTGTCTGAATTCTCTAGTTGTCCGCCGCACTAAAAATGGCGTCTGCCTCGAAGGAGTTCTGGAATTTGATGATGAATGTCCAGATATCTGCAAGAGAGTTCAAGCCCTCACAGGAGTTGAAGAGGTTATTAATCATTTACTGGTTAAAAAGCGTATGCCTCTCCCTCCCAAAGGGTAAACTCATCGTTGAAATCTCAACTGTGGTTCTATAACCCAGTTGAGTCTTGCGTGAGTCTCCTCAGTACCTTGAGAGCTGTTAATCAATTGTTATTTTGACAAAAATTGAAAATTCCTCTGTGCGCCGATTCTCACATCTGATAAGTTCCGCGAATCTACTTCGCTGTTTTAGGTGTCTCCAATACTTTGAAACACATCCTCAACCGTAACATCCTTTTCGGACACCCAAATTAAATTTTTTTACTTCTATACCTGACCATTGCAATAATTCATGAAGAATTCGGCAACTGTTAAAGGTACAAATTGAAGCACTTATCAGTAGCAAGGAAGGCCACTATGAGTCTCAATAAACATTCTAACCAGGATCTCATGGTTCAAATTCGCTGGCTGATCCGGAGGGATATGCCAGAGGTTCTTCAAATCGAGCAAGAAAGTTTTGAGTATACCTGGACCGAAGAGTATTTTCTCAGCTGCTTGAGACAAAGAAACTGTATTGGGATGGTGGCAGAATATAATCATCAGATTGTAGGATTCATGATTTATGAACTTCATAAGTCGATGATTCAGGTATTGAATTTTGCTGTTGCACCTGAATACAGGCAACAGGGTATCGGTCGCCAAATGGTCCAACGGGTGATTGATAAACTTTCTCAACAACGTCGCCGAGAAATTACACTCGAAGTCCGTGAAACCAACCTTGAAGCGCAACTATTTTTTCGTAAGATGGATTTTCGTGCTGTCTCTGTATTACGAAATTACTTTGAAGATGCAGAAGAAGACGCCTACGTTTTGCAATATCGCTTAGAACGTTCAGAACAGGACTTCGCCCCGGGGCTCTCTCCCAAGAATCGAATCAGTAATTATCTCGACGCTTCAGATGCCGCTTGAATTGATTAACAAAAGCAAGTTCAAAAAATCCATAGCGATATTTGCTCCATTCATTGGCATTAAACTCTAAAAAAAGACGTTTTCCCCGAATTCGGGCTAATGGCAAAACAGTCACCACGCGAATCTTCTCCCGATCAACCAACATCAATGATTCAATTGCGTGGCATTCGGGTTCATAACCTGAAAAGTATCGACCTGGATCTTCCTCTAAATCAGCTGACTGTCATCTGTGGAGTCAGTGGCTCAGGCAAAACCAGCCTTGCTTTTGATACGCTTTACGCTGAAGGTCAAAGGCGTTACATAGAAACTCTCTCCACTTCAGCCAGGCAGCACCTCAATCAGCTCCCTAAACCCGATGCTGATCACATCGATCACATCCCACCTGCCATCGCGCTCAAACAAAATACACGGAAGCATTCTACGGCTAAAGGTATTGAACCGACTGTCGCAACCGAGTCAGGCATTCATCACTACCTGCGCTTACTTTATACATCGCTGGGTGAAATCAGTTGTCCCGATTGCCAACTGCCCGTAACCCCCCAATCTCCTGAATCCGTCTTTGCATTCATAAAAACTCTTCCAGCTAATACCCGATATCAAATTAGCTTCCCCATTACCAAGACAGAGGAACGATCGACAGCTGAAGTTATTGAAGATTTAACTCGCGAGGGGCTTACTCGTGTCATTATCAATCACGAAACTGTGAACTTGTCAGACAGCTTCACTCATGTCGATGAGGAATGGGATGATTTTTTGGTCGTTCTTGACCGCCTGAATACCAAAAACCTCGACGAGCAACGTGTTCTAGACAGCCTGGAAATCGCCTTTCAGGAATCTTCTGGGCTCGCGACGATACTAGTTGAACAAACGGAACTAGTGCAGTCCGATATTGGGCTCCCCTTTATTATCGATCAGAAAACATGGTTTCGATTTGACTTCTCGACGGAATTAATCTGCCCTCAATGCCGTAAACAGTTTATTTTTCCCGAGCCACAGCTTTTCAATTTCTACAGCCCGGCAGGAGCCTGTCCGCTTTGTCAGGGATCGGGGGTTGTTTCAGATCCCCAAGCTAATCCCAAAACAACTAAGATCTGTTCAGCCTGCAATGGGAGTCGGTTGAATGAATCAGCACTTGCAGTACACGTACAAAATTACCATCTCGATCAACTCTGCCAACGCCCGATTCTAGAACTTGTTGACTGGTTTCAAAATCTGAGTCAGGGCACAAGTGCTCCCATTCAACAGCGCCTTTCACCCATTTTCCGTGAGATCAAGGACCGTTTAGCCCTGTTAAACGAATTGGGAGTCAGCTATCTCACCTTAAACAGATCGGTCCGAACCCTCTCTGGCGGAGAGAGTCAACGAATCACATTAGCCTCTGTTTTATCTTCGAGCCTTGTAAATACACTTTATGTACTAGACGAACCTTCGTCCGGGCTCCATCCTGCTGATAATGATCGCGTGATTTCTGTGCTTCACAAACTACGTGACTTAAAAAATACCGTCGTTGTAGTGGAGCATGATGCAGAATTCATAAGAACTGCTGATCACATTGTGGAATTGGGTCCTGCTGCGGGCAAAGCAGGGGGGAAAGTTGTTTTTGAAGGGAGATATAAGAAGTTAATCGCAACAACAGCTACACCTACAAGTAATTTTCTGAATGCCCCCTCAATCAAAACTTTGAAATCGGCTCCCAGAAATGAAGCGTCTCAATGGCTCACACTCCATGATGTTACTCAAAATAATCTCAAAAACCTGACCGTTTCATTCCCATTGGGACAATTATCCGTAGTCACAGGTATCAGCGGTAGCGGAAAAAGCAGTTTGATTGAGCAAACATTGTTTCCTGTGCTCTCTGACTTAATGACCGAAACCACAACTGCTGAGACATTTTCATTCTGCGAATCAACTACGGGTGTTGAACAAATTGATGAGGTGATTTTACTTGATCAAGCTCTCGTCGGTCAGACATCACGTAGCATACCGGCGACATATCTCAATCTGTTCGATGACATCAGAGCTGTTTTTGCCCAAACAGCCGACGCGAAATTACGTAACCTCTCCCCAAAACACTTCAGTTTTAATAGCAAAAACGGTGGCCGCTGCCACGAATGCAAAGGAACTGGATTGATAGACATCGATTTACAATTTCTGGGTGACCTCACAATGGTCTGCCAGGAATGTCATGGTAAGCGTTATCAACGTGAATTGCTGGAGATCAAATATCGTAAACTTAATATCGCCGAGGTGTTAGCATTAACTGTTGATGAAGCCTTCCCTTTTTTCAGAGGCCAAGCGGCGTTACAGAAGAAGCTGAAACAACTGAAAGATGTGGGCCTGGGCTATCTCCCGTTAGGGCAACCGGTATCTTCGCTCTCGGGTGGTGAATGCCAACGCTTAAAACTGGCGGCCTATTTAACCACAACGAGCCGCAACAAAACACTGTTTCTGATGAATGAACCCACGTGTGGCTTGCACCCCCTAGATGTGAAACATGTTTTGAACTGCTTTGAACATTTACTGTCGGCAGGACACTCCTTCATTGTCATTGAACATAATCTGCAGGTCGTCTCAAATGCTGACCATATCATTGACCTTGGACCAGGAGCCGGAGAGCAGGGAGGGAGTATTGTCGTTACAGGAACGCCTAGTGAAGTTGCGTTACACCCGACATCTTATACTGGAATAGCGCTCAAACATCTGACGACTGCGAATTGAAACACGATTCATGTTATTTTCTACGTCGCTGCCGTTTTCTTTTTTTTCCGCCGCGCGATGCTTTCCCTTTTTTAGGTCTCCCCGATGATCCACCTTGATTCTTAAGATCGTCTATCCGATCGCGTAACAACGCAGCTCGTTCAAATTCCAGTTGATCTGCAGCTTCCAACATTTCTTTTTCCAATTCACCCAAAAATTCTTGCGTGATGTACTCTGACTCATCTGAAAAACCCACAGACTCACGAACGAACTGCCGCGCTTCTACTTCTTCTTCAATTCCCCGTTTGATCGCCTTTTTAATGGTCTCCGGTGTAATCCCGTGCTCTTGATTATACTCTTGCTGAATTTTGCGTCGTCGTTCTGTTTCGTCAATGGCATTCTGCATGCTGTTTGTCATTCGATCAGCATACAAAATCACTTCTGCATTAACATGCCTGGCAGAGCGACCAATGGTTTGAACCAGACTGGTTTCACTACGTAAAAAACCTTCCTTATCTGCATCGAGTATGGCAACCAGAGAAACTTCGGGAATATCTAATCCTTCCCGTAAGAGATTGATACCTACAACGACATCATATTGTTTTTCTCGTAGGCCTCTCAAAATTTCGACACGTTCGAACGCATCCAATTCGGAATGCAACCAGGCACAACGAATTCCTTCTTCCTGAAAATACGAAGAAAGATCTTCAGCAAGCCGCTTTGTGAGCGTGGTTACCAAGACTCGTTCCTGTACTGCGACGCGTTTAAGAATCTCCTCTTTCAAATGAGGTACCTGACCGCGTGCCGGAACGATTCTTATTGCAGGATCAATCAATCCTGTGGGACGAATCACCTGTTGTATCACTTCACCTTCAACACGTTCTAACTCCCAATCACCGGGTGTCGCTGAAACAAAGATTGTCTGCTTGCGGCGTGCATTCCACTCATCGAACGTCAGGGGACGGTTATCCAGTGCCATCGGCAGACGAAAACCATGCTCCACAAGATTAGTCTTTCGCGAACGGTCGCCCGCAAACATGGCGCGAACTTGAGAAACGGTCACATGCGATTCATCTACAAACAAAAGGAAGTCTTCGGGAAAAAAGTCCAGTAATGTATCCGGCGGTGATCCTGGTTTCCTGCCTGCCAATGCACGGCTGTAATTTTCAATCCCAGGACAAAAGCCAACTTCCTCCAACAACTCCATATCGTAGCGCGTTCGTGCACTGAGCCGTTGTGACTCCAGCAGTTTGCCTTCATTCTGCAATACCTTGAGGCGTTCATCCAATTCGTTCTGAATCTCATTGAGCGCCGACTCAATTCGCTCTTGTGGCAAAACAAAATGCTTGGCTGGATAAATATATGCTTCATTGACTGTTCTGAGTACTTCCCCCGTCAAAGGGTCAATGACAGCTAAATTTTCGATTTCGTCTCCCCAGAACTCGACCCGATATGCAAATTCTTCATAAGCGGGCCAACATTCGACGACGTCTCCACGAACACGAAACTTTGCCCGTGAAAGTTCAACATTGTTTCGGTCGTACTGAATATCAATCAGCTTACGCAGCATTTCATCACGGTCGATCTCAACACCGACTCGGAGTGGGATCATCATTTCCAGATAGTCTTTGGGAGATCCTAACCCATATATGCAACTCACACTGGCAACCACAATGACATCCCGACGACTCACCAGTGCACTGGTCGCCAGTAAGCGCAGGCGGTCTATTTCGTCATTGATCGATGCATCTTTCTCGATATAAATATCCCGCTGAGGAATATACGCTTCCGGTTGATAGTAATCGTAGTAACTCACAAAATACGTGACAGCGTTATTCGGAAAGAACTCCTTGAACTCTGAATACAACTGAGCCGCTAGAGTTTTGTTATGAGAGAGAATCAAAGCGGGCCGCCCCAACTCTGCGATCACATTCGCCATTGTGAATGTTTTCCCCGATCCAGTGACGCCCAGTAGAACTTGTTCTGCTTTTCCCTGCTGAATACCTTTAACCAGACCTTCAATGGCACGGGGCTGATCGCCAGAAGGTTGAAAGTCACTTTGAAGCTGAAACACAGACATGGTCACTAAATCCTTTGGCCCTGCAAATAGCAGAAGGCGCTCTCTGGCGCGGAGGTAGTACAGGGATGTAAGCAGCTATTGTAAAGAATAGACGCCCCTTAAGGAAAGGGACCAAAGTAGCAGGGGAAACAGCTAACCAACTTCAGAGATGAAAAGATCGGAATCGCTTGATGCAACACGTGTCCTGTTTTGGCACCTGATCACTCAATATGATTCAGTCTTCCGCAGCAGGTTCATCCAATGAATTTTCCTCTGTGGACGTAACCTCGCCTGGCTGATCTGCTTCTTCAGTGCGTGTTTCTGGTTCTGAAGAATTCAGGCCTTCTTCCGTATCATCCTCTTCAGGCAGAGGAGGCATAATCCAGATTTCGCCATATTCTATTGGCTGTTCAGCTCGAAACTGATGATGCCGCAGCAACTCCAGAATGGCGAGAAAGATACCAATGATGCGACTGCGAAGTTTCTCACCTTCAAAGAAATCACTAAAAGCAAGGCGACCTTGTTCACGCACTTTTTCGCCGATCCGTTCAACATACGTTGAAATCGGTGTATCATCATAGGTGATACTGGATTCTTCTTCGACTTCCTTACGCTTCACAACCCGAGCTAAGGCACTTACCAGATCCCATAATTCAACTTCTTTAATCAAATCTTCGGAAGGATCTTTACCCGTTTTGGGGCGTTCATCGGATAACCGCGGATAATGCTCCTGCCATTCAGCGGCATGTTCTTCCAAAGCCGTAGCGGCATCTTTGAATTTTTTATACTCAAGTAACTGCTGGATCAAATCACTACGTGGATCATCGATGACTTCTGCGATTTCTTCTTCTTCCGCACGGGGCAGAATCATCCGACTTTTAATCTCAGTTAACGTGCTGGCCATTACGATAAAATCGCCGACCAAATCCAAATCAATTAATTCCAAGACATCAAGAAACTCATTAAATGATGCCGTGATGGAAGCAATCGGGAAATCAAGAATGTCGAGTTCATTGCGGCGAATCAAATATAACAGCAGATCCAATGGACCACTGTATATATTGAGATCGACCCGGTATTGAGCAGTCGTCATAGCGAAATTTCAGGCTCTGTTAGCTGTCGCAGTTTCTACGGCTTATCGATAAACCGTTTTCAATCATTAAGTTACATCGAATTGAAAACGTAACATAGTGAATCGTCAGGAGTCACTATCTTCAATCCGACATTATCGTTATCGTCAGATTAACTGTCACAAATTCAAAGATTCCCCCTGTGAGATTCAGAAATAAAAAATCGGCAAGTCGATATGACTTGCCGATTTCAAACGCAACAACTCCAGATCACACAAAGCTAAGCAGCTCTGCGGACAGGCATCTGGAGAATCTGTGGTTCCGGCTCTTCACAGGCGGCCAGGAAGTTCTCAAAGACCTGCATATCCAATGCAGAAGAAGAATGATTTTGTGGATGCCATTGCACGCCCACGCAGAACCAATCTTCATCTGGAATTTCAATTGCTTCAATTACTCCGTCCGGGGCCGTCGCTGAAACAATAAACATCTTTGAAATGTAATTGACAGCCATATGATGCTGACTGTTTACTCGAATTTCACCAGGTCCATACATTTTATCAACACGCGTGCCTGGGACAATATCAATAATATGTCTTAAGTTTGCTTCAACACCATCTCGGTGATACATAGCACCAGGGACATCCTCTGTCACATGTTGATGCAATGTCCCCCCACAGAGCACGTTCATCAATTGCATTCCCGAACCGATTGCCAACAGAGGCAATTTCATTTCCATAGCGATGGTACAAATTCTGCGATCGAAATCTTCACGACGAAGCGGCATAGCACGTGAAGCAGGGTGCTTTTCAAACCCCAGTCGAATCGGGTCCAGATCTAAAGCACAGCCAGAAAGAACCAGACCATCAAGCTGGTTCAAGAATTGTTTTAAATCATCATCGTCAGACAAAGGCGGAATCATCATGGGGATTCCGCCGGCATTTGTGATCGAATCATAATAGCCGGTGTAAAACCAGCTGATTGCCTGGGCTTCTTTTTGTTCGGGGCGAAAGTCTCCCGTGATTCCGATTAAAGGTTTTTTAGACATTGGTTCCATCCTTCACTTCTATGCACATCCTGTGCGGTAAATATTTCCATGGAGACAACGGAAAGCCTCCATTCAAAAAAACCGGAGGAAGCGAATGACGTAGAATCGCAAAGAAGTGCGTTCGAGCGGATGAAAATCCCCCCATCGAACGAATAGAAAAATAGAATCCATTCTCTCTTCTAGCGGTCCGTTCCTTCGGTCCGATTGTTACTGAATCATCCCAGTAACCTCAAATGTTTGTTGATTCAATCATTTCAAATCATTTGAGTGAGCGAATCTTAGTAACCTCAAATCAGGCTGTCCAGCGAATCGATTATTTTGAGCGAATATTTTCCCATAGTTGATTTCGACCACCATATCTTGTGTCAGGTTAACCTGGATGAATTTCATTTTAGTGATTCATCAAAAAAATTCTTGATAACGGTTTCGATGAGTAGTCAGAAATCGCAGAAAATAATATGGAATTGATCAGATATTGACTTCGTGGGAAATATCGTTTTGTGCGAATTAATCCTAAAAAATGAGGCATTTATGTTTAGCTTGACCTCATGGCGACGTAACTTAAACTGCGCAATCTGCGTCGCGCGCGGAACACATTTCTGGGTAGTGCATAAATCTGTCCTGTCTTTCTTATCACTACAAAATCAGCCTGGAATTTGAAAATTTGAAGGGAATCATACGATTTAGCCGTCATTGATGCTCAATATTCAGCTGCTATCAAACGTTATCATTCCTGTCTGAAAGGTATTTGACAACAGATGAACTGGCTTTCGAATCACGTTCACAACATATCGTCCTTGAAGTTACTATCCACACATAAATGTCTTCCATAATAAAAGAAATGAGTCATTCAAGAACAAAATTAAATTCTAGTAGATATCACCTCAATAAGAGAGATGAAAAATTGACCCTGTAAAAATAATTCTGATCATGGAATCATATTGAGACATAAATCAATCAAGCCGTCTCGATGGCTTCGGTTTTTGATTCTGCTTTTGAGGTCAGAGAAGGTAATAACACCGCACCAATGGTCGCCAGGATGAGACAAGGGATAATGGCATGAAACGCTTTATGGGGAATCCCCAACGCCACAAAATGACTCGTAATCTTTGCTTGAATCATGCCGCCTCCCCCCCAGGCCATTCCCATTGTAATTGCTGATGCCACACCGCCTCCTTTGGGAAACAGTTGATGGGAATAGGAAACCATCGCCGGACTGGTCCCCCATAAAATCAGACCACTGGGAATTAATAGCAGGGTCATCAACCAGGTAGGACAACCTTCCCAGCCAAGTACAAACATCAAGGGAATCCCCAACAGCGGACATCCTATCATGAAGGCTTTTTCATGCCCCGACTTGAAACGAAACGCCATTAACAGCATTCCTGCGCTGGCAGAAAACAGGAACACTGATTGGACCATGCCGATCTCGAATGCCGACGCATCATGATTTTTGAGTATGAATGAAATCAACTTATCCATCGCCATATTCGGTACCAGGCGTAAAGAACAAACCATGAACAAAAACAGTGCTAACAAAACTCTCCCCTCCAGCATCTGGGAGAGAGACTGTGCGGGTGCTTTGCGATCACGCTCGAAAAGTTCCGCCGGCGGCTTTCCCAATTGATACAGGAATAGTATCAGACCAGAATATAGTGGCGCGAGTATCCAGACACTGGTTAGCCCCCATATCGAAACAATAGCGCCACAGATAATGGGTCCTAGCGCCAGCCCCATCGCCCCCCCAAACATAAACAGTGAGAGACTGCGGGTACGACGTTCTGGAATTAATGAACCTGCTACAACCGCTGCTTCAGGATGAAAGGAACCGATTCCAATTCCTCCCAGCAAAAGTGCGACACATAACACAAACACACTGTTCGCTGGCCCCACCATAGGCATCATCACAGCACCCAAAACAGGCCCGATCCACAAGATGGATTTAATGGGATAACGATCACGAATGTATCCAAATACAGGTTGCGCCAAAGAGGAGGCTAATGCATGAATTGTGAGTACAATGAACAATGAATTTTCTGTTAAGGAATGCACCCGTTCCAGCTCACCCCACAAAGGTCCCACGACGATTGCTGATGCGTCAACAATGATATGCGTGAGTGTGAGACAAATCAGACAACGATAGGCGTGAGACATTTTCAGAGATATTTTCAAGGCGGGAATTCAGAAACAGATGAGGCTTCATTCTACAGGACGAGACAGTAAAATGGGAATCAGGTTCATGGAACTCTCTGATTCTTTTTGACACATTTTCAGATTTTGACTTGTATTGTGATTTCTCCCTGAAAAAGCTATATCTGCACTCTCATATGATTTGAACCTCAATCAATTCACGAAAGACTTTTTATTGAACACAACTGCAGAGTGGATCTTTAAATCAGCAAGCGAATCTGAGACCCAACGTCTGGGAGTCATGCTCGCAAAGCAACTAGAACCGGGTGCGGTGATCGCCTTAAATGGCAACCTGGGCGCAGGCAAAACACGCCTGGTCCAAGCGATTGCTACAGCTCTGGGAGTTGATCCCAATGAAGTGAACAGCCCCACATTTGTGCTGATTCAGGAATATCAAGGGGAGCTGCCGCTCTACCACTTCGATACGTATCGTTTGAAAGATACCGATGAATTTCTGGAATTGGGAGCCGATGATCTTTTGTATGCAGATGGAGTTTGTCTGATCGAATGGGCTGATAAAGTCGCTGAGGTCTTGCCCCGTGATCTTGTTCAAATCAACATTGAACACACATCGGAAACAGCGCGAACGTTTCATTTCCAAGGGCAGGGGCCGCGTTCAGTCAAAATCGTAACCGCATTGCAACAAAAGAACGATTCCCCACCCGAGTAAATATTCTAATCTGAGGCAAGATGCCAGTTATGATTGTAGAATCTGAAGAAAAACTGTTAGTCACCGGGGGCACAGGGCTTGTTGGCAGTAGTGTCATTCAACGCGCTCGTACTGCAGGTATTACAACTGTCGCACTCGTTCGTTCCGCATCAAAAGCTTCATATCTTAAAGAGGTAGGTGCAGAAGTGATTGAAGCGGATCTCACTGACAAAAAATCGCTGGACGATATACTTCGTGGTGTGACGATTGTCGTCCATACTGCTGCTAAAGTTGGTGACTGGGGCAGTATTGATGAATACCGCAAAACAAATGTGGTCGGATTCGGGCATTTATTGTCTGCACTTCAAGAACAAAGTCTCATCAAACATTTGATTCATATCAGCTCGCTGGGAGTTTACGAGGCGCGGGATCATTACGGCACAGATGAGACAGAACCTCCGCATGCATCTGGCATCGATGCCTACACTCTCAGCAAGATCGAATCAGAAGAACTTCTAAAACAACAATCCATCCCGTTCACGATATTACGGCCCGGCTTTATCTATGGCCCGCGTGATCGTACTGTATTACCTCGCATCTTAGAGCGTTTGAAATCAGGGCAGTTTGCTTATCTCGGTTCACCCGAGCAATTAATGAACAATACATACGTAGAACATCTGGTAGATGCTGTTTTTCTGGCATTCTCAAACGAAGATGCGATAGGTCAGACATATAACATCACAGATGTAACACTGGCCAGCAAACGAGAATTTATCTCCACCATTGCAAGACTGGCTGAATATAAAGAGCCGAACAAAGTCGTTCCACTCCCGGTTGCACGCAATCTGGCTCGGATTTTGGAACGTCTCTGGAGATTCTTAGGCAAAAAACAGGCACCGATTCTCTCTCAAGCTCGGATTAAATTCTTGGGTCTGAACCTCGATTTCAGCACACAAAAAGCACAATCCGAACTGAACTATCATCCCAATAAAACCTTTCAGGAAGCAATGAAAGAGACGATTGACTGGTTTCACCAAAATCAAAAAATCCCCTAATCGACTTGAATATGATGAAGTCTGATGAATTCTATATGAATTAACGATCCCATCAAAACGGAAGCCTAAAAGGCATTTGACCCCGATCACTTGTGGTGGATACAATACCAGATATGGAAAGTGAAACTACTCCACAACAAGCGCGAACTCAATTGGAACAGCAGGCAGCGCCCCCAAAGCGGTCATGGCGGCGTTATCTGATCAGTTCACTGATTCAAGTAACGATCTTGTTAACACTGTATGTGCTTTCCATCGGGCCTTTCTTCTGGCAATGGTTCGCTTCATATAACTCGATGGGTTCTCCTTTCTTCGCTGCATTCTATATGCCCCTTTTATTTGTCTGTGAGTATGTGCCCCCGATTTCTGATGGGGTAAACTGGTATATCAATCTCTGGATTGGTTAATTCCAGACGCTTCGCCCCCACCGTAACCAAAACGGCTTTTTTGGATTCAAGCTCGCATTGAAAGAGTTTCATCCCTGATACGACATCAATCATTACACATATCAAAAACAAAAATCTCAAAGCGACCAGATTGATTGACAAATCAGATCATCCCAATACACTCATGAGTAGGGAAGCTGATGAAGAATTCTCTCCAGCTTCCAATATCAAAATCTCTCACAGCTCAAGCTGATTATTGCCTGGATGGCATCCAAATAGACGGGAGCACGGAATATTATGAGCGACCCACGCCCTTTTGCTCATTTACATTGTCATACACACTTTAGCATGCTGGACGGCGCCAGCCGCATACCGGAAATGGTAAGTAAAGTCAAAGAAGCCGGTATGAATTCGCTTGCGATCACAGATCATGGCAATTTATACGGAGCCATGGACTTTTATCAGCAATGCCGTAGCCAGGAAATCAATCCCATCTTAGGATTGGAAGCTTACATTGCACCGCGCAGTCGGTTTGAAAAAGGCGCCTCACGGATGAAGGAAGCCAGCTTTCATCTGACATTGCTGGCACAAAACCGCAAGGGATTCGAAAACCTGATTAAGCTCTCTTCCACCTCCTATCTCGAAGGTTTTTATTATAAACCCCGCATCGACAAGGAAATCCTGGAAGCACATAGCGAAGGTCTGATTCTGCTTACGGGGTGTGCAGCCGGTGAACTATCGCACCATATTCTTGGTGAAGATTGGGAAGAGGCGGAAAAGCTATGCGCCTGGTATGAGAAAGTATTTGGCGACCGCGTTTATATGGAAATCCAGAATGCGGGCCTGGAAATTCAAAGACAGTGCCTGGAAGGAACCGTCGATCTGGCCAATAAAATGGGCCTGCCGTTAGTCGCTTCTAACGATGCCCATTATGTCGATCAAAAAGATGCTTTCGCGCAAGATGTGCTCTTGTGTGTCAGCACGCGTTCTGTCGTCAGCGATGAAAAACGAATGAAAATGACTGGCGATCAATTTTTCGTCCGTACTCAGGATGAAATGTATGACGCATTTCCAGGTTTGGAACACGCGGTCGCACGCACGCAAGAACTGGCTGATCGAGTCGACATTCAGATGTCTGACAAAAAGTACTATCCAGTCTTTCAACCTCCCGATGGAATGACTGATACACAATACCTGCGAAAACTGTGTGAAGAACGCTTGCCTGTAAAGTATGGTGATGAGCTGACGCAGGAACATTGGGATCGCCTCGACCTCGAATTAGGCGTGATCGAACAAATGGGCTACGACAGTTACTTTCTGATTGTATGGGATTTCGTGCAATTTGCAGAAAGTGAAAAAATCCCTTGTACTGCGCGTGGTTCAGCCTGTGGTGCGATTGTGGCATACCTGCTGGGTATGTCACAAGTCTGCCCTCTGAAATATGACTTGTTGTTTGAACGATTCCTTGACCCCAGTCGAAGTGAACCGCCAGATATCGACATCGATTTCTGCCGTGACCGACGCCAGTTGGTTATCGATTATACGAAGCAGAAATACGGCGAACACAGTGTAGCGCAAATTGGAACATTTGGTACGCTCAAAGCAAAAGCCGCCATTCGAGATGTAGGCCGCGCGCTGGGAGTTCCACTGGCGCGGGTCAATGAAATTGCAAAAATGATTCCGGAAACACTGGGAATCAAACTCAAGGATGCACTGAAGGAAAGTCCTGATCTGCAAGCCGCCTATGACCAGGATCCAGACATTAAACAGCTGCTGGATCTGGCTATGCAACTTGAGGGGTTGAGCCGCAGTGCCGGTACACACGCCGCGGGAGTCGTAGTCGCCGATTTACCTCTGTCCGAAGTAGTTCCACTCCAAATGATCACCGGGAAGACTGACATCATTACTCAATGGGATGGCCCCACCGTAGAATCGGTGGGCCTGCTCAAAATGGACTTCCTGGGTTTGCGTAACCTGACGATTCTGGACAAAGCCGTTCAAAACGTCAAAAAACATTGCAACATCGACATTGATCCACACAAGCTACCGCTGGATGATAAAAAAACATTCGCGTTATTACAGCGGGGAGAAACCAAAGGGATCTTCCAGTTGGAAAGTGGCGGCATGCGCGACTTGCTGACAAAAATGAAGCCGGACAAGTTCGAAGACATTATTGCTACTTCTGCCTTGTATCGCCCCGGCCCTCTGGAAGGGGGCATGGTGATGCAATATGTGGATGTTAAAAACGACCGCATTCCGATTCCGAAAGTGCATCCTGTTGTAGATGAAATCCTCAATGAAACCTACGGTGTGATGGTTTATCAGGAACAGGTCATGCGGATCCTGAACCGAGTCGGGGGAATCGAACTTTCTGCTGCGTATCGTTGTATTAAAGCGATTAGCAAGAAAAAACTAAAAACCATCGCCGAGTTCAAAGACCAGTACATTAGCGGCGCCAAAGAACGAGGAGTCGATGAACAACTGGCGGTCGATCTGTTTGACATGATCGAAAAATTTGCTGGCTATGGATTTAACAAATCACATTCGACCGCTTACGGAGGTGTGGCCTATGCCACGGCTTACCTCAAAGCGCATTATCCGAAAGAATTCATGGCTGCATTGCTTTCATGTGGTATGGAGAGCCATGAACGGATTAACGAACATGTCGATGATTGCCGTCGCATGAAACTTGAAGTATTGCCGCCTGATATTAATCGATCTGATGTCGAATTTAGTGTGGATGGTGAAAAAATTCGCTTTGGCATGGGTGCGATCAAAGGCGTTGGCGAACAAGCTCTGGAAGAGGTTGTTAAAGAAAGAGAAGAAAACGGACCCTTCACAAGTATTTTTAATCTCTGTGAACGTGTTGATCCTAAAACACTAAATAAAAGTATGATTGAAATCCTGATCAAAGCGGGCGCGCTCGACAGTCTGGGAGGCCATCAGGCTCAGTTGATGCTCACGGTCGAACGCGCTGTGCAATCAGCGATCAATATACACCGTGACCGGGCCCGCGGACAAAAGAGTCTGTTTGATGATGACCCAGTCGATGATGAAGTTGAATCCAGTGATAACGCATTACTACCAGAAGCGGAAGAGTGGCCGCGAGCCCAGAAACTGGCCGCAGAAAAAGAAGTCTTCGGTTTTTACCTGACATCACATCCATTGGCTGAGGTGGGAGACACGCTTACCAAATATGCACAACATAAAACCAATGAACTGTCTGAAATGGAAGATCGCGAAGAAGTCATCTTAGCAGGTATGATTTCTTCAATTAAAAATGCGGCCACCAAAAAAGCCAGCAAGAACGGTCATACACGTTATGTCAACTTTGACTTGGAAGACCCCCATGGTTTGGTACGTTGCATCATGTGGCCAGAGCAATTTGCCCGCGTGGGTGAAAAGGTCAAACTGGAAGAGATGGTAATCATCAAAGGGAAAATTGATAAACGGGGCAGAGAGCCCAATGTGGTTGTGGATCAGCTCTTTACTTTGAATGATGCCCGAAAACAGTTTACAGACCGCTTGGCGATTAACTTCAAACGAGGCGTCCATAACCGCCAGGATATGGTCAATGTACACGACATTTTATCCCAATTTCCTGGCCAGACCGAAGTCATTCTGGTCGTAGACTCCGTCGATCAGGAAAAATCAGACACACAGTTACGCTACGTCTTAAATCCTCCCGGAAATCTACGTGTTTCCTGTAGTCAGGAGTTTGAATCGCAGCTCTCAGCCGTGATTGGAGAGAGCCACATTCACTTTCATACAACAAACAAGAAAAAAAGCATGAATGGAAGTATTGGCCGGTAGCTCTTTTGCAGCGACATTCTTAAATAAACTGCCAGATCCCTGATTTTTTGCGGAATCCAACTGTTCTTACAAGCCGAATATAAGATATAGTTATATTGTTGTTTGGTGAACAGAACCTAACAGGACGTTTGGAATGAGAAAAACTGGTATCATATTCGTAATTTTGATGGGAATCTCCATGTTGTTCCTGTCAAAAACGCGGAATTCTGATCAGAACCGGTCTAAGAAAAGCTTGCGTGCTGCTCAGCTCACATTGCAACAGATTCCCGCACGCATCAAATCCCGTCCATCAGTGGCTCGCCCAGTCACATCAACCAAAACTGATACATCATCTGCTTTAGATGAGACAGTTCCATCTGCTTCTTTTCAAGGTTTATCAACAGACGAAATCCTTGCCAAACTCGTCGGTCAATGGGAACAAACAAAGAGCAATAGTAAGCGGATTCTCACAATCAAAGAAAATGGGGCTGCGACAATGGTGATTCAACCCCAGGGAATCTGGAAAACAATCCTGGGGAATCAAATTACCATTGATATCGAATGGAGCCTCAACGAGGGCACACTGACGTTACGCACTGTCGGCGGAAAACCGGAAAACAAGCTGGAATATATCAATCAAGTCTGGGGAGATAAATTTACCCGGAAAATTCATTCGATTGAAGATAAAATGTTCACTCTTCGAGATGACGAAGGTGATGTCAGCCAGAAATGGGTCAGAACTTCATACTGAGCCAATATAGACAATTCCCGTACACCGCTCCAATTCCAGCCGCCCGACTCACTTGTACTCTCTCCCATTTCGCCTATCATAGTGGCAATACGTGTCCTAAACACAGTATGCATTCTGATGTACCCACTGGATATGTTAATATGGATTCAACTTCGTATCACTGAAAATCGTGTGGAACCACACGGCTGATAATAAATTGCTTCTCCTACTTCGAAAGATGGCTTCGATGAACGTTCAGGCTAATTCATCTCTTTCCCGCTGGCAGACTCTGGCTGACCAGGTTTTGTCCGGTTACCAGATTACCCGCTCCGAAGGTTTAGAAATATTAAATGCGTCTGATGACGAATTATTGGAAATGCTGGCAGCAACTTTTCGGATTCGAAAGCAATATTTTGGGAAACAGGTACAGCTCTATTACCTTAAAAACGCCAAAAGTGGTCTCTGCCCCGAAGATTGTGGTTATTGTTCACAGGCGCGTGGCTCACAAGCAGAGATACCCAAGTACCGAATGCTGAACGAAGAAAAGTTAATGGATGGAGCCAAAGCCGCTGATGAAGCCAAAGCGGGAACTTATTGCATTGTTGCCAGTGGACGCGGCCCGACTGACAAAGAAGTAGAACACGTAGCTTCCGTCGTTGAGAAAATCAAGTCCACTTATGACTTGCGTATTTGCTGCTGTCTGGGGCTGTTAAACGAAGATCAGGCTCAACGTCTTCAGCAGGCAGGCGTGAATCGCATCAATCATAATCTCAACACCAGCCGCGACTATTATGACAAAATCTGTTCGACACATACCTATGAAGACCGTATACAAACACTGAAAGTCGCCCGTGATGCAGGTATGGAACTCTGTAGTGGACTCATTGTGGGAATGGGCGAAACTCCCGAAGATATCGTCGACACGACATTCGAACTGCGTAATCTGGAGCCTAAGTCAATTCCGGTGAATTTCCTGAACTCGATTGAAGGTACTTCACTCGAAGCAGTCGATGAACTTGATCCTCGCTATTGCCTGAAGGCGCTCTGTCTCTTCAGAATGGCCAACCCGGCCTCAGAAATTCGAATCGCCGGTGGTAGAGAAGTCAATCTGCGTTCTATGCAGGCCATGGGCTTATATGCAGCAAACTCGATGTTTGTGAGCGATTATCTTACAACGAAAGGCCAGTCTGCAGATGCGGACTATGAAATGATTGCCGACCTCGGTTTCGAAGTCATCATTTCTGGCCATGAGGTGGAAGCCGGTAGCGAACCTCCCAAACTGGCTGCCCAAAGCGAATCCTGTTAACTTAACAGGTCCAGGTAAAGTTCCCGTTTCTCTCTATTCTCAAACCCCTTATGAGGATTGAGGTTGTACGAAAACCAATACATCTCTAAGATCCTGGTTTCGAAATGGGGTGCGCACAGACTCTCAGCTCTTGCTGAAAAACACCCCAAATTCAGGGAATGGAATCCTTTGTAAATCAAGTCAGGGAGCACCTGAAATGAATTCAGGCAGACTAAGAGCCAGCGACCTTACCGGTAGCACGGCGGACGGCCACCAAACGCCCACCTTCAAAATTTTTCCCAGTACGGAAGCCGCTCCGTTCGACCACCCAGAGAACCTGCTGAAAGGTATTGCGCGATCTCGCGACTATCTCCTTTCACTACAACATGACGATGGATATTGGGTCGGAGAATTGGAAGGTGACTCGATCCTGGAATCGGAATACATTCTACTCTTGGCGTTTCTGGGAAAACAAAACTCTGAGGATGCAATACAAGCGGCAAACCATTTGTTGGATACACAAATGCCTGAAGGCGGTTGGAACATGTATCCGGAAGGTCCCATCGAAATCAGTGCTTCGGTCAAAGCTTATTTTGCACTCAAGCTGACGGGACATTCGCCAGAAGCAGATTATATGCAACGTGCCTGCAGCGCGATTCTTGCAGCAGGAGGAGTCGAAGCCGTCAATAGTTTTACCCGCTATTATCTCGCTTTGCTGGGAGTGATTCCCTATGCAGCATGCCCGGCAGTCCCACCAGAACTGATGCTGATTCCACGTTGGATGCCTTTTAATATTTTTGAGATGTCGGCCTGGTCACGCACGATTCTGGTCCCGCTTAGTATTCTATGGGCTTATCGTCCTTCGATTTCACTCCCACCAGAGCAGGGGATTTCCGAGTTGTTTACAGGCGATCCTGCAGCGTACCCCAAGTTCATGCCGAAATCGGAAGCCCTCGATTCGCTCAAAAAAAAAACCTGGATCAACTGGCATCGGGTATTCCAGTTCGTCGATCAGGGAATCAAAGTTATAGAAAAATGGGGAATCAAACCGCTTCGCAACAAAGCCGTCAACAAAGCCCATCAATGGATGAAGGCCCGCTTCGAATTGAGCGATGGACTGGGCGCGATTTTTCCGCCTATCATCTGGACTGTGATTGCGTTGAAATGCCTGGGAGAAGAAGAGACCAGTCCTGATATCCAGCGCGCATTACGGGAGTTGAAAAAACTACAGATTCGCGAGGGAGATCGCATCCGCCTGCAACCCTGCAAGTCTCCCGTCTGGGATACTGCTCTGAGTACCATCGCTTTGCGGGAAGCGGGAGTTTCTAATCGACATCCAGCAATTCGAAAATGTGTTACATGGTTGCTTTCCCAGGAAGCAAAACAACCGGGAGACTGGATTAACTCCAGCCAATCAAAAACTCCCGGTGGTTGGTATTTTGAATTTAATAATGAGTTTTACCCCGATGTGGATGATACAGCCATGGTCATCATGGCACTCCGCCGTTGTATGCCTAAAACTTTAAAGAATGATCGTTGGCTGACCGACTTTCTGGTAACACCGGAATGGAATCCCTACGACGAAAATCTGAACACCGAAGCCATCATTACCGGGCGAAGTGAATCCCGGGAGCAAGCCTACGCTGATCTGGATCTATTACAACCGATGATCGGCGCCATCCAACGTGGGATTCACTGGATTTTAGGCATGCAAAATAAAGATGGAGGCTGGGGTGCTTTTGATCGCGATAATAATCGGGAATTGTTCACACAGGTTCCTTTCGCTGACCATAATGCAATGGTCGATCCCAGTACCGCCGATCTAACGGCGCGTGTTCTGGAAGCCTTTGCTGATGTCCAACTACCTAGCGGACACCCTGCTTCCCAAAGTGCAGTTGAATATGTATGGAGCGAACAGGAAGAGGACCATTGCTGGTATGGCCGCTGGGGTGTCAATTATTTATATGGAACCTGGCAAGCCATTACAGGATTAACTCAAATAGGAATTCCTGAAGATGATCCTCGCATCGTCCGTGCCGCGGGATGGATCAAATCAAAACAGCAACCATCGGGTGGCTGGGGTGAAACAGCAGACAGCTATGCAGATCCTTCCTTACGCGGGCAGGGAACTGTCACACCTTCACAGACTGCCTGGGCTTTAATGGGATTAATGGCAGCCGGTGAAATTGATTCCGCGGCGGTAAGACGTGGTATCCACTTTTTAATCGAAGCGCAAAATGAAGATGGAAACTGGGACGAAGAACCATTTACTGGAACCGGTTTTCCCAAAGTGTTCTATCTCAAGTATCACCTCTACCGTACTTACTTTCCTTTGATGGCGCTGGCTCGATTCGAGCGTTTACGACGCTGATTTCTCTCTACAGTCTCTGCCTTTTTTTAGTAGTGTTTTTTCTTATGCACAGAACGTCACGTTCGTTTAAAAAACGAAACATTCACAAATTTTTAATAAAAAAACACCCTATAAAAAAGGGTTAAAAGGCAACTTACTACACACAACCGCACTACGAAAAAAATATTTTTAGTTTTTTTTAAACTAAGTTTATTCCGTTCTTGTTTCCTCTTCATGACAGGTGTAATTTCTGGCCTGCTCAAACTTACTCTTGATTCTAAAGAGTAGCTGTAAACTTTTTCGCAGGCACCCTCTAAACCCATAGTTTCACTGGAGTCTTAAATGAAGAGATGTACTGGAACCTCTAAGCGCGGGTTCACGCTAATCGAACTACTTGTTGTGATTGCAATCATTGCGATTCTGATTGCATTACTTCTCCCGGCAGTGCAGCAGGCTAGAGAAGCAGCCCGCCGTTCTACCTGTAAAAACAATTTGAAACAAATCGGACTGGCAATTCACAACTATGCCGAAACGCATCGTGTATTTCCTTTGGGTTATGTAAGAAACGCTTCTGCTACTGAAGATTTTAGCTGGGCTTGGTCTACCTTTCTCTTACCATTCATGGATCAGGCATCATTGTACAACGCGATCTCACCAAATGGCCAAGCTCAACTGCCACTAGCGACTGACACTTTAGGTGGAGTAGTCAACGCATTACAGACGTCAATTCCAGTATATCGTTGCCCTTCGTCTGTCGCACCTGCGATCAATACGGAAAGAACAGACAATGTACCCGCTGGCTATGGTACAACAAATTATCCTGGAGTTTCCGGCCATACTTCAAGCATTGCTCCTAACACAACTTATACAAACAAAGGAACATTCTACCAACGTAGTGCTCTTCGTTTCCGTGATTTCACAGATGGTGCTTCGAATACTATGCTGGTCGGTGAACGTGCATTTCGAAATAGTGCACCAGCAACTCAACAACCTGCCGCTGCCATCTGGGCAGGAGGTCGTTATAATCGAATTGGTCCTAGTGGGATCATTTCCCCTTTAAGTGACCTAAAAGAGGATGCAACTGGTGATGTCTCAGACTCTACACGCATCAACCAACAAAATGCTGCTGCTCATCGTGGTTTTGGTAGCCAGCACGTTGGTGGTTGTCACTTCCTATTGGGAGACGGTACTGTTCGCTTCATAAGTGAAAATATTGACGCTAGTGACTTTGACACAGCAGTAGGAGCGATTTCCCTAGGAACCTATCAGAGACTAGCCATTGTTAATGATGGTCAAACTCTAGGTGAATTCTAATTAAGTACCTTACTTGAACTTTGTTCCTGCTAATATTTAGTATCTGAACAAAAATCACAAACAGGCAGAATCTCAACACGCAACCCGTTGAGATTTCTGCCTGTTTTGTTTTGATCTTAGCGTGAAATACAAGCTGTCAGTGTAATCCAAATCCCTCCCGATAAAACTCTTCTTGCACACATCAAGGATATCAGATATGGTTCCCTGTTGGCTCACACTCATGATCTACAGCAAGCGTCCTTAAAATTGAGTCAAAATGAATTCTTCAGTGCCTTTGGATTAGATTTGATTACTATCCTTACACTGAAGAATACTGATTTCAATGTACGCGAATGAATTTCGCCGATTGAACGTTCCCATGGAAGGGCGCATATGCAAAGAGTGCAGAGTTTACGATTCTGGATTGATTACACCATTCCACTTCTGCACCAGCTTTCTACTTACAAACTCCGCTCCCTCTGTCAGCTTCTGTTATCGCTTTGTTTGATCGTCACTTACACTACAATCCCTGAATCATCATACGCCTCAGAGATTGAGAGTTGCGAACAATTATTACTTTCCGGCCAATATGAAAAATGCATCGCAACCGCCGAAACTGCCATCAATCAAAAAACATACGGCTCCGAATGGCCTGCACTCAAAGCACAAGCTGAGCTAGCCGTTGGACAATACGTTGAAGCCAGACAAACAATCGGTGCCGGCCTCAAACGCTATTCCTGGAGCCTGCCACTCAGATTGTTGGCTTATAAAATCTATCTGTTGAATAATCAACGCGATGAAGCCTTCGTGTTCTTAAACAGCATTCATGAACTCGCCAACCGTTCTGCCTGGCGTTATACCGACGCCGATAGCCTGGTCGCATTGGGACAAGCTTCATTATTAAAACATTTTGATCCGGGAGAAGTGCTTGAATCATTTTACGATCGTGCGATCAAAGAATATCCGACTCATCGAAATGCGTATCTGGCCATTGGGAGCCTGGCATTAGCTAAGAACGACTTTGTTTTGGCACAAGAAACATTTCAAACGGCATTGAAACACATTCCCAATGATGCCGACCTTCTATTTGGTCTGGCGATGTCAATGCAACGTTCGAATCCGGAACGTTCACAAAAACTACTCATTCAGGTACTCAACTCAAACCCCAAGCATATCCCCACACAGCTACATCAAGTTTCCCAGTTGATTCACTCCGAACAATACGATGACGCTAAAAAGCAACTGGATCAAATTTTGTTAATCAACCGACATCTGGCAGAGGCCTGGTCCTACCTGGCAGTCATCGCTCATCTGGAAAATCAACCTGATGCTGAAACCGCTTATTACTGGCAGGCATTAAGTCATCACGATCAAAATCCCGAAGTCGACTATCTCATTGGAAAAAAGCTATCTGAACACTATCGGTTTCAAGAAGGAGCCGCATATCAACAGCAGGCTCTAGAGAAGGATTCGAATTTCCTTCCCGCTCGGATTCAATTAGCACAGGATGAACTTCGTTTGGGACGCGAAGTCAGCGGCTGGGAGCACGCACTGCAAGCCCATCATCAAGATGGGTACGATACAACGACGTTCAACCTGCTGGAACTGAAAGACCAATTGGCAAAATTCAAAACGCTGGAAGATGATTATTTTGTCATCCGTATGGAATCGAAAGAAGCAGACGTCTACGGCCAGGAGGTCATCAAACTCTTACACGAAGCGCGAGAAGTACTCTGCCAAAAATATGATTTCAAACTCAAAGATAAAATCACTGTCGAAATCTTTCCCGATCCCGACGATTTTGCCGTACGTACATTTGGAATGCCTGCCGTCTCCGGCTATCTGGGTGTCTGCTTCGGAAAAGTGATCACGGCGAACAGCCCTGCGTCTCAATCAGAGAACCCCACCAACTGGCAGTCTGTCTTATGGCATGAATTCTGTCACGTTGTTACATTAGAACTTACAAAAAACAAAATGCCACGTTGGATCAGTGAAGGCATTTCTGTTTATGAAGAACGGCAAAAAAATCCCCGTTGGGGTGAGACTATGATTCCTGAATACCGGGAGATGATTCTGAAAGGGGAAGCCACACCGATTAGTGAATTAAGCAGTGCGTTTCTTAATCCCAAAAGCGGCATGCACATTCAATTCGCATATTATCAATCTTCGATTGTCGTTGAATATCTGATCGAACAGTTCGGGTTTGAAGCTTTAAAACAAATTTTAAATGATCTACGTGTTGGAATTCCCATTAATGTCGCCATTGAACGACGTACAAAGACTCTGGGAGAGCTGGAACAGGAATTCGCGATCTACATAAACGAGAAGGCCCGGAATTTTGGGCCTTCTATCGATTGGTCAGAACAGAATTTGACCGCTCTGATGAGTGATGATACACAGCGATTTGAGGAATGGATTCGAGAACACCCCCATCACTTCAAAGGCCTCATGGCATATGCTCAGGTTCTTGAAGAAGAGAACCGGCTCAAAGAACTTGAAGTGGTATTGAAGAAACTGATTCAACTCTATCCTCACTATACAGGATCAGATAATGCCAGTGAGAAATTAGCAAACCTCTTTAGACAACAAAAGCGTTTTGATCAGGAACAGAAAATACTTGAGCAATACGCGGAAATTGATCCCAATGCCCTGAATGTCTTTCATCGACTCACTGAACTCTATCAGAAGTCACAAAACTGGCCCGCAGTTTACAAAACGGCCCAACAGGCACACGCAATTAACCCACTCTACCAAGAAACTCAACAGGCACTTGCTAAAGCCTGTATCGAACTGAAACGACAGCAGGAAGCAATCAACGCTTATCGCGCCATTTTGGTGCTGAATCCGCACAATAAAGCAGAAGCTCATTATCAACTTGCCCGTTTACTGAAACAAAATGATTTCCAACTGGCAAAACGACACACACTCATTGCGCTCGAAGAGGCGCCTCGTTTCCGAGAGGCGCATCAACTATTACTCGAACTGACAACAAACAAACCTTAAAACCATGAAAACAGGTTTTGATATGGACTAATCAGGCTCAAGGAGGAGCCGACCATGAGAACGAGTTTGATTTCATCAGCAGTGATCTGCGTGTCATTGATCGTGGTTACGATCAGCATTGGGCAATACAGTCCGTCGATTCCCTCGGACCGAGGTGGAGTTCCGGACTGGAAAAATGACTCGGAATTCAAACATGATGTCTTCACATTTGTCCGAATCAGATACAACTCACATCAAGGCTGGCGACGCTGGGCCACCGATTACCCCGATAGTGATCTCAATTTCTCTTATCGTTTGCAGCAACTCACTTCCATGAAAGTCGATCCGCAAGGACGCATTCTGGAACTGAGCGATGAAGAACTATTTGATTACCCTTTCATCTATATGATTGAGCCCGGCTCTCTGGAATTCACGGAAGAAGAAGTGACCGCCCTCAGACGCTATTTAACCAACGGCGGATTCATGATGGTCGACGACTTCTGGGGTGAAGCGGAATGGGATAACTTCGCTTTGGAAATGAAACGTGTTTTTCCAGAACGAGAACTGGTAGATATTCCGCTGGAGCATCCGATTTTTCACTGCGTCTATGATCTTAAAGAAAAGCCACAAGTTCCCAGTATTGGTGTCGCACAGTGGGGACGTTCCGAGGGAATCACCTGGGAACGGGAAGACGCAAAAGAAGTTCATTATCGCGGCTTATTCGACGACCAAGGTCGTCTGATGACCGTTGTTTGTCACAATACTGACCTGGGTGATGGCTGGGAAAGAGAAGGGGAGGACAAATGGTATTTTCAAGAGTTTTCGGAAAAGAAAGCCTACCCCCTGGGAATTAATATCGTCTTTTATGCAATGACACATTGAATGCAGCGCACGTCATTTTATCGTTTTTTCAGGAGCTGAATCGTGAACTTGAAACTTGTCACCCCTGAGGGCCGCAGTGAAGAAGAACGCATTTTCGAAATGCTGCAGAATAGTCGTCAACAGATAGACTCCGAAATTTCCAAAGCGGTCATCGGACAAAAAGAAATCATTGATCAACTTCTAATTGCATTATTTGCAGGAGGGCACTGTCTTATTACAGGAGCCCCCGGACTCGCCAAAACATTACTGGTGAATTCACTGGCCCAGGTATTCAAATTGAAATCACAACGCATTCAGTTCACACCAGACCTGATGCCTGCAGACATCACGGGCACAGAAATTTTAGCTGCAGATTCTCAAGACGAACAAGGATTGAAATTCGTCAAAGGACCTGTCTTTACCAATATCCTTTTAGCCGATGAAATCAACCGGACACCTCCTAAAACTCAAGCAGCTTTATTAGAAGCGATGCAGGAAAAACAAGTTACGGTTACCGGCGTCAAATACGAACTGGACAAACCCTTTTTTGTACTGGCGACTCAAAACCCAATCGAAATGGAGGGCACCTACCCGCTCCCCGAAGCGCAGCTGGACCGTTTCATGTTTAATCTGGTCATCGACTATCTTTCGGAGGATGACGAAGTCGCCGTGGTCACTCAAACCACGGCCCGCGATTCTGAACCGATTGTCCCTCTCTTCACGGGCCATGACATTCAACAGTTTCATCAATTTGTCCGCGACGTTCCGGTTGCTGAAGAGATTGTGCGTTATGCAGTTCAACTCTGCGCCGCTTCTCGTCCTCATCAGCCGGGCACTCCTGACTTTGTGAATGAATGGGTCAACTGGGGTGCTGGACT
Organism: Gimesia aquarii; assembly: GCF_007748175.1. Lineage (NCBI taxonomy): Bacteria > Pseudomonadati > Planctomycetota > Planctomycetia > Planctomycetales > Planctomycetaceae > Gimesia > Gimesia aquarii. Next base: position 3,258,721 of record NZ_CP037422.1, read on the forward strand.
GCGAGCTGCACAAAGCTTGATTCTCGGAGCCAAAGCACGCGCGGTTCTGTGGGGGCGAGTGCACGTCACAATGGAAGACATTCAGGCATTATTGGCGCCTGTCCTCAGACACCGCATCCTGATCAATTATCGTGCTGAAGCGGAAGGCATTACCGTCGAACAGATTGTCCAGCAATTGATTGAATCTACGAAAAGGCCCGTTGCAGCATGAGTTCATTTTCAATGAAACAAAATTCCCCTCACAAAACGAAACAGAATCAGCGATTCGCATCCCAGCGCATTGACCCAGCCTGTTTAATGCGCATCAAATCTTTGGAACTAAGGGCCAAATCGGTTGTGGAAGGATCCTGGAATGGTTTACATCGCAGTCCTTACCACGGGTTTTCGGTAGAATTCACTGAATACCGAGAGTACTCACCTGGTGATGATCCCCGCCACATCGACTGGAAACTGGCAGCCCGATCGAATCAGCACTTTATCAAACGCTACGAAGAAGAAACGAATCTCTGCTGTCATATGCTGCTCGATTTAAGTTCGTCCATGCAATTCCACAGCCTGGGTTATTCCAAAGCAGATTATGCCAAAACCCTGGTCGCGACGTTTGCCTATTTTCTTTCAACTCAACGTGATGCGAGTGGTCTGATTATCTTTGATGAACAGGTCGAATCAGTTGTGCCTGCGCGTTTTACCCGCGGTCAGCTTAGAAGAATCCTGATTGAACTGGAACGACCTCCACAGGGGTCCCATACCAATTTCATCTCTCCGTTAAAACATGCAGTAGAAACCATCAAGAAACGGGGGTTGGTCGTGTTAGTCTCCGACCTGCTTTCTCCCACTGAGGAGTTAAGTACACACCTGGGATATCTGCGTGCCAAAGGCCATGAGGTTGCTTTGTTTCAAATCCTTGACCCGGCTGAGCTTCATTTTGACTTCAGTGAAACCGCGATTTTTGAAGATCTGGAATCAGGAGACCATATGGCCCTGAATCCGAAAGCAGCTCAGGCCAATTATCAGCAGCAAATGGACCAACATTTGGAAGAAATTCAAACGATTTGTCGACAGCAAGGAGTGCATTACCACAAACTGACGACGGATACGCCGCTGGAGTCGGGCTTATCCAGTTTTCTAACCGATCGCGCCGCATGGAAGTAATTTAATAATAGAGGAAGTACCGTTGAGTTTTTTGACCCCACTCTATTTATTTGGAATCATAGCCGTCGGCTTACCGATCTTACTGCATCTGGTCAGACATCAACCTAAAAATGTCTTTCAATTCAGTACGCTCCGCTTCCTGGAACACAAGCCCCCTCAGACGAACCGCAAAAACAAAATTGAACACTGGTTACTATTACTACTTCGGGCTGTCGCCGTGATGTTACTGGTCGCCGCTTTTGCACGTCCCTTTTTCAAAAGCAAGGATCTTGAACTGGCTAAGAATTCCACAACTCAGCAAACCATTTTGTTGATCGACACGAGTTCCAGCATGCGGCGGGAAACACTTTGGAACGCAGCTCTAGAAAAAGCCAAAAACATCATTCAACAAGCGAGGAAGAATCAAATCGCAATTTACACCTTTGATTCGAAGCTGACTCCTGTTAAAGGTCTTAATGAAACAAAACAGCTAAAAACTCATCAGTCCCATAAATTCGATCAGGAACGACTCACAAAGTTAACCCCTGGATGGAATTCTACAAATCTTGGTAAGGCTTTGACTGAAATTGCTGCGCTGTTACAGCAGCAGGCCGCTTCCGATCCAGCAAAAACTCCTCTGCAAAACAGCACGATTGAACTGATCACTGATTTTCAGGCAGGTTCTCAACTTAATGCACTTAATAATTTCTCATGGCCAGAGGAACTCAAAGTTCGTTTACATCAACTGCCAGTCAAAAAAACAAGTAATGCCGGTTTACAATTGCTGGCATTGAATGAGTCATCCGAGGCGACTGTGCGCATCGTTAATGCCGCCGATTCCAAACAGGAGCAATTTACACTCACCTGCCAGGGGAAAGAGAGTACATCGAAACAAGTTTATGTTCCCCGGGGTCAATCGCGCGTGGTCCAAATACCGACACAAGAAGATATGCAGCATGTCAAACAAATCGTTCTCAGTGGCGATGCGCATGATTTTGACAATACGCTTTATCTTCAGCCAATTACAAAAACAAAATTAAATATCGTGCATTACGCCACACCCGAAACCAGCGCCACTCAATCTCCTGACTTTTTTGCCAAACGGGCATTTCCTTCCACCAAATCGCGAGAAGTTCATTATCTGACAGTCGGCCCTGATTCACCCAAAATTTTGATTGCTTCGACCAAGATTCATCTGATGATACTCAGCCGCCCACTATCACAGTCTGAAACCAGTCTGGTGAAACAATATCTGCAACAAGGTGGAATCGTGCTCTGTTCTTTACATAATGAGAGAGCCAGTCAAACCTTAAAATCATTACTCCCTTTCCCACAAAAAATAGCCAGAAAATTGACCGTTGCTCCCGCTGAAGTAAATGGCTACGCACTACTCACGAACATCAACTTTGATCATCCGACCTTTCAAATGTTTCAGGCTCCTGAATTCTCAGACTTTACAAAACTGAAGTTCTGGAAGTATCAACGACTGAGCTTGCCAGACAGCGTCCCACATCAGGTTCTCGCGCGCTTCGATCATGTGCATCCTGCGATTCTGAATATTCCAAGTGGAGAAGGGCAGTTGATCGTCATGACATTTGGTTGGACTCCCCAGGAAAGTCAGTTCGCACTTTCTACCAAATTTGTACCGATGATGAACGTGATTCTGGCTCAAAATGCAAGGTTGATCGAAGTTCCTTCACAATTCACAGTCGACGAAAAAATCAAATTGCCGAACATCAAACAACTCACAAAAATCGCTAACCTCAACTCATCCCCCATTAAGTTAGCTATCGGCAAAGCCGACCTTGAAGAAAACATTCAACCGGGTCTCTATGAGGTTATGGTCGAAGAAGAAAACATGCCAGCACAAACGTTTGCAGTCAATCTGGCAATTGACGAAAGCAAAACCGCCCCACTAGCAGTGGAAAAGCTGGAAGCATTGGGAGTCAAGCTCCTTAAACCTGGTGAAACCACCGAAGCAGAGTCAAAGTCTTTCGATGTTCGACGTCAGGTACTCATTCAAGAACTGGAACAAAAACAAAAAATCTGGCGTTGGCTGATCATTGTCGCTCTCGCAATGCTTTGTCTGGAAACCCTGCTGGCGAAATGGATCGCCAGTCCTACTTCAGCGACACGAAAGGCGTAAATATGGGCCTTCCCGATCTCATACAACAACTTAATCAAGTCGTGTTTCGTTATGAGGCCAGTCGAAAATTGAAACGACTGACACTGATTTGGCTGGCTGCCGGCGGCCTGACGATACTCGCATGTCTTTTTCTCAAACCGATTTCCTCGCAGCAAGATCAACTCTTTTTATTGGCTGTACTGCTTGGGATTCCGTTTTTAGCTGCGATAGGAACACTTTTCTCTCGGGTTCACAAACTCCTTTCGCCCGCCAACAGACATAAAGTTGCAACATTAATAGAACGAACTTATCCGGATTTGGATACCAGTCTGCTGGCTACGTTGGAATTGGAAAACGCAACGAATGAAATTCATCCAACATTTCTACAAAACCGCCTGGTTCAACAAGTCATTGAACACGGAACACAACACGATTGGAGGCAAACCATCTCCAACCGCAAGTTATTTCTGCAAAGTACCGCTCATGTAGTCTGTTTCACAGCCTGGTTTGTTGGTTGTCTCAGTTGCTGGTCCTACCTGAAAGCAGCACCACTACCAAAAGAAATCCCACTCGCTACTACCTCAGATAGCAAACAGTATCTGGTCGAAATCAAACCGGGAACGATAGAGCTTGAAAAAAATCATCCTTTGTTGATCACCGCCCGTTTTACAGGAGAAACTCCTGAAACAGCAACCTTGCGAATTACCTCAGCTTCCGATGAACCCCAAACCATCCCATTAGACAAGCATCTGGACGATCCTATATTTGCGGTCCGATTACCTAAGATTGCCCATGATCTTTCCTATATCGTCCAGGCAGATTCCTGGGAATCAGAAACCTATCAGGTCAAAGTCTTTGTTCTGCCTGAACTGCTTCAACTGGATACGGTGATTAACGCTCCTGACTATACAGGACGACCCACGCAAAAAATGGAAGACGCGTTACAAATGAGTGCGATCGTCGGTTCGTCAATTGAGTTACAGGCTCGTTTTAACAAACCAGTGCAAACCGCGTTACTCGAATCAGAAAATCAGCAACCGCTTCCGCTGAAAGTCAGCTCAGATGGCATGTCAGCCCGAATCAGAATCATCGCAGAGAATAACCAGTCCTGGAATCTGCGTTTGATCGATTCTCATTCACGCGAAAATCGAACGCCGCCTTATATTGATCTGGTGGTCGTTCCCAACCTGCCTCCCGAAATCAAGGTCACATTCCCAGCCCGTGATACGCGTGTCTCTCCACTGGAAGAAGCGTTAGTGCAAGGTAGTGTCAGTGATGATTTTGGTCTGCAACAAGTGGGTCTCGTCTATACAATTCCCGGACAAACAGCGCAGACTCTCTCGCTACGTGAAACAACAAAGCCTGTTTTAGAATTTGTCGCAGAACATCTGCTCTCTCTGGAACGCCTCCAGGTCCAGCCGGACACTTTAATTTCGTATTACCTCTTTGCAGAAGATATTGCCCCTGATGGCAACACGCGCAAAGTACTCAGTGATATGTACTTCATGGAAGTTCGCCACTTTGAGGAAATCTTCAGAGAAGGGCGGTCTGCGAGTAGCTCATCACAATCAAAAAAGTCTGGAGGGAATGCAAAGCAGGTAGAAAAACTGGCGGAACAACAAAAACAAATCATCAATGCGACCTGGAAAATTATTCGACGGGAAATCAAATCCACAGTCTCTGATCAATTCAACAAAGATGTATCAACGGTTCATGAAGCTCAACAGGCATTAGTTACCAGTGTTTTAAAACTGGCTTCAAAGGTCAAATCGCACAAGTCAAAAGTAATCATCGATTCTGTCGTCCATAAAATGCAGGAAACCGTCTCGATTCTCGATTCAGTCAATCAATCTCGCAATGTTGAACAACTCACGGCTGCCCTCAATACAGAACAGTCAAGTTACCAATTATTGTTGAAACTGAGAGCAAGAGAACATCGTGTCTCAAAAAACAAGAATGGTGGAGGCAGTAAAGGAGGAGGCAGCAGTCGCTCTCAACAGCAAATGCAACAACTTGAGTTGACCAACAAGAAACAACGTTACGAAACAGAAAATCAGGCGTCTCAAGCTCAAGCAGCACAACCTGATCGCGAAGCATTACAAATTCTCAATCGACTCAGAGAACTGGCACAACGTCAAAAAGACCTGAATGAACAATTGAAAGCGTTATCTGATAAAAAGCGGCTCGCAAAAAATGACCAGGAACGAGA